>JBDRVU010000001.1:0-43886 GCA_039802085.1 Caldifarciminota bacterium
TTAAGGAAGGTGGCTCTCTCATCTATGCCGATGTTGACCGAAAACTCTATGCCATCAAGGGTGGCAATACCTATGAGTTCTGGCAGTATAAACCAACAAATGATTCCTGGTATCAAAAGGAAGATGTCGGACAACCGACCGGCACCCCAATGAAAAAGATAAAGGGTGGCGGCTCTTTAACCTATTCTTCCTATGTTGACTTCATCTATTGCACCATCGGCAATAACACCAATGAGTTCTGGCTCTACGGTGGACCATTTGCCGGAATAACCTCCACACCAAAGGTCTCCATAATGAGTTCTGAGTCAAAAGAAACACCTTCTCTCGCAATTAACTCCAATCCAATGAAGGGTCCAATTAGCATCTTCTATACTCTACCAAAAAACGAGATGGCAGTTCTCAAAATCTACAATGTCTTGGGTGAAATGGTCTACTCGGCAAAAGGTAATAATGGTCTCTTTACCGTCGGCAAACTCCCAACTGGTATCTACCTCTTAACCTTTGAGTCCACCTCCGGCAGATACAAAGAAGAGAGGAAGCTAATCGTCGTGAGATAAACATTCCCTAAAAGGAGACGCCCCGGAATCCCTCCGGGGCGTTTTTATTTTAACCACTCACTTTTTGTTTTTGTAAAAACCTTACACCTTAAATCAAAAAACCGAATACTTCGCCCCCATCCCTTTTATTCTCAAAATTGGACTCTGAATTAGAAATGGGATTGGACATTTTCTTAGGCTTTTTTTTAGACAAGAAATTGGTGATAAAATTAGACCTTTTTTCCCGAGAGAAATTGGGGGAAAAATTAGACCTTTAACTTGGGGGAAAACTACCCATTAAAGTAGAGAAGGGAACTAAGGAAAAAGGTGGGAGGGGAGGTAATAGAAGAGGCGGTGGTAGGGCTCACCTTAAGTTCAATCCAAAGATAAGTAAGTTATTGAAAATAAAAAACTTAAAAATAAATACCTCTTTTTAATAGGCGACTTTTATGTCGCATTTCTTATTAAAAGCACTAAAATTATACGATTTTTATCAAAAATATCTTATGATAGAAAAACCTACACTCCCTACTAGAAACTAATGGAGAGCCTAAATAGTTATAATGATATCTAAAGAAACAGAAAAGGTCTTCGTCTCTCAACCTTTTTCCACTTGACTTTTGTTAAATATCTTTTAATATTTATTATGAAAATGAAATGCAATTTCAAAATAAGAGATAAAACCTCCTTAGATAATTTCTTAAAAAAGGAGGGGCGGAAGAATTCCGCGAAGCGAAATCTTATCATCAACTCCTTCTTGCTTGATGACCGTCACTATTCGATTGAGGAACTTTACCAGCGGGTAAAAAAATTAAACCCCGAAATTAGTTTCTCCACCGTCTATCGCACCCTAAAATTACTCACCGCCTGGGGCTTGGCTTACGAAAGACGCTTTGACGAGAAAAATATCCGTTTTGAACCCGCACACCAAGCAGAACATCACGACCATTTCGTCTGTTTGAAATGCGGAGAGATTTTGGAGTTTAATGACCCGCGGATTGAAAAACTTCAGGAAAAAGTAGCCAAAAAATATGACTTTGCTGTGCTGCGTCATAAATTGGAACTTTACGGTTATTGCCGGAGGTGCCAAAAATGAGAAAGATAGATTTAACGCAAATGAAAGAGAACGAAAAAGGGATAATTGTGGAACTTCTCGGTGGGTGTGGCTTTTTAAGGCGGTTAGAAGTCTTAGGCATAAGAAAAGGGAAGGAAGTGAAAAAAATTTCCAAACAGTTGCTGGGTGGACCGGTAATCATTCAGGTTGGCAACACCCAAGTTGCCCTCGGTTGTGGTATGGCAAAGAAAATTATTGTAGAAATAAAAAATAAGGAAAAGAAAGATTAAGGATTTCCGAAAATGAGATGAAACACATCTACACTTAATCGTTAATGAGAAAGATACTTTTAATGGGTAATCCCAATGTGGGGAAAAGTGTCATCTTCTCCCGTCTGACCGGCACTTATGTCGTTACTTCTAACTATCCCGGAACGACTGTGGGATTTACCAAAGGTTATACCAAAATCAATGGCGAAAAGGTAGAAGTGATTGATGTGCCCGGAGCCTACACCTTAGAACCAACGAACACCGCGGAGGAGGTAGCAGTAAAGATGTTAGAGACCGCCAGCCAAGAAAAGGAGAATGTTGTTATTCAGGTGATTGATGCCACCAATTTGGAAAGAAATCTCATCCTCACCTTACAACTTTTGAGTCGGAACCTTCCTCTCCTTATCGCCTTAAACCTTTGGGATGAGGCAAAGCATTTAGGGATTCAAATTGACTTTCAAAAATTAGAAGCAATCCTCGGCGTCCCGGTAGTGCCAACCGTCGCCATCACCGGCGAAGGGATTAAAGAACTGAAAGAGAAAATCCCAAAAGCGAAAAAAGGGAGATGCCTAACGGGCGAGAAATGGCAAGAGATTGGGAAGATTATTGATGAAGTCCAAAGGGTTAGCCATCGGCACCATACCTTCTCCGAGAAATTGAACGACTTAACCATCAGACCAGCGACCGGTTTGCCCCTTGCTTTGATTATTCTCTATCTCATTTTTCTTCTTGTCCGCTTGGGTGGAGAAAATTTAACTACCTATCTCTTAGACCCAATATTTAATAAACTCTATCTCCCACTTATAACCAAAATCATTACCCAAATCTCCCCTCCGAAATTCTTTCTTGAAATCCTACTCGGTAAAACTTTGGAACCCTTAAGTAGTTTTGGTCTTTTAACAACTGGACCTTATATCCCCTTCGTGATTGTTTTGCCCTACCTTTTTATCTTTTATTTACTCTTAAGCCTTTTAGAAGATATTGGCTACCTGCCCCGTTTAGCCACCCTTCTTGATACATTTCTTCATCGTCTTGGTGTGCACGGTTATTCCTCCGTACCGATTATTTTAGGTTTTGGTTGTAAAGTCCCCGCGCTTCTTGCCACTCGCATCTTAGAAACAAAAAGGGAAAAGGTAATTACCACCGCTTTAATTATGATGATGGCACCCTGCCTTCCCCAAAGTGCGATGATTGTCAGTTTAATTGCCCCTTATGGCACAAAATATCTCTTCCTAATCTTCAGCCTTTTATTCTTTCTCTCCCTTTTCGTTAGTTTCCTTTTAAGTAAAGTTTTATCCGGCGAAACCTTAGAACTATTCTTAGAAATCCCCCCCTATCGCCGACCGATATTTTCCCTTCTTGGCAAAAAGACCTGGCTCCGACTGAAAGCCTTCTTAAAGGAAGCGGTCCCTTTAATCTTCGGTGGCGTTTTTCTAATCAGCATCTTAGAACTTTTTGGGATAATAGATTTTATCGCAAAATTTTTGGGAAAACCTCTCCTCTACCTCCTGGGATTACCAGAAAGGACAATCGGTGTTATCGTCACGGGATTTCTCAGAAAGGATGTGAGTATTGCTCTTCTCTCCCTTCTTAATTTAACCCCAAAACAACTTATTATCGCCTCCCTCTTTCTCACTCTTTACCTCCCCTGCCTTTCCACCTTTTTTGTGATGGGTAAGGAATTGCGTCTAAAGAATTTATTTCAGGTAGTCGTAATCCAATTTTTCTCGGGACTTTTTGTCGGATTTCTTCTTAACCACATACTAAATTGACAGGATAAAAATATCTTTTATAATAATAAGTGGCGAGGATGGCGGAATTGGCAGACGCACTGGATTTAGGATCCAGTGAGGCAACTCGTGGGGGTTCAAGTCCCCCTCCTCGCATAATTTACTAATCTTCTTTATGGAATTGACGATTAATCAAAGAAAAGAATACCTAAAGGAAATTTCCGTAGACATTGAGTCCGGCGAATTAGATAAAAAGATTGATGAAGTATTGAAGGAATATAAGGATAAAATTTTCTTGCAGGGTTTTCGGAGAGGTAAAGTTCCCCTAAAAATTATTTTAAGAAAATTAGGGAAGGAATTGGAGGCGATTGCCGCTCAAGAGGTAATTGACGAAACCCTTAGAAAAATTGTGCAAGAAAAGAACCTGCGTCTGGTGCAGGAAGCAAGGATTACGGACTTTGAAATTAAACCCGATAAATCCCTTCACTTTACCGCCCTCTTAGAGGTCTTCCCGGAATTTGACCTGAAAGAATATAAAGGGATTCCTCTTATTCAACCGGAAATTACCGGATTCGATGAGGAATTTGAAAGAAGAGTCCGCTCCCTTCAAGAGAAATGCGCCATCTACCACAGCACGGATAAACCTGCGGAAAATGGTAATATCCTATTTTTAGATTACAAGACCTTTTGGGGGGAAGAAGAATTACAAAATATCTCCGCTCATCGCTTCCGCTTGGGTGATGAGCATAACTTTCCTGAACTGAACGAAGGACTCCTGGGTGTCAAACGCGGGGAGAAGAAAGAAATTCTGGTCAAAATACCCGAAACCTTCCCTAACGAAAAAATTGCTGGGAAAGAGGTTCGTTTTGAAATTTTTGTCCGAGATATAAAAGAAGAGGAACTACCGGAGTTGAATGAAGAATTCGCCCAAAGTTTAGGTTATAATAGCCTAACTCAGTTGGGAGACGAGATAAAACGTTCCATACTTGATGAATGGGAAGAGATCCGCCTTTCTCTTTTGAAAAAGGAAATAGAAAAATACCTCTTAAACGATTACGATTTTGAACCCCCCGAATCCTTAGTGGAAAGAGAAATTAGCCTTCTTCTTGTAGAAAATAAACTCCCGGACGATGAAGAAACAAGGAAAAAGATATACCCAACAGCAAAAAATCGGATAAAATTATGGCTGATCCTC
Organism: Caldifarciminota bacterium; assembly: GCA_039802085.1. GTDB lineage: Bacteria > Hydrothermota > Tepidihabitantia > Tepidihabitantales > JBDRVQ01 > JBDRVQ01. The sequence continues at coordinate 4,785 of JBDRVU010000001.1, forward strand.
TCACGCATCGCGGAAAAAGAAAATTTAATGCCCACCAAGGAGGATACCGAAGAGTTTCTCAATCAACTTTCCCTTTCCCAAGAAGAAAAAGAGAAATTGGCGGAGAGCCAATTTATTAAAGAAAAAATTTTGGTAGAAAAGGTGATGAATTTTCTCATCAAAGAAGCCCAAATAGGAGGAGAAGATGTATTACATACCAATCGTGATTGAACAGACCGGCCGTGGCGAAAGGGCTTATGACATCTACTCCCGCCTTTTAAAAGAAAGGATTATCTTTTTAGGTTCCCCGATTGATGACACCGTGGCAAATTTAGTAATCGCCCAACTCCTCTTCTTACAAGCCGAAGACTCGGAGAAAGATATCTATCTCTATATTAACTCCCCGGGTGGTTATATCTCATCCGCTCTGGCAATTTATGATACAATGCAATTTGTCCGTCCTAAAATTTCGACAATCTGTATGGGTATGGCAGCAAGTGCCGCAGCGGTTCTTTTAGCCGCCGGCACACCAAAAAAGAGACTGGCTTTACCCAATTCCCGAATTATGATTCACCAACCAGAAATCCACGGTCTCTCCGGACAGGCAACCGATATTCAAATCCATGCCCGGGAAATTGCCCGACTGAAAGACCGGTTGAACGAAATTTTGGCTAAACACACCAATCAAACAAAAGAAAAGATTGAACACGATTCCGACCGGAACTTCTTTATGTCTGCCGAAGAAGCCAAAGAATACGGCATCATTGATGAAATTATTACGAGAGAAGATGAATCAAAAAGAACCGTCTCGGAAGAAAAAAGATAAAATCCGCTGCTCCTTCTGCGGTAGAACCGAAGAAGCCTGCCGGCGTCTCATCTCAGGAAGAACCGGCTATATCTGCGATGATTGTGTCCGCATCTGCCATAATTTCTTAAAGGACGAAGAGAAATACCGCCCTCTTTCTCAAACCCAGCGATTAGCCTCTCCCCCAGAGATAAAAAGATTTTTAGATGAATACATCATTGGCCAGGAAAAGGCAAAAAGGGTCATATCGGTAGCGGTTTATAATCACTACAAAAGAGTCTTCTCGCCCCCGACCGATGTGGAAATGGAAAAAAGTAATATCTTACTCATTGGTCCCACCGGTGTCGGCAAGACCTTATTGGCGGAGACCTTAGCCAAACACCTCAATGTCCCCTTTTCCATCTCCGATGCCACTCCTTTAACCGAAGCCGGCTATGTCGGTGAAGATGTGGAAAATATCCTCCTTCGGCTTATCCAAGCCGCAAATTTTGATATCTCCTTAGCGGAAATTGGTATTATCTATATTGACGAAATTGATAAAATAAGCCGAAAATCGGACTCTCCTTCTATCACCCGCGATGTCTCCGGAGAAGGAGTCCAGCAGGCACTCTTAAAAATCCTGGAAGGGACAACTGCGCACTGTCCACCCCAAGGCGGTCGTAAACATCCCGAAGCACCTTTCATTCCCATTAATACCAAAAATATCCTCTTCATTGCTGGGGGCACATTTGAAGGATTAGAAAAAATTATAGAAAGAAGGCTTCGCCAGACAAGTTTGGGATTTCATGCCCCAGAAGTAAAGAAAACCACAACCGAAGAGATACTATCCCAAGTTGAGCCAGAAGATTTACTCCAATACGGATTTATCCCAGAATTTATTGGTCGCTTTCCGGTTATCGCCACTTTGCAACCCCTATCAAAGGAGGCGCTCGTTGAAATATTAACCAAGCCCCGCAATGCCTTAATCAAACAGTTCCAGCGCTATTTTGAAATGGAAGGTGTTAAACTTACCTTCACCATGGAAGCGCTGAATAAAATTGCTGAATTAGCCATAAAAAAAGGAACTGGTGCCCGTGCCTTAAAAACGATTTTGGAAAATGCGATGCTTGAGATAATGTTTGCATTACCCACCTTGGCTTCTGAAATTAGTGAGTGTATCATCACCCCGGAGGTAATTACCGGCGAAAGCCAACCCACTTACATTGAGAAATCAAAAAGAAAAAGGGCGGAATAATTAATTTTAACCTAATGGTCAATATCCCCAAAATCATATTACTTTTCCTTATTAGCCTCTTACCCGCCTTTGCCCAAAAGGGAAGTCTTGAGGTCTGGGCGAAGATTACCTCGCGGGCTACCAAAAAGCAATTGCCCATCGTTATCGCTGAGTTCAATCAACCAAAAGAAGTCTCCCCTTCATTACTGGAAATGACAAAAAATTTAAGAAAGGTGATTGAAGATGACCTTGACTTCTCTTTATATTTCCGCATCGTTTCTTCGGAAAAAAATTACAATACTGAAGAAGGAAAGATTGAATTTACTAAATGGGGTCAAAGCGGAGCCAAAGTTTTAATTTGCCCGGATTTATTTACGAAGCGCGGTGTGGTAAATATCAAAATTCGGGTTTACGATATTGAGATGCACAAGAAGTTAAAGGAATTCAATTATGGCTATTTTGGTGATTGGCGCTGGCTCGCCCATACCATTGCCGATGATTTAATTAAACTACTGACCGGAGAAGAAGGAATCTGCCGGACAAAAATTGCCTTCTCTCATAAAAAAGGCAAAACTAAGGAACTGGCTATTATTGACTACGATGGAGCAAATTTTATCCCTCTAACCAATGATGGCGGATTAAAACTCTATCCGGAATGGTCACCCAATAATGATGAGATTGCCTATTCCGCTTATTCCGGAACAAACTTAAACCTTTACGCCTATAACCTAAAGATGCGCCGCTCCCGACTCATCTCTGCTTCCCCAGGATTAAATACTACTCCGGCTTATTCGCCAGATGGTAAATATATCGCTTGTGCTATCACTGCGGAACGTTCCTTAGACCTTTACCTTGTAAGTGGCGATAAGAAAAATCGGCTCACCTATGGTCACTCCATAGATATCTCCCCTTCCTTCTCCCCTTCCTCCCGACAGATTGCTTTCTGTTCCGACCGGGCCGGTAGCCCCCAGATTTATCTAATTGACATTGATGGCACAAATCTTTATCGACTCACAACCTCCGGTTCTTACAACACATCCCCTTGTTGGTCGCCAAAAGGCGATTTGATTGCCTATACCAGTAGGACAAGTGATGGCCGGAACCAGATCTTTATCACTGATGTCAGCGGTAGTTTTTATCGGCAACTCACATTTGAAGGAAACAACGAAGAACCATCATTTTCACCAGACGGTTTACATATCACCTTCTCTTCCAATCGGAGTGGCTCTTGGGAAATTTGGGTGATGCACTGGGATGGCTCCGGGCAAAAGAAACTCACCAACCTCGGTGGCGCCTTTTCCCCTTCCTGGTCAAAGAGGTTCCAATAAGAAGAACTCCATATTTTCTCTTGAAGATTAAGAATTTTCCATTATGATATAACCTATGAAAGGGTTTATTAAATCCTGGGGTCCGGTTCTTATCTTTGTGGCGGTGATTAGGTCCTTCGTGGTTGAAGCATTTATGGTACCGACCGGCTCTATGGAAGATACAATTCTCATTGGCGACTTTATGCTCGTAACTAAGTTTAACTACGGTATAAAATTACCATTTACCACTAAAACTATCATCCCCACTGCCGAACCAAAAAAGGGGGACATTGTCGTCTTCCGCTATCCCTTAGACCCAGATTCTCCCGAGCCCGAAGAGCGATATATAAGAATCTTCCCAAAATTTTTGCCCTTACTACCAATCTACTGGTCAAAGGATAAAAAGTTTTTCCACTGGTATGCCCCAAGGAACTTTGTCAAACGCTGTGTGGCGGTTGAAGGAGAGACCGTGGAGGTAAAAAATAAGATACTGTATGTTAACGGCAAGAGCCAATACGAACCTTATGCCCTTCATAAGGATAACTGGCTCTCTTCTGGCTCTTCGGAAGCAGAGAAAATAAATTTTCAAGAATTGTGGGAAAAAGGACTTTTCTTAGAAAAAATCAGTATCCGAGACAATTTTGGACCAGTCGTTGTCCCAAAGGGTTGTATCTTTGCTATGGGCGATAATCGGGACAACTCCGCGGATTCCCGCTTCTTTGGACCCCTTGATAAAAAATACCTAAAAGGAAAACCCTTGGTCATCTATTTCTCCTCCGATGCTGCCCCAAACCTTTTGCGAATTCTTCTTTCCCCTCGTAGTATCCGGTGGGAAAGGGTTGGTCGGCTGGTCCGCTAATGACAAATTTCTTCTTAAGCCACTTCCTCAACGAATTTCTGGATACATTTTCTTTCTCCTCTCTTCCCTATCTCCTTCCTATTCCCAAAAGTCTTAATGCCTAAATGATTGACTTTTCTCTTTTTTTAGGTAAGATAAGATGATGAGCCAAAAGGGAAGAAGTTGGTTGAAATTAAAATTAACCATTATCTTTTTCGGAGGATAATATGGGAAAAAAGATAAGAGTGGGAATTATCGGCATTGGCAATTGTGCTTCAAGTTTAGTCCAGGGCGTTTACTATTACCGAAATGCCAAAGGAGAAGAGTTTATTCCCGGGATAATGCATACCATTCTCGGTGGTTATCACATCGGTGATATTGAGTTTACCGCCGCGATTGACATTGATAAAAGAAAAGTTGGCAAAGACCTCGCCGAAGCAATTTTCACCTATCCGAACAATACTTATAAGTTTCACAATGTGCCAAAAACCGGGGTGGAAGTAGTTAGAGGAATGACCCACGATGGTTTGGGTTATTATCTGTCCCAAATCATTGAGAAGGCACCCGGACCAACCGCGGACATTGTTGGCATTCTAAGAGATACGAAAACCGAGATTGTTATCAATTTCTTACCGGTGGGGAGTGAAGAGGCAACGAAGTGGTATGTAGAACAAGTGATAGAAGCCCGATGCGCCTTTATCAACTGCATCCCGGTTTTCATCGCCTCAGAAAAGTATTGGCAGAAAAGATTTGCCGAAGCGAAACTACCGGTAATCGGTGATGATATAAAATCCCAGGTTGGTGCCACAATTCTCCATCGGGTATTAGTCACCCTTTTTAACGACCGAGGAGTGAAATTGGAAAGGACTTCTCAATTAAATGTTGGTGGCAATACCGATTTCTTAAATATGCTGGAAAGGAGCCGGCTCGCATCCAAAAAGAAATCCAAGACCGGCGCGGTCACATCCCTTCTCAAATGGAAACTTCCCGAGGAAGATATCTATATCGGACCTTCGGATTATGTCGCCTGGTTAAAAGATAGAAAATGGGCTTACATCCGACTGGAAGGAAGGACTTTTGGGGATGTGCCGTTAAACATTGAATTAAAATTAGAAGTTTGGGATTCCCCAAACTCCGCCGGGGTGGTAATTGACGCTATACGATGTGCCAAATTGGCTCTGGACAATAAACTTTCCGGTGCCATTATTGAACCATCATCCTATTTTATGAAAACACCCCCCGTTCAATATCCTGACCACATCTGCCGGGAAAAAGTGGAAAAGTTCATTAAGAAATATGGCAAATAAGGGAGTAATCATCGCCTTTGAAGGTATTGAAGGTTCGGGAAAGACAACGCAGGCAAATCTCCTTTATCAATACCTTAAGGAGAAAGGGTTTCCTTGCCTCTTTTTTCGGGAACCCGGTTCCACCACGATTGGGGAAAGAATAAGAGAAATCCTTTTGGACCCGGAATTTAAGGGGATGGAGGCAAAAACTGAACTCTTTCTCTATTTAGCCAGTCGCACCCAATTAATTGCCGAAAAGATTATACCTGCCTTAAAAGAAGGTAAAATTATCATTACCGACCGGTTTTCGGATTCTTCTCTCGCCTATCAGGGAGGGGGAAGAAAATTGGGATTGGCGGTGGTCAGTCGACTGAATAAATTTGCCACCAACAAAATAAAACCCGACCTGGTCATTCTTCTTGACCTACCAGTTGCCATTGGGTTAAATCGCATAAAAAAAGAGAGACCCGACCGATTGGAAAGCGAAGAAGAAAAGTTTCACGAAGAGATAAGAAAAACTTATCGCCAAATAGCGAAAAGACGCGGAAGGCGAATAAAAGTATTTGATGGCACAAAAGAAAAAGAAGAACTTCATCTGGCGATAAGAACCAAAGTGATAGAATTTTTAACTCAAAAAGGACTGATTTAAAAATGGAGAACCTAAAATGAAAAAAACATTAACCTTACTATTACTTATTCTGCTTTTAATCGCTGCTGTTTGGTTTTCGGCCCGGCTCTGGGCACAACGGGAAAATGTCTTTCAATCCCTCCGCCTTTTTTCTGATATCTTAAACATTGTCTCTCGCCATTATGTGGAAGAGGTGAAAACCGATGATTTGGTCAAATCCGCCATCAATGGGATGTTGAACGAATTAGACCCTTATTCTCAGTATCTGGATGCGAGTGAATATCGGGAATTGCAGGTAAAGACCCAGGCAAAATTCGGAGGCATCGGCATTCAAATCGGAACCCGCGAGAATATCTTAACCGTCATCTCGCCGATTGAAGGCACCCCCGCCTATCGCGCCGGTTTGCAAGCAGGTGACCAGATAATTGAAATTGATGGTGAACCGACCGAAGGCTGGAGTGTTTCCGAAGCGGTAAAAAGAATAAGAGGGACACCCGGCACAAAAATTAAAATCAAAATTAGGCGGGAGGCAATAAAAGATGATTTTGAAGTCACCCTGGTGAGAGAAATAATCAATATCAAATCGGTTCCCTATGCCGGAATGGTAAAAGACGATGTCGGCTATGTGCGCTTAGCTGACTTTTCTCAGGTGGCGAGGACTGAATTGGAAAATGCCTTGGATTCCTTAGTAAAAGAAGGGGCAAAGAAATTTATCTTTGACCTGCGCGGCAATTCCGGCGGTCTATTGCAAGAAGGTTTTGAAGTCTCTAATCTCTTTATTCCCGCCAACAGAACTGTTGTTACCGTCCGGGGAAGAGACCCGCGAGGTAATCGGGATTTTGTTACTACCGAAGAAGGAAAATATCTCTCCGAGCCATTAGTTCTTTTAGTCGACCGGGGAAGTGCTTCCGCCTCTGAGATTGTGGCTGGTTGTCTTCAAGACTGGGAAAGGGCTTTGGTTATTGGTGAAACAACTTTTGGCAAGGGCTCAGTGCAAACTATCCACCCCTTAGAAGAATCAACCGCCCTAAAATTAACCACCGCCTACTGGTATACACCTTCTGGTCGGAGTATCCACCGCCCCACCAAAAAAGATACCATAAAAGAAAAAGTATCTAAAACCTATCGCACCCTGGGTCCTCTAAAAAGAGAAATTTATGGCAAAGGCGGCATTGCTCCGGATTTATATCTCACCTATTCCATCCTTCCCAAATTCATCATTAAAGCCGGCCGTGATGTATTCTTTGATTTTACGGTTAAATACAAAGCACATCATAAAGAACTTAAAAAACCAATAAAGGTTAATTCTGAGATACTCCAAGAGTTCAAGAATTTCCTGACCGAAAAGAAGATAGATTTCACACCCGCGGAGTTTGATTCCGCTCAGGAGATAATCTCCCAGGAGATTGAAAGGGAGGTTGCGGCAAAGATAGAAGGGACAAAAGGAGATTACGAGGTCCGGCTTGCCTATGACCCTCATGTGAGAAAGGCGGTAGAACTTTTAAGCCGCGCCCGAAGGCAAGAGGATTTATTTGAGAAGTAGTTATCTCTTTTTTCTAAACTTACACTTTGGATAATTCCCACACGCAATAAAATTGCCGAAGCGACTTTTTCTCTCTACCAAATTCGCGCCGCACTCCGGACACTTTTCCTCCAAAACCTTTTTCTCTTTCTTAACAAACTTACATTTCGGATAAGCGGAGCAAGCAATAAACTCCTCCCCTCTCTTACTCCTTCTCCTTACTAAGGGACTACCGCAATCGGGACATTTTTCCGCTAAAAGTTCCTTCTCTTCCTTTTTGATAAACTTACACTCCGGATAACCAGAACAGGAGATGAATTTTCCAAATCTCCCCCATTTATAAATCAAATTCCGGCCGCAGATTGGACATTTCTCGCTGATTTCTTCCTTTAATCCTTCCTTAATCTTTGGGAGATTTTCCTCACTTTTCTTTAAGTCCTTAACAAAGGGTAAATAGAAATCCCGAACCACCTCCTGCCATTCCTTTCTCTTTTCTTCAATCAAATCTAACTCCTCTTCCATCCGGCGGGTGAAATGAACCTCAAAGATATCTGAAAAGTTATTCACCAAAATCTCTTCTGTTAGTCTCCCTAATTCCGTGGGATGAAGTTTCCCATCGCGTTTTTCTACGTACCTCCTCTCCAAAAGGGTGGAGATAATTCCGGCATAAGTGGAGGGACGACCGATACCATTCACCTCCAACTTCTTAATCAAACTCGCCTCGGTATATCGGGGTGGTGGCTGGGTCAATTTCTCCTCCGCAAACACATCAACCAATCGGACCTTCTCCCCTTCTTTCAGTTCGGGCAAAATAACTTCTTTTTCTTCGGAAGGAAAAACCTTTTCAAATCCATCAAAAATTCTTCTCCGGGCATAGGCGCTAAAAAGAAAATCAATTAAGTGGGAAACGAAAATCTCAATCCTCTTTTCCTCGTATTGGGCATCTGCCATCTGGGAGGCAACCGCCCGGCGGAAGATTAAATCGTATAACTTATAACTGTCTTTATCTAAATAATCTTTTATTAACTCCGGTCTTTTCATTAAATCCGTTGGTCTTATCGCCTCGTGCGCCCCTTGGGTCTCCTTTCGATCCCTATAGGAGCGAATCTTTTCCGGAAGATACTTCTCACCAAATTCTTTTTGAATAAAATCCCTCTCTTTTTCCAAAAACTCTTCCGCTACCCTTTTGGAATCGGTCCGGGGATAGGTAATAAGACCAACTATCTCCTCCTTCAACTCAACACCTTCAAACAACCTCTGGGCTAAAAACATCGTCTTCTTACTTGATAGAAATAACTTTCTTGCCGCTTCTTGTTGTAAGGAGGCAGTAATAAAAGGTGGTGGTGGACTTTTATATTTTATCTCTCTTTTAATTCGGTCAATTTGCGCTTCTTTCATTTCCTTAATTTTCTTTACCAGTTCTTCTGCCAAACTTTTATCCTTTATCCTCTCTCCCTCTTTTCTATGTTCTAAAAAAACCTTAAACTCTTCACCATTTTCTTTGGCAAAAATAGCGGAGATAACCCAATATTTTTCGGGGATAAAATTTTCAATCTCCTCTTCCCGCTCCACAATGAACCGAAGGGCAACCGTCTGTACCCTTCCTGCAGAAAGGTTCCGGTTCTTAAAGACCTGCCAGAGGATTGGACTAACCAGATAGCCAACCAATCGATCCAAAACCCTTCGCGCCTTGTGCGAATTAACCTTAGGCAAATCAATCTCCTCGGGAACCTGCAGCGCCCTCTCTATTCCATTTTTGGTTATCTCATAAAAAAGAACCCTTTTCATCTCTTTATTATTATTAATCTCTTCGGCGATATGAAAAGCGATTGCCTCCCCTTCCCGGTCTGGGTCACAACCCAAATAAACCCTTTCTACCTTCTTCGCTTCACTTTTAATCTCTCGCACTATCTTCCCTTTCCCTTTAATTAAAATATATGTTGGTTCAAAGTTATTCTCAATATCAACCCCCAATTTCGTCTTGGGCAAATCCTTAATATGTCCTTTGGTAGATAAAACCTTCATCTTCCCTTTTAGTATATTAGAAATAGTCTTCGCCTTGGTTGGCGACTCAACAATTAAAATTGCCCTGTCCTTCATTTTTTATCTTGTGAAAATTTGTGGTTTCATTCCGCGGATAATAAACGGAGGAGATTTTTCATATCCTCGGGAAGGGGTGCAGTGAACTCTACATATTCCTTGGTCTTGGGATGGATAAAACCCAACTTGGCAGAGTGGAGGGCTTGCCGATCAATTAGGGAGAGCATCTTTTTGGCAAAAGAATATTCCTCCTTTGATTTTATCAATTTGGTAAAGGCACGTCCGTATTCTCTATCCCCAACTACCGGATGACCAAAATGGGACATATGAACCCGAATCTGGTGAGTTCTCCCGGTTAATAGTTTAAGCCGGGCATAGGTAGCGATTCCGTATCTTTTTATCACGGAAAATTCCGTGATTGCCTTCTTAGAGGCAAATGGGGTAACCGCCATCTTTTTCCGGTCTAAGGAATCCCGGCCGATAGGTGCTTCAACTATCCCTTTCTCCAAAGGTAAATTACCCCAGAGAATTGCCAGATATTCTCGATTTATCCGCCGATTTTCTAATTCTTTTCCTAAAAAGGAAAGGGCGGTATCGGTCTTAGCAAAAACCAAAAGACCGGTTGTATCTTTATCAAGCCGATGGATTACCCCGGGTCGGTATTTTTCTTGACCCACTGCGAGATTTTGACAATGAAATAAAAGGGCGTTGACCAAAGTTTTTGATTTATGCCCCCTTGCCGGATGGACCACTATCCCTTTCGGCTTATCAATTACAATCACATCCTCATCTTCATAGATGATATTTAAGGGAATATTCTCGGGTATAATATCCAATTCCTTTTCTGGCTCAAACCGGGCATAAATCTTATCTCCGGCCTTTACCCGATAAGAAGGTTTTACCGTTTTCTCATTAACTAACACCTTTCCCTCCTTTATCAACTTATTCACCTTATTCCGGGAAAGTCCAATCCCGGAAACAATAAGATAATGGTCCAATCTTGTTCCGCGCATCTTCTCCGCCGCAATCCGCAAAAATTCCTTCTCCATATTTCATTAAATTACCGAAAGAAAGCCAAAAGTCAACTTAAAAACTGTCTGATTTCTAATCCGAAGGTTGACATTTTCTAAGATTACTTTATAATATAATAAATTGAATAATTAGTTAAACCCATCCCTTCCTTAAAGGGAGGGGTTTATCTTTATAAAAAGGGGTGAAGCATACAGGGGATGGTATCGGGGGTCTAAATAAAGGTTTAATAGAAGGCGTAATAGAAAATCTAATTAAGGGAATGATAGAAACTCTAAGAAAAGGGTTAATAAAAATAGTAATCGGAGCAATAATTAGAATGGTAATTGTGAGTCTAATTTGATGCGTAATAATAAATCTAATCGGGAGAATAACCAAAGGTCTAATTGAGAGACTAATTGGAGAAACAATTAAGGGCTTAATCAGGAGAGGCATTGATAAACACGGTTGTATTAAATTGATTGACTTCTCCCTTAAGGTAGGTTATAATGCCAGATGCTTTTTATCCTTTTCTTCTTTTCTCTTTCTTCTCTGGATTCCTCCGAGATTGGTCTCATTGAAAAATGCCTCAATTCCTATCTCATCACCCAAAAAGAGTTATCCTTTGAAAAAAAGTGGGCAATTGATTCTACCTTTATCTTAAAAAAAGTGGCTAAATCCCTTGACCAACCCCTTTGGCTTCCCTTTTACTTAGATTCCACCATCCACCGCTCAGATAGTTTAATTGACCTCCTGCCAAAATCACAGGAGATTAGCCTCTCTTCTCTACCCGAGATAATTAAGTGCCTCATCAACATTATCCATAATTACCGTAAGGAATTGGTACCCCTCTATCGACAAGAGAAAGGACAAGTTTTATCTCCTGAGGAATTGGACTACTTATTATATCTCTCACCCTATCTCTTCTCTGATGAGGAGGATACAACGGACGATTACCTAAAAGGCTTCCTCCATAAAGAGTTTAACCAATCAATAAAATTTGATTCCCTAAAATTGCCTTCAGATAGTTTCTTTGTTGTGGTAAAGAAGTTAGATTACGAAGAGATTATCTCCCAATCTATTTCCCATCTGATGCGCTTTTCCCATTACCTAAAAGGATTAAAAGTCCCCAAGGAGAAGATTGATTGTCCCGGGGTCAAAGGAAAAGTCCATTATTATGAAGAAAATGAATTCGGTAAGGTAGTGATTGGTTCAGAAGAAAATAATACTTATTATGAGGAGTTTTCTATCATTATTGACCTGGGCGGAAATGATATCTATCACTCTCCCAATGGCGCAATTGGCTTTTTCTCCCACCCCTTTTCCGCGATTATTGATTTTTCCGGTAACGACTTCTACCAAACAAAAAGACCTTTTGCCTTTGGGGGCAGTATCTTTGGCACAAGTATCCTCCTTGACTACCAAGGGAATGATGTCTATCGTGCCTCCGAGTATTCCTTAGGGAGTACCCTTTTTGGTTTAGGGATTCTCCTTGATTACGAAGGGGACGATTTTTATGAAGGAAAGACCTTCACCCAGGGGGCGGGTTTTTATGGTTTAGGTTTCCTTTTTGATTTTGGGGGTAATGATACCTACCGGGCTTATAACTTTGCCCAAGGCTTTGGTTCTACCTTTGGTTATGGTGCCCTGCTCGACCAATCAGGAAATGACATTTACTATGGGGGTGGCAAATTCTACCACGAACCACTTCTACCCAAAGACTTTCGCAGTTTTGCCCAGGGCTTTGCGATGGGCTTCCGACCGGATGCCGGCGGAGGCATTGGACTTCTTTATGATAAGAAAGGTAATGACTTTTATAACGGTGATGTCTTCTCTCAGGGAACGAGTTACTGGTATTCCTTAGGAATGCTCTTTGATAACGAAGGAAACGACCAATATCTGGCGACCGAATACGCCCAAGGGGCCGGGATTCATTTAGCTTCTGGCATCCTGGTTGACCGTAATGGCAATGATAACTACTACTCCCGACTCGGACCAGCCCAAGGCGAAGGACACGATTTTTCGGTTGGCATCTTAATTGATAGAGATGGTGATGACCACTATTATACCTCCGGTGGTCAGGGAATTGGTTTGACCAATTCCTTTGGTTTATTTTTAGATGCCAAAGGCGATGATACCTATTTAACCCGGGAGAAGGAGTTTGGTCAGGGCTGGGCAAATCCCTCCCGGGGATTTGGTGGGATAGGTATCTTCTTAGACCTGGGAGGCGAGGATTTATATCCCAAAGACTTAAAACCAGAAGAAATAACTTATTTCTTCAAAGGCTTTTATGGTGCAGGAATTGATCAAAAGGGAAAAAAGGAAGAAAAGGAGGAAGAAGAAGAGCCAGTTGGCGATTTAGCAAACAAAAAAATTGAAGAGGTATTTAAGGGGGCAAGCGAATGGGAGGTTGGTAGTGCCAAAAAGAGGGTGAGGGAATATCGAAAGGAATTGATAAAAAGAGATACCCTCTCCCTCAAATATATCTTTTCTGAAAAGATTGCCACGAGGAATAGTTTAGAGTTAAGGGCGATTGAAGAATTTTGCGAATCCCTGCCGGAAAAGGTAATACCTTATTTATTAAAATACCTCTGGGATGAGAGGAAGGAAGCCCGGGCGAATGTCATCTATCTCTTAGGGAAATTGAAGGTGAAGTTCGCAGTTGATTCCTTAATTTCTGCTCTTAAAGGCCGGCGGTTGCCGAACGGTAAGATAATCCACAACCGACCCCGATGGATTATCTCCGCCCTCGGGGATATCTTTAAGATTGATTCTGTACCACCCAAAGAGGATTCCCTTCTGCGGGAAAAAGTTTTATCAGTAATCTTAAAATACCTAAACGATAAATACGAACCAACCCGCATTACCGCCACGGTTGCCTTAGGGAAGATAAAAGAAAAAAAGACTCTCCCCTATCTCATAAAAACACTCTCGGACCCAATTTTCACCTGCCGCCAGGCCGCAGAGAATGCCATTAACGATTTTGGGAAGGGGGCAATTACCGAACTCCTCTTTTTCTTAAAACCATCCGCTAACCATCTTCTTCTCCGTAGTCTTATCTCTTGTCTGGGAAGACAAATTACAACCTTAAAGGAAGAAGAGGAAAACGAGAAGAAAAAGATTAGAAAAGCCCTCATCCCCTTTCTCTCTTTTCCGAAATCAGAGATTCGCCTGGCTACCATCTCCGCTTTATCTAACTTTAAGGACGAATACACAAAAAATATCTTAAAGAACCAATTGGCAGAAGAGACCGACCCGATTGTCTTAGATAAATTAAAAGTTATCCTTTATGGAATTAATCCGTAAGGATTTTATAAAAGGCTTGCGCCTTAAATCCAATGAACCAGAGAAGGAGGGAAGATGAAATTCGTCTATTCCCCTAAGTATCAGATTGATATTGGACCTCATGTCTTCCCTACAGAAAAGTATAAATTGATAAAAGAGAAACTCCTAAGTGAAGGGTTAGCAAAAGAGGAAGAATTTTTGGAACCACCCGAGGTTAACTTAGATGATATCCGGCTTGTCCATACCGAAGAATATATACAAGATATGCTCAACCTCCGCTGGACCTCCCGGACGATTCGTTCCGAACTACCATTAACCTGGGAGATTATCCAAGCCTATTTTCTTGCTGCCTCCGGCACCATCCTCACCTGTTCTCTCGCCTTGGAAGAAAAAATTGGCTTCCATCTCGGTGGCGGTTTCCATCATGCCTTTCCCAATCACGGTGAGGGCTTCTGTTATGTTAACGACATCGCGGTTGCCATCCGAAAGATGCAGAAAGAAAAAAAGGTGAAAAGGGTGGCAGTGATTGATTGCGATTTACATCAGGGTAACGGCACAGCCCGAATCTTTCAGGATGACCCGGATGTTTTCACCTTCTCTATCCATCAGGAAAATCTCTACCCTATCAAAGAAAGAAGTGATTGGGATATTGGACTACCTGATTTTGCCGGCGATGAAATCTATCTTAAACATTTGCGGCCGGCGGTGCTTAAAATTTACGATTCTCATAAACCGGAATTGATTGTTTATGCCGCCGGTTCTGACCCCTATTATGACGACCAGTTGGGTCTCCTCCAATTAACCAAAGAAGGCTTAAAAACCAGAGATGAAATTGTCATTCAAGAAGGAGAAAAAAGAGGTATCCCAATTGCTATCGTTTTGGCTGGGGGTTATGCCCGAAAGGTTGAAGATACCGTGGAAATTCACACCAATACCGCCAAAGTCTGTCTAAAAGTTCTAAATCAATTACCAAAAGAGGAAGCCTCAGAAGAAACACCGGAGGAAAAAGAGTAAAAATTGATGGTCATCGCCCTTAGGGAACTAAAAGGCAATTGCCTTCATGATTTTCCCTATAAGAAAGGGAAGAGAAAATGTCCCCATTCCATTTTGCTCTCCGCCACCGAATCCGGCTGTTGTCTCTACCGTTGTCCAATCTGTTATGCCCGGGCTTATCCCTGGTCAAAAGAGAACGAAATAGTAATTTATAAAAACCTCGTTGAAAAATTGAGAGAGGAAATCAAAAACGCCTACCGCCTGTTTCCAATTTATCTCAGTCAAGTAACCGACCCCTTACAGCCGATAAAGGAGATAAAAAATCTCACCAAAGGTATTATCTCCCTCCTGATGGAATACAATTTAAGTTTTGGGATTGTGACCAAGAGTGCGGATGGTCCTTTATCTCTCTTAAAGGAATTACCAGTTCTTCAAGAATATCCTTATTGGTTTCTCACTATCACCATTGAGGCGCCACCAGAAAAACAGATAATTACCAGCCCCTTTGCCAGTAAAATTCTGGACCGGTTTCGTACCATCTATTATTTTAATAAAATAAAAATCCCCGCTGTTGTTCGGATTGACCCAACTATTTTAGGAATTATGGAGAAGAGAGATATTATCTACCTAATAGATAGGGCCCAAGAAGCCGGTTCACCTCATATTATCGGCTCCACTGGGTATTTCAATAAAACCTCAATTCTCCGGGTGGCGGAAAGGATAAAAAAATCTAAATTCTCATCCCGATTAAAAACCTTCTTCTCTTATTATCAGTTTGACCCAGAAAGGATTGCTGACTATCCCGAAAAGAAGCGTTTCACGGTTCCCTTTTCTTTAAGGGTGCGTTTCCATACCTGGTTGAAGAAAGAAGTAGAAAAAAGGGGGATGACCTATGCGGTCTGCCAGGAATTGCCCAAGGGATATGATTCAAAAAATATCCCTTCCTGTGAAGGGGCGAAAAATATCTTTGTTCACATTAAGAGTTTACAAGGTAAATTCCAACCCATCCCCTGCCACGGTGATTGCCTCCGATTTTGCCCTAACAGAGAAAACCCACCCTGCGGTTATCCCAACTTTGCTGATGAATACCCGTTCAAATACAAATCCCTTTTTTTGCCACCCGTCCAAAAACTTTTTAATATAAATTGAAAGAGATCCTTCATCTCCGGCACCATTTCCTCCCCCTCTCCGAGACATTTACCTATAAAGACATAACCGAATTGAAAAACTTCAAAAGCACTGTCTTTTGCCTAAAGAGATTAAATCCAAAGGTCTTCCCCTTCCCAGAAATTTATCAACCAGGCTTTTGGGAATCCCTCTCCTACCGTCTCTCCTTTCATTCCCAAACTCTCTCCGACCTCATCGTCCGAAAGGGAATTGCTTTAATCCACTGCCATTTAGGGGTGGAAGGGATTTATGGCTTATTCCACAAAAGAAAATTTTCTCTACCACTCGTTGTCTCCTTTCACGGCTTTGAATTCTTTGTCCCCTTTCACAAAAGGTATAAGAACCCAACTTTCTTTAACTACTGCCGACATTACCGAGAATTAGCTCAGGAAGGAGACATCTTCCTCTGCGTCAGTTCTGCGACCCGCCAGGATTTAATCAGTCTTGGTTATCCCCCAGAAAAGGTCATCACCCTTTACTTAGGAATTGACCTATCCTCTTTACCCAAAAAAGAAGCATATTTTAATAAGACCCCAAAAATTATCTTTGTCGGTCGCTTAACCGAAAAGAAGGGGATTTTAATACTCCTTTCCGCCTATAAAAATATCCTCCAGAAATATCCCAATGTCTCCCTCACAATCATTGGCGATGGCGAATTAAGAAAAAAGGTGGGAAAGAAAATTCGGGAAAACCGATTAGGCGATAGGGTCCTCTGGAAGGGTGCAATTCCTAATCAAGAAGTCTTAAAAGAGATTGCCGGAAGTGATATCTTTATCCTCCCCAGTTATAAGACAAAAGATGGTAACCAGGAAGGAACACCCTACACCCTTTTTGAAGCCCAAGGGATTGGCCTCCCAGTAATCTCCACCTATCACTCGGGAATCCCAGAGATTGTGAAGGATGGCGAAACCGGGTTTTTGGTTAAGGAGCGAGATAGCAAAGAATTGGAAGAGAAGTTATCTATCCTTATTGAAAATCCATCATTAAGGAAGGAGATGGGGGAGGCAGGAAGGGAATTTATCAAAAACTTCTCCCGGAAGAAACGATTAGAGAAATTAGAAGAAATTTATTCAAAACTCCTCAATGAATAAAATTAGTCCGCTTAAAAATGTCATCTACCTCTTTGGTGGTAGAGGATTCGCTTCTCTCTTCGGTTTTCTCGCTACCATCTATTGCGCCCAAAAGGTTGGGGTTACTAATTTTGGCTGGCTTTCTTTTGCCCTTTCCCTTGTTTCCTATGCCTTAATTTTAACCGATTTCGGGCTTCTCACCTTGGGTGTGAGGAAACTAACCCAATCTCCCACCGAAGAAAAATTCCCTTCTCATTTATTGAGTCTCCGTCTTTTTTTGGCAACCTTATTTTTTCTTTTCTTACTTCTCCTCACTCATTTATTAAATAAACCGTTACCCGTGAAAAAACTGACACTTGTCTACTCCCTATTTTTATTCATCAACTCTTTCTCCTTAGAATGGTTCTTTCAAGCCAAAGAAAGAATGAACTATGTAGGAATAAATCGCATTCTTATCTCCTCCGGCTATCTCTTCCTCCTTCTCTTGTTAGTAAAAAAAGAACCGGATTATCAGAAAGTTCCGGTTGCCTTTCTTTTTAGTCAGGCGATTGGCACCCTTTTTCTCCTTCTTTCGTATAAAAGAGAAGGCAAACCTCTCTCTCTCACCTTTAATCTCCCAACTTTTAAAAACCTTTTCTTGACTGCCCTTCCCTTAGGCATAACCAACATTCTCCAAATCCTTTATACTTATTTTGGCATCATCCTATTGGGATTTATTGGTCAACCCGAAGAGTTAGGTATTTATAGTGCCATGCACCGAATCCTATTTTCCACCCTGGTGATTGATTTTGTTGCCAGTTTTCTCTTCCTACCAATAATCTCATCCTTCTACCAAACCCAATTCAATAAACTGCCAAAACTTTTTACCATCCTTAACCGACTCCTTCTCTTTTTCACCCTTCTCGTCGTTCTTATCGTTCTCATCTTTGCTCCTTCCCTCATCGGCTTTTTCCTTGGTCGGAATTATCTTCCTGGAACAAATATCCTCCGCATCCTAATCTTTTTTCTCCCCTTCACCACCCTTTCTACCCTCTACGCCACTGGTCTCATTGCCGGGAAAAGAGAAAAAAAACTTCTCTTTAATACCCTCGTTGGCACATTGACTAATATCGCCCTGAGTCCCCTTTTCTACTTCCAATTAAATGGTTTGGGAATTGCCTTAGCGTTCGTCTTGGGTGAATTTGTCATTTTAACCCTCAATCTCATCTCGGTACGAAAGGAGATAAAATTCTCCCTAAGAAAAGGACTAATCCCTATCATCACTAACCAAGAAATAAAATTCCTTACTCAAAGGGAGTTATGAATCAAATCCTCTCTGATTTACTAAAAACCGAAGGACTCTTAAAACCTCTCCCGATTGAAAATCATCTTTTTGATTTTGACGCCCATTTTCCCATTAAAGCAAAAAAGGGGAAAATAAAATTCCTCTTCCCCCAAAGGAAAGAAATCTTCTCCGGAGTTGGGATAATTGACTTAGAAAAAAAAGGATTTTTATTTAAGGAAGGAGTTTACGAAAAGGAAGAAGAGGTTAAGATTATTCTCCCCTTCTCTCTAAAGGAAAGCCTCTTAGACACAAAAGTGAAACCGAGATTTTTCTACTTTCATCCCCGAAAATTCCCTTACGAATTTGTCTCGGCGGTGAGCAAAGGAGAAATTAAAAAGTTATTATTTAATGCCCTGAGGCAGATTTGCCTCTGGCAGGATATTGAATACCAACACCTCTGGTATTACCCGAAAAATTTTCTTTCGGTTTTCATCTTTCGCCTGGATACCGATTTTGCCCGAGAAAGGGAGATAAAAATTACCCACCAGATATTAAGGGAGGTCGGGATTAATGCTACCTGGTTTATCAATAGCAAAGAGCATAAAAGACTTATTCCTTTCTTTGCCCATCTCAAAAAAGAAGGGGAAGATATCCAACTCCATTGCTATGCCCATAATCTTTTTCCCGATTACCAAAGAAATTATTTTAATATCAAAAAGGGAAAAGAACTCCTTGAAGAAAAAGGTATAGAAGTAAAGGGCTTTGCCAGTCCCTTTGGCCTCTTTAACCAATTTCTCTACGAGGTCCTTTCCGATTTGGGATTTTCCTTCTCTTCAGAATTTGGCCTCTCTTATGACGACCTTCCATTTTATCCCCGAATTGAAGACAAGAAATTTCCTATCCTCCAGATTCCGATTCATCCGATGTGTGTCGGAAGACTCTTAGAAGCGGGTTTTAACGAAAAAACAATGATTACCTACTATAAGAACTACATTGATTGGCGCTACGGAAACCGTCTGCCGATAATCATTTACGACCATCCCCACCGGCTTGCCCAATTCCCTAATCTGTTCAAAGAACTAATAAATTATGCCAAGAGCAAAGAGAGAATTTGGCTGACAACAATGGCAAGGTTTTATCAGTGGTGGAAAGAGAGGGAGCAAGGAGAAGGCCAAATCCATATTATAAACAGAGAAGGGGAATACTTAAAAGATAGGGAAAAAGAAGAACCAATCAAAAGATTATCTCTTTACTTCCCTTCCAATCTGAGTAAGATTAAAGGAATAAGAAATGGGATAATTCCCAATTTGCGCCTAAAGGCGAAAAGTATGCTTTGGAAAGTGAATCGCTATCTGAAAGGAAGGACGCAATAACCATGCGTATCCTTTTTGGTTCATTACAGGCACTCAACCTTATGGAAGGGGGAGCAAAAACCCAGGTTCTGATGCTAAAAAAGTATCTGGAAAGTCTGGGGGTTGAGGTTTCTCTTTTTAGGGACTTTCAAGACTATTCACCCAAGGACTTTTCCTTATTCCATCTCTTCGCCGCCGAAGGTGGGACCTATCACCTCGGCCGAGTAATTAAAGGTTTGGAAATGAAAATCATCATCTCCCCCATATTTTATTCCCGCCAATCTCCCCTTAAATTGAAACTGATCAATTCTTCTTTCTCCCTTCTCCGAAGATTCTCTGGCATCTGGACCGAACACCTCTATGTCAAAGACCTCTGCACGATGGCGGATTGGGTTGCCCCTAATACCCAAAAAGAGAAAGAACTTTTAATTAAAGGCTTAGGAATCAAAAAAGATAAAATTACCGTCATACCCAATGGCGTAGAAGAAAGATTCTATTACGCCCAGCCTGATTTATTCTCCGAGACCTATAAATTAAAAGATTTTATCCTCTATACTGGTCATATCGGTTGGGGCAGGAAAAATGTCCTTCGTCTTTTAAGAGTCTTAGAAAGATTAAAACATCCGGCGGTTTTAATCGGAAAGGTTTTTGATACCGAATATACCAAAAAATGCCTAACAATTGTAAAAAGGTGCCCCTGGATAAAAATCATTGACCACCTCCCCCATTCTTCGCCTCTATTAGAATCTGCCTATTCCGCCTGTTCAGTCTTTGTACTCCCTTCTTTATACGAAACCCCGGGTCTTTCCGCTTTAGAAGCAGGCCTGGCCGGAGCAAATGTTGTCATCACCAAATACGGAGGAACCGAAGAATATTATAAAGAATTTGCCACTTATATCAACCCTTATTCTGAAAAGAGTATAGAAAAAGGGATTAGGGAAGCATTGGTAAAGAAGAAGAGTGAGGATTTAAGAGAACATATAAGAAAAAATTTCCTCTGGCAATTCGCCGCCGAAAAACTCCTCTCTCTATACCAAAAATTAATCCAGTAAAATAAGCCAGGTAAGTCAAAAGGTTAAATAAAGAATAGTAGTAATTTGGAGAAGGTTTTTCCACATTTATTATATTGGGAGAAAATTATGAAAATGAGAAATACCTTTTACTTACCCCTTTTTAACCATTCTCCTATACTCCCATCTTTTTCATCTCTTTGAGAGATTGAATCTTTTTCTTGATCAAAAAGCCAATTGCCCCAGAGTTTACGCCGCAAACAAGAAAATCCTTTACCTCCGCATACATTGGCAGAAACTATGGTAGTTGGCACAGACACCCCCAAGGATTGAGAAAAGACCCCAGAAAAGAGGACGGGTAAAAATATGGAAAAGGGTCGGCTTAGAATAGGGTAAAAGATATATCCCTAAGGTAACGAGAAAACAGCCAACAACGATAACGGTGTGACCGAAGATAGCAAGTGCTTGTCTTCCCCCGCGCCAACCTAAATAGACCAGTGAAATACCGATTGCTAAGGGAACTATTCCGATAAAATCACTACAAACCAGTCCGTAAACTCCGAAGATAAAAACGGCGCCTCCTAAAATAAAAGTAATTAAACTCTTTGGTCTCATAACTTTTCCTCCGATTGCGAATCTTTTAGAAATGATACCCAATTTCTCAACCCTGTCAAACAACCACCTAAGATGAATAGATACCTAAAGGTCTTCTTAAGTTATTAATCTTAGTAGCTGATTTAGTTCATCGTCTTTAATCCCTGTTTCAAAAACTCATATTCTCATGTTAGGAGACTTTTATGTCGCCTATCAAAAAAGGGTATTTCTTTCTAAGTTTTTTATCTTCAATAATTTACTTGTTTTTAGGATAAATTTAGAGTGAGCCCTACCACCACCTCCCCTACGACCCCCTTTCCCACCTCTTATCCCGGTTCCCTTCCCTACTTTCCCGACCAATTCTTCCCCTAATTAAAGGTCTAATCTTCTCTCTAATTTTTCTTCTCAAAAAAGGTTTAATCTCTTTCCTAATCTATTCTCTAAGAAATGGCCTAAGAAAAGGTCTCATTCCTTGGCTAATCCCTATTCTAATTTTAGGAATAGAGGGATGGGTAGTTAGGCATTCGGTTTTTTAATTTGAAACATTATTTAAAGGATATTAACAGGGGATGTCCGGAGGTCAGATATTGACTTATCCTTTCCTTCCTTTATGCTATATGATGTTTATCACCGGTGGCGAATTAAAAGGGAAGAGGTTAAAATATCCAAAAGGGAAAATTCGTCCCACCGAAAGAATGGTAAAGTTAGCCATCTTCTCCGTTCTCGGAGAAAAGATAAAAGAGAGCAAGGTATTAGACCTTTTCTCCGGCCCGGGAGCGATGGGCATTGAGGCTTTATCCCGAGAGGCAAAAGAGGTCTATTTTGTGGAAAGTGATAAAAGAAATTTCTCTTACCTCTTAGAAAATATTAAAGGGTTAAAATCCTGCTACCCGATTAGAAAGGATGCCTTCAAGACCATTCCTACCCTAAAAGGAGAAAAATTTGACTTAATCTTCTTAGACCCTCCCTATCTCAAAGGGATGGTGGGAAAGATAATTGAAGAGATTGTTCGGTTTGACCTCCTAAAAGAAGAAGGGATAATCGTCGCCGAACATCATAAAAAAGAAGAGATATTTTTACCCAGAGAGTTAAAAATAATAAAGCACAAGGTCTACGGTGAAACCAAAATCACCTTTTTGCAAAGGAGCGAAGATGAAAAGAGTAGTCTACCCGGGAAGTTTTGACCCAATCACTAACGGGCATCTTGATATTATAAAAAGAGCCCGCCAGTTATTTGATGCCGTAATCATCGGCGTTGCGAAAAGGGAAGAAAAGAAATTACTCTTCTCCTTAGAAGAAAGGGTTGCTTTAGTAAAAGAAGTGACGAAGGATTGGCATAATGTAGAAGTCCACCCTTTTACTTGTCTGCTGGTTGACTTTGTTAGAGAGAAAGGGGCAAACGCGATAATCCGGGGCATACGAGCGGTGGCTGATTTTGATTATGAGTTCCAGATGGCTCTAACCAATCGGAAAATTGCCCCGGATATTGAAACGATATTTTTACTTCCTTCCCAGGAGTATATTTTTCTCTCCGCCAGTTTAGTCAAAGAGATTACTTCAATGGGCGGGTGTGTAAAGAATTTCGTCCCAAAACCGGTAGAAGAGGCGCTTCGGAAAAAATTGGGCAAGGATAAGTGAAGTTTGTTGACGAAGCAATAATTTCGGTAAAAGGAGGGCAAGGAGGCGATGGTTGTATCTCCTTCCGAAGAGAAAGATTTATCCCCAAAGGGGGACCAAACGGCGGCGATGGTGGTGACGGTGGTTCTTGCTATCTAATCGGAAAGGCAAACTTACAAACCCTTGCCGATTTAACTTACCATAAGGAATACAAAGCGGAAAAGGGAGAACACGGTAAGGGTAAAAATCGCTCAGGCAAAAGAGGACAAGATCTTTATATTCCTGTTCCCTTAGGTACTGATGTCTATGATGCCTTAACTAATGAATATCTTGGTTCAATTCTAAAAGATAAGGAAGTTCTTCTTGTGGCTAAAGGAGGGCGAGGCGGTCGAGGAAATACTCACTTCAAAAGCCCAACCAATCAATCGCCCAGGATAAGAGAAAAAGGGAAAGAAGGAGAAGAGAGACAATTAAAGATTATCCTTCGGCTCATTGCTGATATTGGAATTGTTGGACTTCCCAATGCCGGAAAATCAACCCTCCTCTCTCAACTGACCAAAGCGGAACCAAAGGTTGCCCCTTATCCTTTCACTACCCTCACCCCCAATTTAGGAGTATTAAAAAGTGAAGATTTAATTATCACCGTCGCTGATATGCCCGGGATAGTTAAAGATGCCCATAAAGGCAAAGGACTGGGACTTCTTTTCTTGCGCCACATTGAAAGGACAAAAATTCTCCTTTATCTAATTGACATTACCTCCCCCGAGCCTCTTAAAGACTTCAAGACATTGCAAGAAGAAATTAGAAGTTATAAGCCAGAGATCTTAAATAAAAAACAATTAGTAGCCTTTAATAAAATTGACCTGCGCTCTCCCCAGTGTGTGCCAATTCCTAATTTTCCTTTTCCCATCTTTTTCATCTCCGCCTTAAAAGGAGACGGCATTGAGGAACTACGGAAAAAGTTAATGACCTTAATCAAAAATGGCTTTTGACTTTAACCCATTTTATATCTACCTTCTTGATGTACCAAAAATCACACCCCGGAAGATAAAAAATCTTCTTAACCATTTTCACGACCCGGAAAAAATCTTTAAAGCAAAAAGGGAGGAATTATTAACGATTGAAGGAATGGATGAAGAAACTGTTTCTAATATAAAAAAATTTGATTTTACAAGTTGCCAGGAGAAGATAAAAAAGGCTTCTCAACTAAAAGTAAAAATTATCTCCTTTTTAGACAAAGATTATCCTAAACCCTTAAAGGAAATAAAGTTTTTCCCACCAATTCTTTTTATTCAAGGCGAGATAAAGAAGGAAGACGAAAGAAGTATCTCTATTGTTGGTACAAGAAACCCTTCCCCTTATGGCCGAGAGATTGGTGAAAGATTTGCCTTTGAATTAGCAAAAAATGGACTAACCATTATCAGTGGCTTAGCCCGGGGAATTGATACCATAGCTCATAAGAACGCTTTAGCAGCTGATAGTCGGACAATTGCGGTGCTCGGTTGTGGGATTGATATTTCCTACCCACCAGAAAACCAGAACCTCCGGGAGCAAATTAAGGAAAATGGTGCTGTCATTTCCGAATTTAACATCTCAACCCCTCCGGACCGATTTAATTTTCCTCGGCGCAACCGGTTAATCTCCGGCCTTGCCCTCGGCATCCTTACGGTTGAAGCCCCGGAAAAAAGTGGTGTTTTAATTACCGCCTGGTGGGCGGCGGAACAAGGAAAACCCGTCTTTGTCATACCCGGACTTATCACTTTTCCCAAATGCGCTGGGACCAATCGTCTCTTAAAAGAAGGCGCTATCCCAATAACTTCGGTTGAAGATATTTTAGAAAATCTAAAAATCACCCCCAAGAAAAAAGAAGTACAAGCAATTGAACTTTCCGAGGAAGAAAAGAAATTAATTGCACTCATCGCCGAGGCACCACTCTATGTTGATGAAATTGTGGAAAAATTAGAAAAACCTGTTCAGGAGATTTTAACTCAACTTTTTACCTTGGAGATACGGGGAATTGTGAAGCAATTACCTGGCAATAGGTATATTAAAATTTCTTCCTAATCCACCCTCTGCCGGAGACGTAAAAACGCCGGGATTTCTATATTATTCCGGTCAATCTTACCATCTCGCCGCACCGGAATTACATTCTCCAAATCTTTTATTATCCCACCAAAATCAAGGTAATTCTCCAATCGCTCTTCCATCCCACTAGCGACAATCGTCGCCTTCATCTTTTCTTTCAAACCTTTATCCCTTCCATAACCACAACGAATGAGTGTAT
This sequence comes from Caldifarciminota bacterium, assembly GCA_039802085.1. Lineage (GTDB taxonomy): Bacteria > Hydrothermota > Tepidihabitantia > Tepidihabitantales > JBDRVQ01 > JBDRVQ01. The sequence continues at coordinate 30,047 of JBDRVU010000001.1, forward strand.
GAGGAGAAACCCGATCCGTAATTGTCTGACAAGCAATCTGGACCTCATTCATCGTCATCCTTTCATCCCCGGTAATATTTATCAATATCTTCTTACAGTCGCGTAAATTGCCGGAATCTAAAAAGGGTGATTTTAAAACTTCCTCTGCGGCTTCTTTTGCCCGATTTTCCCCGAAGCCAATTCCTACCCCCATAACACTTAAACCTTTTTCTGTCATCACCGAGCGGAAGTCGGCAAAATCAATATTAACAACCTGTGGGGTATTTATCATATCAATTACTCCCTTTACCGCTTCCGTAATTAAGTTATCAATACTGCGGAAGGCATCAGCAAAAAACTTATTACCATAGTGCTCAATAATGCTGTCATTAGCCAAAACCATCCGAGCATCAATATGAGTGCGAAGTTCAGCCAAAGCCTTTAACGCTCGGCGCATGCGAAATTCTCCTTCGTGCTGAAATGGTTTCGTGACAATCGCCGCCACCAGAGCACCAGATTGTTTCAAAATTTTAGCCAATAAGGGAGAAGCCCCCGCACCGGTTCCACCACCTAAACAGGCAACAACGAAAGCTAAGTCAATCCCCGTCGCAATCTCCTTCAATTCCTCTTGAGATTCTTCACAAGCCCGATGCCCTATTTCCGGATCGTCACCAGAGCCCAAACCGTTAGTAAGGGAAAGACCGATTAAAATTTTATTCGGTGCTAAAGAAAGGTTCAACATCTGGCGGTGAGTATTTATCGCGTAAAATTCGCAACCTCTTATTCCGCCCTCAATCATATTGTTTATTATATTACCGCCCCCACTCCCTACGCCAAAAATACCAATCTTTATATCCTGTTTTTTTGACTCTATACTCATTTTCCCTCCATTCTATTTTTATTCTTCATCCGCAATACGAAAAACCCTCTTAAAAAATTGCTTAAATTTTGTTAACAAATCCTCCTCTTCAATTAAAGCATATCTCTTACTGAGGTTAGACAAAGCAAATTTTACTAACCCCAAGGTGGTAACAAAATCTGGCTGCTTAAACTCTTCACCCATCATCTCTGTAATTCCCACCCGGGTGGGAACACCTAAAAAATGAGCAGCAAAATTCTCAATCCCCGGAATTTTTGCTCCCCCGCCGATAAGAATAGCTCCAGAGATTAAACTATGAGAATAACCCGCATCATCAATCGCTTGCCGACAGGCGAGAAGTATCTCTTCTAAGCGAGCTTCCATTATCTCAGCTACTACCCGACGGAAGCAATATTTTTCATCTAAAGAACTTGTTGGTAAGGGAATTGTTTCGTCTGTATCTCCAATGTGAAACTTCGTCGCCCCAAATTTTTCTTTAATTTCCTCCGCCACATCCTTTTTTACCCGCAAACCAAGACTGAGGTCATTGGTCAACTGTTCTCCTCCAATTTCAATAATGGTAAAATGCTGTAGTTCCCCATCCTTATAAATACTCACCGCGGTCCAACCGCCCAGGTCAATTAGGACAAAACCTAAATCTTTATCTTCTGTTTCCGCAACTATTGTTCCTGCTGCCAGGGGTTGAAAGACAAATTGCCAATTCCTAATCTCTAACTTGTCCAATAACTGTTCTAAATTGGATAGAACTAATGACTTACATTGAATGAGAAGCCCTTCCACCTCTAAACGATGACATTCGCGAAAATCCCTAGGGTCTTGAATTCCCTTCATCCCGTCTAAAGAATAAGAAAGAGAAATTAAATGGAGAAAACGCTCATCCGGAGGTGGTTTCATACTATGGGCTTCTTTCTTCACTTGCTTTATCTCTTTTTCCGAAACCGTATCTCGAGGATTCTTCCTTCGGATATCAGCATGGGTTCGGGTATATCTTATATAATTCCCTTGGATTCCAACATAAACTGGAAGTTTTTTAAACCTAATTCCTTCCTTTTCGGTTTTTTCAATACAAGAACGGAGGGTTTTAAGTGCTTTATCCAAATTAATGATTACTCCGTTCTTAAACCCATCTGCTTTTTCTATTGCCAATCCATTAATTCGAATCTTGCCGGGCACTTCTTCCTCAGCGATAAGAGTTCTGATCTTCGTAAATCCAATATCAATCACTCCGATCCGATTTACCTTTGCCATAAATCCTCCTTTTTACCTCTAATAAACAATTCTAACCTCCTCTTCCAGAATAATGCCGCTACTTTTTTCCACATAAAATTTAACCAATTCTATCAATTGGTAAAAATCGGCAAAATTTGCTGAACCATCATTCAGTAAAAAATTGGCGTGCTTTTGGGACACATAGGCCCCTCCCGCGCGCAGTCCCTTAAGACCAACTCTATCAATTAACATGCCAGCAGAAAAACCCGAGGGATTCTTAAAACAACAACCAAAAGAAAATCCAACAGGTTGCGTCTTCCGACGATAAGCAGTGAAGTTTTTTATTTTCTTCCTAATTAAATTCCTATTCCCTTTCCTCAGTTTTATCGTTACCGAAGTTATTACCCCGGTAATTATTTTTTGAGAAAAAGAAGAAGGAAACGGCGGATTAATTTGGCACTCTCGGTAACCAAAATGAATTTTCTCCTTTTGCCGTTCTTCTATTTGTCCATCATCTTTAATAATTCGCACTTTATCTAAGATTTCGGAAAAGGATATTCCAAATGCCCCGGCATTATTAATTACTGCCCCGCCAACTGTCCCGGGGATACCCCAAAGAAATTCCGCCCCGGTTAACTCCTTTGCGAGACAATAATTAACAACCTCCCCCAAAGGAGTCGCCGCTCCAATTTCTAAAGAAGTTCCCTCTTCGCCAAAACTTCTTATATAAGAAAATTTCCGACCCAATTTAATCACTAACCCATTAAAGGTATTATCAGAAAAAAGAACCTTTGAGCCGTTTCCAATAATAAAATATCGGAACTCTCTTTCCTTTAATTCCTTTAATAACATCCCCAAGTTAGTCTCATCATCAACATCCGCCAACAGACGAGCAGCACCACCGATTCGGACAGTTGTCATTTTTTTTAAAGGGTAAAACTCCCGCACCTTTACTGACAACCTTTCTACAATCGCCCTAAAATCTCTACTCCCACCTGCCATATATCCCCCGCTCCTAAGGTAATCACCACATCCCCCTCTTTCAAAAAAGGAATAAGAAAAGAAGCCACCCTTTTTTTATCGGCAATAAAAACTACATTATCGGCTTTCTCTTTCTTCGCCACTTGATAAATCAATTCCGCTGAAATCCCTGGTATCGGCTTTTCGGATGCTGGGTAAATTTCTGTGAGAATCAAAAAATCAGCCAAGGAAAAAGCTCGGCCGAAATCCTCATAGAGGTAAGATGTTCTTGTATAGCGGTGAGGTTGAAATATCACAATTATTCTCCTGTCGGGGTAAATATTTCTTAAAGCAGAGAGGGTTGCTTTAATCTCTGTTGGATGATGCGCATAGTCATCATAAATTTTAATTGCTTTTTTCTCACCCTTGAACTCCAAACGCCTTTCCACACCCGAAAAGGCTTTTAAACCCTCTTGGATAACACTAAATGGTACATTCAAAAGTAAAGCAACGGCGCAGGCAGCTAGCGAATTTAAAATATTATGAACTCCCGGAATTGAAATTTCCACTTTACCGATGGTCTCATTATCCTTCACCAATTCGTATTCTGCTCCAAATGGTAAAATCTTTGTATTCTTCGCCAGAAGGAAACTTTCTCTCTCCTCGCTCCCTATTCGTTTCCCTTTTTTTGTTCTCTCAAACCCATACATTAAAACCGGCCTCTTCACAACCTTCCCCAGTGCCCTTGCTACCGGATCTTCGTTGCATAAAATACAAACCCCTTCAATGAGGGGTACGGAAGAAAGAAAAGAAAGAAAACTATTTCGCAAGGCGCGAAAAGAATACTTATAAAAATCAAGATGCTCCCGGTCAATATTCGTAACGCAAGCGATAGTTGGCGTTAAAAAAAGGAAGGATTTATCCGATTCATCCGCCTCACAAACCAATAGATTGGACTTTCCTAATCTTCCCCCACTCTCCCATCCTTTTATCCGGCCACCGATAATTACAGTTGGATCAAGGCCCCCTTTTTCCAAAAGGTCGGCAACTAAAGAAGTAACTGTTGTCTTCCCATGACTTCCGGCAATGACAATGGAAAATCGCATCCGAACGAATTCCTGAAGCATTTCCGCTCTTTTTAACACAATTCGCCCTAATCGCCGAGCAGCAACGATTTCTGGATTATCTAAAGAACAGGCTGACGAATAAACCAAAACTTGACTGTTTCCGATATTTTCTTCTTTGTGATCATAGAAAATTTTTACTCCTTCTTTTTCCAACCGGTTTGTTATTTCACTTCGATGCAAATCGGAACCGGTCACCTCAAATCCGGAATTTTTAAGAATGAAGGCTAACCCGGACATTCCAACCCCACCAATACCAGTGAAATGAAACCTCTCTATTCGGAAAGGCATTTGCATGACTCGCTTTTCTTTTTCTTTGTAATTTTTTTAATTACGATACCAATAAAACCACCGTTATTTTTTACGCTCAGGTTAAACTCCCGCGCTGCCATTTCAATATCTGGCCATAAGAATTCTGGGGAGTACTTAAAATAATCACCCGGCTGTAACTTTTTCCAAATAACCTTGATATTTTTACTGGTAACTTCTTTCATGTTCCCTCCCAATCCCTAGTATATCTAAAATTATTTTCGTTCCGTCCTTTTTTATCTTTTCTGCTTTCCTTCTCATTTCCTCTCTTCTTTCTTTATCAAGAATAAATGATTTAATAACCCTTTTGACTCTCTCTTGATTTTTAACGAAATCATCCTCCTTTATCATTATCGCACAACCTCTTTCTACACAAAAACGGGCGTTCCACTCTTGATGATTTTGTGCGGCATAGGGGTACGGGATTAGTATTACCGGCAAACCAAGATAGAGAATCTCCGAAATAGTGGAAGCGCCTGCGCGACTGACCACTAGTTTTGTTTTGGCAAGAATTTCTGCTATGTTTGGAGTAAAAACGAAAAAGGAACAATTTTGGTAGGTATCATCTCTTATCTTCTCAAAATCCTCTTCTCTCACCTGAATTAGAAATTTTTCTTCGGGAAATTCTTGAGCCAAATCCTTAAAAAAAAGAGAAAGAAATCGCGCTCCCTGACTTCCGCCCAAAATCAAAATATTCTCTTCTTTTATTTCCTTAATCATCCTTATTGCCTTACGAATTGGATTGCCACTCCAAATTTCTTTATTTTTGATTTTTCTTGGTGGTGGAAAACCCAAAAAAACCAACCGCGCGAATGAGGCAAAAACTTTTGTCATCTTCCCTGGCATCCGATTCTGCTCTAATAGATAAATAGGAAGGCATAACGCGATACCGGCTAAAATCGGTGGTAAAGATGCGTAACTACCACAAGCGATTACCACCTTCGGTTTGTTACGCCAGAAATAACAAAAACACTGGACCACTCCATAAACCAAATTAATAGAAAACAATCTCTTAAAGAAAGCGTAACCCCAAAAATCAAAGCCACTTTCTTTTGCTATCTTCTCTTCCATTCCCCCTCGCCTCCCTAGAAGAAGAACTTTTTCCCCTCTCTCTTTAACTCCTTCTGCCAAAGCAATACCGGGGAAAATATGTCCCCCCGTTCCAGCAATTACGATAAAAATTAGCCTACGTTTTTCCGTATTTAATTTCTTCTTCAAACAATTCATCTCTTCTGACTATGAGAAATATTTAGAACCGTTCCTACCGCCCAAAGATTCGAAATGAGAGCAGCGCCACCATAGGAAATAAAAGGAAGGGGCTGGCCGGTACAAGGAATTAGATCCAATCCAACGAGAATATGGATAAAAAGATAAAGGGAAAGGATAACCGATACTCCCGCCGCTACCATATATTCAAAACCAAAATGAAAAGCACTGGCAATTAAGAGACCGCGCCAAAAAAGAATAAAAAATAAAAAAAGAATAATAATTGCCCCCACAAAACCCATCTCCTCACAAATATTGGCGAAAATAAAATCTGTATGAACCAAAACTAAAAATCCAAATTTCTGTAAACCTCTTCCCAATCCTCTTCCAAACCATCCTCCAGAAGCAATCGCGATTCGGGCATTTTCCTGGTGAGTCAATTTTCTCCAATCTATTTGTGCTAAATCAATTTTTTCTCTCTTTCGATTCCAAAAATTACCAAATCTCTCTTTGGCATAAGGAATTTTCCAAATCCCAATAATAATAACAAAAACGACCAAAAGAAAATAAGTGATGCTACAAAAAGGTTTTAATCTTATAACAAAGAAAAAGAAAATGGTACAAAACAAAAAGAAAATGAATGCAGTTCCTACCGCTCTTTGGAAAAGCAGTGCAAATGTACCAACAAGAGAGAAAACAACTATCCACCAGTCATTTACCTTTTTTTCAACAAGATGAGCTAAAAGGAAAAGATGGGCATACTTAAAAAATTCCTGTGGCTGAAATATCCCGCCAAACGATCTCTCCACGCCTGCCTTAAAAAATAAAGCCCTTATCACATTATATAAAATACCAATAAAAAAGAAACACCATAGAAAAACGCTCCCGGTAACAGGCAACCGAATAATGCCAAAGAGTTTTGGTTTAGAGTAGTAAACAGAAAAGTCTATTCCGACAGATAAAAATAAAATTACTAAACCAATTCCGACCCATTTTAAGGTTTTAGTAAAACAATTAGTTTGTAATTCTTTTGGAAAAAATAATTTTTCGTAAAAAGTTGTGGAATAAATTGATAGAATGCCAATAACTAAAAGAAAAATAATTGCTTGAAAATAAATTAAATCTATTTTTGGTTTCATAAAGAACGCACAATCCTCCTAAAAGAATTTCCGCGGTCAATAAAATCCTTAAACATATCAAAACTAGAAAAACCCGGAGAAAAAAGAATAATATCATTTTTTCGAGCCATAACAAACGCTTTCTCCACCGCTTTTTTTAACGAAGGTGCTAAGTATGTTCTTTGTCGCACCGAAGGGGGTAAAAGTTTAAAAAGTTCATTCTTCACTTCTCCAATTAAAACCAAAAATTTAACATACCTTTCTATCGGTTTCACATATTCGGTAAAGGAAAACCCTTTATTTTTCCCACCAGCGATAAGGATTACCGGTTGAAAAAATGCTGAAAGAGAGTAAACAAATGCGGAAGGGTTCGTCGCCATAGAATTATTCACAAATGAAACCCCCTTGACTTTCCTAATAAACTCCATCCGATGCGGGAGACCAGGAAAATTTTTTATTCCCTCTATTATCTCCTCTTTTGTAACTCCCAGAAGGTAAGCAGCTAAACTGGCAGCTAAAATATTTTCCAAATTGAATTTTCCCCTAAGAGGAATGTCAGAATCCTGAAAAAGTTTTATCTCTTTCTTCCCAGGAAATTTAATATAACTTCTCCCTTCTTTCCAATAAATTCCGTTAACCTCTTGCCGTAAAGAAAACCAAAAAGTATTTGATTTTATCTTCTTTGCAATTCTTCGAATTTGAGGGTCATCATAATTAAGCACCGCGATATCCGTTTCTTTTTGGTTCATAAATATATTCGCCTTTGCCATTACATACTTCCGCCAACATTGGTATCTATCCAAATGATCTTTATTCACATTAAGGAGGACAGCAATATTAGGTCTAAACTTTTTAATCTTTTCTAATTGGAAAGAGGAAACCTCAAAAATGAAAGTATCCTTTTTTTCAAAAAGGGCGGCACCGGCTGGCTTTCCCGGTGCAATATTACCTCCAACGAAAACTCCCCTCTTCTCTCTTTTTAAAATCGTCCCTAAAAGCGCAGTTGTCGTTGATTTTCCATTGGTACCAGTAATCGCCACAATTTTAATTTCTCTATGCCCTAACAGTATCTGATAAACAAATTCCACATCCGAAATCATCCTTCCTTTTTCTTTTACCAAAAGGGCTATCTCACTATCCTCGGAAATTCCCGGACTAATGATTATCGTAAGTGGCTCTGGTAAATTAGTAATTTCATCTTCGGAAACAAAAATAAAGTTTCTATCGCCAACAAAAGGTCGCCTTTTGTTTTTCAGTAAATCATAACCGAAAACCCGTTTTTTTTTCTTCAATAGAAATTTAATAATTGGTGTGGTTGCTCTTCCTAATCCTAAGATTAAAAAATTTTCTACGATTTCTTTTCCTGTCATCTTATTTTTAAAGTCGCTAATGCCAAAAATCCGCCTAAGATGGCAATTATATAAAACCTTTGCACAATCTTTGGCTCCGGCCAATTTTTCTTTTCAAAATGGTGATGTAAAGGGGTCATTAAAAAAATCCTTTTTCCTTTCGTTAAACGGAAATAACCCACCTGTAAGACAACACTACCTACCTCCAAAATAAACCCTCCCCCAGCAAAAATGAAAAGTATTTCTTGTTTCGCCACAATCGCCAAGAACGCCAAAAGACCCCCTAATGGTAGACTCCCTGTGTCACCCATAAAAACTTCCGCCGGATATGAATTAAACCAAAGAAACCCCAAAGCCGCACCCGTTATACTCACCCCTAAAACCGCCGCTTCTCCTGCATCCCAGAGATGAAGAAGGTTAAGATAATTAGCAATCTTTCCGTGACCGGTTATATAAGATAAAACCGCATAAATCCCTGCGGTTATTCCACAAAGTCCACAGGACAATCCGTCAAGCCCATCTGAAAAATTTACCGCGTTTGTAATTCCAACTAAAAATAAAATTACAAAGGGAATATAAAAAATACCAAAATCAATCACAATATTTTTGAAAAGAAGAAAATTTGTTTTTGTCCGAAGGGCTGGAATAGTAGGGAAAAAATAAAGGACTGAAACAACTATTAGACCCAAAAGAACTTGAAATAGAAACTTTGTCCTTTTTCGTAACCCATTTGGTTTTCCTTTTTTCACTTTGATAAAATCATCAATAAACCCTAAGACTCCTAACCAAAAAAGAATAAGGATTGAAAGTTGAATATAGCGATTAGATAAATCGCCAAAAAGGAAGAGGGAAAAGAAAACGGAGAGGTTTATCAAAATTCCTCCCATTGTTGGAACTCCACTCTTATTTCGATGATGAGGTAAAACGTCCTCTCTAACTCTTTGGCCAATTCCAAATCTTTTTAAAAAACCAGCAAAAAGGCGATAAAAGGCTAAAATGAAAATTATGGAAAATGCTCCCGCCAAAAAGGCGCGAAGGGTGATATAACGAAAAAGATTAAAGATTATCCAATTTTCTCTTAATGGCGCAAGGAGCAAATAAAGCATATTACGTTAATTTCAAAGTGCGTTCCACTTCTTCTCGATCCGAAAATCTAACTCTCTGATCGCCGATTATCTGATACTCTTCGTGTCCTTTACCAGCGATAATTACCGCATCACCCCTCTTCGCTAATTGAAAGGCTTTTTTTATCGCTTCTCTCCGATTTAAAACCTTCTCATAGTTATTCTTACTTATTCCTTTGATTATATCTGCCATTATTTTTTCTGGATCTTCAAAACGTGGATTATCAGAAGTTATTATCACCCAATCAGCCAGTTCGGTGGCAACCCTTCCCATCATCGGCCGTTTCGTCTTATCTCGGTCGCCGCCGCAACCAAAGACTAATATAATTTTTTTTGCTAAAGGCTTAATGGTACTAAGGACACCTTCCAAAGCCTTAGGAGTATGAGCATAATCAATAAATATTTCAAATCCTTTTTCATTTTCCACCCTTTCCAATCGTCCCTTTACCCCGCGAAAGGTTTCAATTCCCGCCAGAATTATTTCTTCTTTTATCCCCAACCCCCAAGCTAAACCAAAAGCACAAAGCATATTATATAAATTCATTTCCCCAAAAAGAAAAGACCGCCTTCTTTTTTCCCAATCACCAATTTGAATAGAGAAATCCATCCCAGATAACCTTAGTTTTTTTACTTTACCATTAATCATTGCTTTTTCTTTTATCCCATAAGAAATTTTTTTGGCTTTTGTCAATTTACCAATTTCTTTGCCGACTGCATCATCCAAATTATAAACGGCAAAACTATCTACCGTAAGATTTTGAAAAAGCCTCAGTTTTGCTTCTTTATACTCTTCTAATGTCTCATGAAAATCAAGGTGTTCGGGAGACAAATTAGTAAAACCTGCTCCCTTAAACTTCAGACCGAATACCCGATCTAAGGAGAGGGCGTGAGAAGAAACTTCCATCACGCAGAATCTAATTCCTTTTTCGTACAATGTGGCAAGAATTGAAAAAATTTTGTAAATCTCAGGAGTAGTATTTTCCGCAACTCTCCACTCTCGCCCATCATAATATTTAATTGTTGAAATTAGTCCGCAATCGTAACCTGCAGTCAATAGGATGTACCTCAATAAATAAGCAACCGTTGTTTTCCCTTGAGTCCCAGTTATGCCCACGACTGCCATCTTTTCGTCAATATTATTGTAAAACCTCTTAGTGAAAAGCCCAAGTGTTTTTTTTACCTCAGGAACAACACAATAAGTAATATTTGGAGGTAACCTCTCTGGAGGATAATCAGTCACTATCACCCTTGCTCCATTTTTGATTGCCTCGGGGATAAAATTCCGTCCGTCAACCCTCTGGCCAGGATAGGCAAAAAATATATAACTCCCCCGCACTTCTTTAGAATTAGCAGTTATCCCTTTAATAAAAACATCAGCTGGTCCAAACAACCTAAGATTCTTTTCTCCCTTAATTAAATCGGATAATTTCATCTTAAAATTCCGCAAACTGAGAAAGAAACCAAATTTTTTCACCAATCCGCTTAAAAATAACAGCCGCATTTTCCGCCGCTGGTCCTCTTGGTTCATCAAGCATAACAGCAATTAAGTATTTGGGATTTGTTTTTGGAAAAAATCCAATAAAAGTCGTAACTGTTTTTTCGGAATAGCCGCCACCTCCCGGATACGGCTTCTCGCCAGTTCCTGTTTTTCCACACACTTGTAAACCAAAAATCTGAGCATTTTTTCCGGTTCCCTTTTCACAAACCGAGCTGAGAATTTCTTTCAGGTTTTCTGCTGTCTTTTCAGAAATCACTCGTCGCACCACGAGTCTTTTACCAGAAAAGACTGTCTCGGTTCCCTTTTTTATCTCCTTGATTATGTAAGGTCGGAGTAAAAGACCGTTATTGGCAATTCCCAAATAAGCACAGGCAAGTTGAATTAGAGTTACCCTCAACCCTTGACCAAAAGAATTACAAGCATAAAGATGAGATGGACATTTCTTTCCTGTTCTTAGAAGTCCTAAAGCTGGAATGTAACCTCTTCTTTCCTCTAATTCAATCCCTGTGAGGCTACCGAATCCAAAATCAACTAAAAGGGAATAATAATCCTGAGGAGATAATTGAGAAGTAAGCAAGGCAACCCCACAATTGGAAGAAAAAGTAAAAATGTCAAAAAAGGTTATCACCCCCAATTTTTTATTATGATACTCCCTAATTATTTTCTTATCAACTTTTACCTCCCCGGAAGAGACATCATACTTTTTCGTTAGAAAACTCTCACTGTTTTTCGATTCCAATGCTGAAGCCGCAATAAGAAATTTAAAAACTGAACCCGGCTCAAATTCCCAAAGAAGAGCGTAGGGACGCAAGAATCGGGCATCTTCATCAAAAAAAGGATAATCCGCCATTGCTAAAACCTCACCGGTTTCACAATTTAAAACCAAAACCGAACCTTTTTTCGCTCTAAACTCTTCTACTCCTTTTCGCAACTCCTCAAAGCAAATTTCCATCACATCCTTATCTAAAGTAAGATAAATATCACATCCCCTTTCCGGCTCTTCCCGAGGATAAGATGGATAAGGAAATGTCCTACCCCAGGCATTTTTTTGGTAAATAATAAAACCATCTTTCCCTCTCAGAAATTTCTCCACCACCGCCTCCAAACCCCATAATCCTTTTCCCTCACTCTCAGAAAAACTACCAAGTATATTATTAAAATAGGGAAGAGGATAATGACGGTGAAAAACATTCTTTACCCCAACGAGATGGGATAAGCCCTCCTTTCGCAAAATCCGATTAAATTCTTTCCCATCCTCATATCTTATTCCTCGCAAAAGCTGATTATTAATTTTACTCCCTTTTTGTTTGAGACTTTCACCAATCTGAGGAAAATAACTATTGATAAGGTTTATAATTTTATTTACTGTATCACCCTTCACCCGATGCCAATCAATCTTAAGGAAACCAGTAATTTCAGAAAATGCCAAAAGGGTCCCCTTCCTATCCCAAATTGAACCCCTTTCCGCTAATAATTTTTCTTGTCGGTGATGATATACCTTATCCACTAACTCCCGATATCTTTTTCCTTGAATAACCTGTAAGTAAAAAAGATAAAGAATTATAAAGAGAAATCCCCCAAAATATATATAAAAAATCGAAATAAGTTTCCCTTTAATCATTGGAGTACCCATCAGCGATTTCGCTGAGAAACAGAAAAAAAAGGCACAATTTCGTTTCCTATTAAACTTTCTTTTGTCTTTTTCCCTCTTTCTTTTTGTGAGACCTCTAATCCATCCGACAATTTTCTTGGGAGTTGAGCATCATTAAGAAACGAAAATTCCGTCAATGCCCCTGGTGAATTAAAATTAGTATTATATACCTCTGTAAGATTTTTAACCGAGGAAACTTGGGAAATCTCTAAAATTATCAGTTTTCTATCTCTTTCTAAAATTAGCCTTTTTTCCCTCAGTCCGCTATTTTCTAATTCTAACCGCAGGTTGAGAAACGCTAAAAATAAATATAGAAAACCTCCCGCTAATATCACAAAAAAGATAAAAAAACGTTTCATATTTCCCTCACTAAATCATATTATTTCTCCCGCGCGCAATTTCGCGCTGCGAGAAGAAGGGTTTTTTTCAACTTCCGCCCTTGTTGGTCTTATTGGCTTTTTCGTAAGAATAGAAATTTTCCCTTGCTTTTCTTTCTCCTTTAAAATTCTTTTTACAATTCTATCCTCTAAAGAGTGGTAGCTAATAGTTACAATCCTTCCTCCTTCCGTCAAAAGAGGAAGCGCTCTTTCTATTCCTCTTTCCACATTTTCCAACTCAGAATTAACAGCTAGACGTAATGCTTGAAAAACTCGAGCTAACTTCCTTTTATCATTTCTTTTTACTACCCGAGTGATAAGATTTCTTAAATCAAAGGTTGTTTTGATTTTTCCCCTTTCTCGAATTATCGCCTGGGCAATCCTTTTATAATCACTTTCTTCACCATAATTCAAGAGAATCCTTTCTAATTCTTGGCAGTTGGCTTTGCTAATCAAATCTAACGCAGTTCTCCCCTCTTGAGAGAAACGCATATCAAGCGGACCTTCTCTTTGAAAAGAAAATCCTCTTTTGGGTGATTCTAATTGGAACTTAGAAACTCCAAAATCAAATAAAACACCAATAACTGAATAGAGATTCAACTCTTTAACAATCTCAGCAAGATTGATATAATTCCCGCGGCGGATGATAACATTTCTAAATCCTTGAAATAAATTCTGAGAGAACTTAATCGCATCCGGGTCAATATCAATTCCCAAAAAAGTAATGTCTGGCGAAGAATTTTTCAAAAAATAAAAAAGATGTCCACCGGTTCCCACAGTACTATCAATGATTACCCCTTTTTTAATCTTTGACTCGGCGATTAAAATAGAAAATGCCTCTTTCACCATTACGGGAATGTGAACCCCTTTTTCCTCTTTATCGGGAACTAAATTACTATTCTGAAGGGTCAGCCAAAAGTGGTTTTTCTCCGCCACCAGACACATCTCGTTCCTCCTTTGTTGATTCAAGGCCTAAACCTAAATCCCGCCAGACTTCCCTTAAACTAAACTTCCCCATAATTTCATCATAAACTTTTCGTGTAGCGATTCCGAAAT
>JBDRVU010000002.1:0-41150 GCA_039802085.1 Caldifarciminota bacterium
CTCCGGCTTCAATCAGCTCCAGACAGGTTTTATAATCCCGAATACCGCCGGAGGCTTTTATTTTTGGGTAATCGCCCAGAACCTTCTTTAATAATCTTATATCTTCAACCTTTGCCCCAGTGGTTAAAATCCCGGTGGAAGTCTTAACAAAATCGGCACCTGCCTCTTTGACAATAAGGCTTGCCTTTATCTTCTCTTCATCGGTTAGATAACCGGTCTCAATGATTATTTTTATTAAAATTGGTTTTACCGCTTTCACTATCTCTTTAATCTCCGTTTCCACATATTGATAATCACCGGATTTTAAGCGACCGATATTGATCACCATATCCAACTCTTCTGCCCCATCTGCAAGCGCCTTCTTTGCCTCAAAGATTTTCGTCTCGGTGGCACTTGCCCCGAAGGGAAAGCCGATTGGACAACCAAGTTTCACCCCACTACCTTTTAATAATTCCTTTGCCAATTTCGTCCAGGAGGGGGCAACGAAGACGGTAGCAAAATTATATTCTATCGCCTCCTTGACAACCCTTCTTATATCTCCTTCGGTCGCCTCTGGTTTTAAGTAAGTATGGTCAATAAATTTGGAAAGATTCTCGACGATTCTCACTTTTCTTTTATTTTCTCCAGTAAATCAATTATCTCCGAGAGGTAAGGCTTCTCTTCTCTTTTATCCAATTCTTTCTCGCGCCGGAGTTTTTCTTTTAATTCTTTAATTAATTGCCAAAAGGTTTCAAAATCCACTTCGCCTCGGAAAATAGTATCCAGCCCCTCTTTTGTATCCCTTAATTCATAGCCCGCCTTTTCCAAAGCGGAGCGCATCTGGTCGGCAATGTCATAGCGCTTATTTTTCCGAGCAACTTCTCTTGCTCGAATCAATAAAGCAATGTCCTCTTTTGAAAGACCCAATATGGTTTTGGACTCAACTCCTGCGCTCCCCACCCCTCTTACTTTCTTTTCCGTTCTAAAACCTAAGAGGTCAAGGGCGGAACGGACCGAAGAATAAATACTTTCATTCTCTTCCTTAGAGATATCACCTTTCTTAAACCTCTCTTCCACCAACTTGAAAATTTCACCCAATGCCTGGGGCGTATTTATATCATCAAGCATTGCCGAGATGAAACTCTCCGGGGGGCTAAAATTTAATCTCGGATTTCCCTTTTCGCAGAGGTGAAAGAATTCTTCTAATCTCAACCATTGCCTCTTTGCCTCTTCTAACCTATCTATTGTGAACTCATAAGGGCTTTTGTAGTGTGCCTTTAAGAGAAAAAGTCTTATCACATTGGGATGGTAGCGTTTTAAGCCTTCAGTTGCTAAAAAGTAATTCCTGGTTGATTTTGCCATCTTCTCCCCTCTTAAAAGTAAGAGGGCATTGTGGAGCCAATAGTTGACAAAAGGTTTGCCGGTTGCCCCTTCGGATTGGGCAATTTCATTTTCGTGATGGGGAAAGATTAAATCTTCACCACCGATATGAATATCAAATGTCTCACCCAGATAGTGCATAGACATCGCAGAACATTCTAAGTGCCAACCGGGCCGCCCTTTACCAAAAGGGGTATACCAATAAGGCTCACCCTCTTTATAACCCTTCCACAGAACAAAATCACCGGGATTTCTTTTTTTCTCCCCAACCTCCACCCTTGCCCCAGCGATTAGGTCTTCTAACTTTTTTTTGGCAAGTTTGCCGTAATTGGGAAATTTACTAATATCAAAATAAACATCACCATTATCCCCAATATAACCCAAACCTTTGGCTAAAAGTTTTTCTACCAGTTCAATCATCTCCGGGATATGTTGGGTGGCTCGGGGATAGATATCACTTTCCTTTCGGATATTTAATAGTTCTGCCACCTTTAAAAACTCATCAATATACCTCTGGGCGATTATTCGGTAGTCTTTCTTTTCTTCTTTTGCCTTTTGGAGGATTTTATCATCAATATCAGTAAAATTCATCACAAAGATTACTTCTTTCCCCAGAAATTCTAAAAATCTCCTAAGGACATCGGCAAAGACAAAAGTTCGGAGATGACCCAAATGGGGGGAATCTTGAACCGTCATGCCACAGGTATAAATTTTAACCCTTTTCTCTTCCATCGGCAGGAACAGTTCCTTTTTATTGGTGAGGGTATTGGTCAATTTTAGCATAAGTTTTATTCTATTAAGAAAAAAAGAGATGTCAAATAAATTTCACTATCGGGTGTCATCGCTCGTCGCAGTGAAGTAATCTCCAATGAAAAAGGCTTGATTTTTATCTAAAGTTATCTATATTTAATGATGGTTATCTCCTCGGAAGAGATTGATGTTCTTAAAAAATTAGAAAGGCAGGAAAGGGAGTTTTATCTCCAACCAGCGAGTTTATCGGTCTTGAAAAGATTAAAAGAAGGCGGAGTGCTAAAAAGAATTGTTCCGGTGCCGTTCTTACCAAAATTCTTAGGTGGCGATTGGCAAATCTGCGGGGCAGTGGGAAGGATTGAAGAAGGGAAAAAAGAAAGAATAATTACCCAAATTCCCTATATCTATGAGATGATTCACAACTGGACAATTCCCTCTACCCTTGGTCATAATTTCGCTTTCTTCTTCTATACGCAAAATTTGACAGAAAAGGTAATCAAAGGGATAGAAGGTTTTGAATTTTTTGAATTATACCAATTGGCCCAATACTCCTTTCCATTAAAACTTTCTCTTTCTCGGGAGGAAGAGATTATTTTAAAAGAACTCCTCGAGACCCCAGATTTGATTACCACTCTCTCTTCTCTACTAAGGGAGAAACCGAAGGCGATAAAATTAGAAAACATCTTAAGGGGAGAAGATAATGAATTCGGCTTCCTCTCCTTTTTACCGGAGATTAACTGGGCAATTTTAGATAATTTCCTTCATTGCCATTTTTTACTTTTGACTTCCTCCGGCTTGGTGCAAATGGAGGTTGATTTAAATAATTTCCGGGAGATGGTAGAAAGTTATGAAAGATTAAATAAGAAAGGAGAGATAAAAGGGATAATCGTTTATAAGGAGAACGAAGTCATTAACAATTGGGCAAAAGGACTTCTCTCATTCCTTTAACATCTGCGCCAGTTCCGAAGCAAATCTTTTGGCAGCGCTCGGACCAGAGGCGGTTAGGATATTCCCATCGCGCACCACGTCAACCGGTTGGTATTTTGCCCCTCTTTTTTTAAATTCGGCAATCAATTTCTCATCCTTCCAGACCGTTGCCTTCTTCCCTTTCAGGACGCCAGCGCGCAGAAGAGTAAGTGGCGAAATACAAATCGCAGCAAGAATCTTCTTTTTAGAAAAGTGGCGAACTATTTTATGAATTGTGGTGTCATCAAAGAAGACCCGAGCCCCCGAACCACCAACCACCACTAAGGCCTGAAAAGCATTGGTGTCAATATCTTTTATTCTTTTATCTGGTTTTACCTTCATCCCTAACATCCCCGTCGCCATTAGGGTATCATAAGAGGCGATAATTATTTTATAATCCAATTTCTTTAAGGTCTCATAGGGGATAGAGAATTCCTCATCCCGGAAATCCTTCGGGGCAATGAGAAAAAGGATTGACTTTTTGGGAATGGTTTGGGCAAAGAGATTAAAGAATACAAAAAAGGTAATCACTAACCTCATACCTTTCTCCTTAATTCTTTAATATTATAAGATAATTATTTGCGGTCGTCAAATATTTTGCTTGACTTTTCTTAAATTTTTATTATCATATATTTTATGAAACTGACCAGTCAGTCAAAAAGAGACTTAATCTTAAAGGCAGCGGAAGGAATCTTCTTAAAGAAAGGTTTCTTCCCCACCCGGGTTGAAGATATCGCCCGGGCCGCCAAAGTAGCGAAAGGAACGGTTTATCTCTACTTCCCGGATAAGGAAAGTATTTATCTATCTCTTTTTATTCAAAAGATTGACGAAGGCAACTCTTTTTTGAAAGAGATGATAAAAAAGGATATTTCTCCCAAGGAAAAGTTAAGCCAGATTTTTGACGATTGGTTGGCACTTTTTTCCCAAAGCGAAGGGCTACCTTCTTTCTTTTCGCTTGAGAACATTAATTTTACTGACAAAATTGTGAAAAGAACCAGAAAGGAGATAATCCCCCGGATAAGTAAGATGGTTAGTTTAGTGGCGGGGATTATCCAAGAAGGGATAAAAATTGGAGAGTTCCGCAAGATTAACCCAGAAATATCCGCCCTCACTTTTCTCCATTTAATTCATGTCGGTTTGATCTATCAGGCATTTACCAAACGATTGAAGGGTAAAGAAAATTTTATTAAGGAGATATTCTTTAAGGGAGTAGAAAGATGAGAAATCAAGCCTTAAAACTTATTTTTGTATTTTGCCTTTTGTCCGCATTGGGCGGATTTGAATTATTATCGGCTGATACCCTTTTTCTCACTTTGGATAAGGCAATTAGTCTCGCCTTACAGAATAACCGCCTCATTGCCCAAACCAAAGAAAAAATAGCCGAGGCAGCCGCCTTGAAAGGAATTGCTTTTAGTGCACTTCTCCCCCAAATAAATGCCTCAGGAACTTACTACCGAACCGACCGGTTGAATAAATTCACAATGGCAGTCCCAATTTATGACAATCTACCCTTACCGGTAATCAACCCATTGACCGGAGAAACGATTGGCTTCACACCACCGATTCCGATAATTATCGGTGCGGACACTCTGACGATGGCACTCGGGGCACGGGATAATTATCTCCTCCGGGGCACAATTCAACAAACCCTTTTCACCTGGGGGAAACTCTGGCATGCCTACCAAATTGCTGGAATATCTCTTGATATAGAAAAGGAAGGTTTAAAAAGAACCGAAGCGGAGGTGAAGGTTTCGGTAGTAGAAGGCTTTTATCAGACATTTTTAGCCCAGAAAACTGTTGAATTACTTGAAGAATCGCAAAAACAATTGAAAAGGCATTGGGAAAGGGTGCGCCTTCTTTATGAAAAGGGGTTAGCCAATCGGCTTGATTTTTTGCGCACCGAGGTGAAATTAGCCGAGATGGAAGTTTCTCTCTCCCGGATGAAAAATAATGCCCAACTCGCTTTGGCTTCTTTCCGCTCCACTCTTGGTTTAGAAGAAATTCCGATCGTCCTTTCCGTGACATTGGAACCAGATGAGTGGTCAGTTGATTTGGATTCGGCAATTAAGACCGCCGGTGTGCAACGGCCCGAAATCCAACAATTGCGCTCCGCCATTGAAATTGCCCGACGTAGTAAACAAATCGCCCTGAGCTCTAATCTCCCAACTCTTTTCAGTCAATTGAACTATGATTATAAAAAACCAATTGGCTTGGAAAATAAATGGGGAACTGATTGGAATTTGACCATTGGTTTCACGATGCCAATTTTTGCCGGATTTTCCAACTTAGCGAAAATTAGACAATCCCAGGCAAGGGAAAGGCAAGCGCGCCTCTCTTTGGCATTAGTTGAGGAAGGAATTAAAATGGAAGTTCAGGCGCTGGTTAATACCTTAAATCAGGAAATGAAAAATATTGAAACCCAGAAGAAAAATCTTTTATTGGCAAAAGAAGCCCTTTCTCTGGCGGAAAAGAGTTATGAAAATGGTTTAATCACTAATTTGGAATATTTAGATTGCTCACTTACCCTTTACCAAAGTCAAATTTCTTATTGGCAATCTCTGGCTAACTATCAAATTGTTAAGGCAAAATTAAAAAAGGCAATTGGTGAATTTTAGGAGGATTTTATGAAAAAAAGCAGGAAATTAATCTTTCTTCTTTTGGCAACCTTTATTCTCCAGTGCGCCAAAAAAGAAGAAAAGAAAAAAAGTGAGTTTCTCCCAACGGTTGAAGTCACAAGTGTGAAGAAGACAAAGGTAATACGAACCTTGAAACTTTTTGGTTCAATCACCGGCGAAGAACAGGTAATGGTCTTCTCCAAGATTACTGGACGAGTAACAGAGATTACTAAACCAGAAGGTTCGGTCGTCCAGGAAGGAGAGGCGATTGTGTATGTCTTAAATGATATACCAGGGATGGACTATAAGCCGGGCCCGGTCCCTTCGCCCATCTCCGGGATTGTCGGTAAGATTTATGTAGAAGTTGGGCAGATGGTCAGTCCTCAAACCCCAATCGCTAATGTTGCCAATTATGCCCGAAGGGTAAAGGTGAAGGCACCAATTAGTGACCAAGATTTGCGGTGGGTTAAAAAAAATACCCGAGCGGAAATTTCTCTAACCGCTTATCCAGACCAGACTTTTACTGGCAAAGTGACCAATGTCTCGCCCATCTTAGACCCAATCTCCCGAACCGCCACGGTTGAAGTTACCATTCCTAATCAGGAAAAGAAACTCCTTCCCGGTATGGCTTGTGATATAAAATTAGTCTTGGAGGAAAAGGAAGATGTGCCCGCTTTGCCGATAAGTGCGGTTTTTACCGAAGGGAAACCACGGGTTTTTGTTGTTGAAAATGAGACCGCCTATCTTCGGGAAGTGGAAATTGGTTTGATTGGGGAGGAATTAATGGAAATCGTTTCTGGCTTAAAAATTGGAGACCAGGTGATAACTATCGGAAAAGAAAGAGTGAAAGATGGTGGTCGGATAAGGGTGGTGTCCAGGACTTCGCCCCAAGGCGAGGAGGAAAGATGAAGATTTCGGATACCGCAATTCGCCGACCGGTCACCACCGCGATGATTGCCTTAGGCTTAATTCTCTTTGGTTTAGTTGGCATCAGCCGGATGAAGATTGACCTAATGCCCAATGTCACCCTGCCGCAGATTGTTATTGCCACCTTATACCCCGGAGCCGGTCCTCTGGAGGTGGAATCCGAAGTAACTAATCTCTTAGAAGAAAGGCTGGGAACGGTTGCCAATTTACGCAATATCCGGTCCCGTTCTCAGGAAGGGATTTCGGTGATTTTCTTAGATTTTGAATGGGGGATAAATCTTGATGCGGTCTCTTCTGATATTCGTGACTTACTTAATCTGGTAGAACCTTCCTTGCCGACGGAGGCCGGGAAGCCCTATGTATTAAAATTAAGTACATCCCTGATGCCGGTAATATCGCTCTTTATCTCCGGGAATATTCCGGAGACCGAACTACGGGAGATTGCCGAGGACTGTGCCCAGGCATTACAGAGGGTGCCAGGGGTAGCGATGGTTGATGTCGCGGGAGGGGTAAAAAAGCAAGTTCAGATTGCGGTTGATTTAAGAGAATTAGCTGCTTTGGGGATAACTACTGACCAGTTTTCTCTGGCGCTCAAATCTCAGAACCTAAACTTTCCGGTTGGGTCAATCGCCAGCCGAGAGCAAAGGTATTTAATCCGATTGATTGGACAATATGATGATTTGGAAGGTATTCGTAATACGCCAATTGGTAATAAAAGCGGCGTCCCGATTTTAGTGCGGGATGTGGCAGAAGTCTCTTGGGCACCCGAAGAGAAAGAATCTGATGTTCGGATTAATGGGAAGACCGGTCTCTTCTTAACGATTCAACGAAGGTCAGATGCGAATACGGTGAGTGTTGCCCAGGCAGTAAGGGAGGAAATGACAAAGATAAAAACTACTCTTCCCGCGGGTGTGGAATTTGGGATATTCTGGGATACATCAGATTTTATTAAGCGGTCGGTAAATAATGTTATCCGCAATATCCTCATCGGTGGAATTTTGGCAATTATCGTCCTGTTTTTCTTTTTGGGTCACCTCCGCCCAACAATGTTTGTTGCCTTTGCCATCCCGGTCTCAATCTTCTTTGCCCTCTTCCTAATGTATCTCTTTGGTTTTACCATCAATATTCTCTCAATGGCGGGATTGGCAATTGCGGTTGGGATGGTAGTGGATAATGGCATTGTCGTCTTTGAGGCAATCTTCCGCCATCGAGAATGGGGTGAATCACCAATCGCCGCCGCCAGTATTGGGGCACAGGAAGTTTCAATGGCAATCACCGCCTCTACCCTAACAACGATTGCGGTCTTTGCACCGATGCTTCTGCTCCGGGGAATAATCCAAGTATTTTTTAAGGAACTCTCCTGGGCAATCATCTTCTCTTTACTCGCCTCCTTGGGTGTAGCACTCACTTTAATCCCCATGCTCACCAGCCGGTTTTTAAAACTCCAACCCTTGCCTTCCTCCCCAGGCGATGCTGGGAAAAGAAAACCACAATTGGATTTCTTTAGGCAAATAACTAATTTTTATCGGAAGACACTTGATTGGGCGATAAATCATCGGCGCCTGGTCATTATTCTTATCTTAATTCTCTTTATTATCAGTTTGGCATTAATCCCCATCATTGGCACCGAGTTTGTGCCGGAACAGAAAAGAAGGTATACGGAAATCATTGCCGAGATGCCAGTTGGCTCTAATTTAGCGGTAACTAATCAAGCAGTCCAAGAATTGGAAAGATACATAACCGAGAAATGGCAGAATGAATTAGAAGGGGTAACGGTCCAGGTTGGTGGTGGGGCAAATATTTATGCTGCGGTTTTTGGTGGTGGCAAGGTCAATTCCGCCGAGATTGGTTTAATCTTAAAAGAAAATGCCCGAAGAAAGATTGGTGATATGGAAAAAGATATTCAGGAGAAGGCAAAAGAAATTCCCGGATTAGTTCTCTATTCTAGTGCTGCCCGGGGGTTCGGAACCTTCTTTGGTGGTGCCCCGATTCAGATTGATATTATTGGTGAAGACCTCCGCATTGCCGACTCCCTTACCCAATTAATAATTGGAACAATTGAAACAATCCCGGGGGTAGCAGAGATTAAATCAAGTAGAGAGCGCGGCGATTTAGAAATCCAACTAATTGTTGACCGCCAGAAGTCTGCTTTTTACGGTCTTTCTCCCTATCAGATTGGTAGTGCCTTACGCACCCAGATTGCCGGCCAGGCGATTACCAAATACCGATTGGCAGGAAAGGAATATGATATAATCATCCGACTGACAAAAGAACAGAGGGAAGGTGTCTCCGAAATTTTAGGAATGACAATCAATAGTCCTTTTGGCGCTATTCCCTTACGAAATTTAGTGCGAATCATTACCGGAACCGGTCCTTTGGCAATTGAACATAAAAATAGTGAAAGAATAGTGAGCATTACCGCTAATGCCGTTGGTCAATCCGCGGGTCGGTTAGCGGAAAAGGTGGGCAAGGCAATTTCCCCAATTATTCCACCACCGGGCTTTACCATTAAACTATCTGGTTCCTATGAAGAAATGGTTAAATCTTTCCGCGATTTAAGTTTTGCGATTATTCTCGCGATTGTCCTTGTCTTTATGGTTATGGCGGGACAATTTGAATCCTTCCGCGACCCATTCATCATCCTCTTCACAATTCCCCTAGCCGCGATTGGTGTTCTCTGGATGCTATTTATCACGGGCACAACCCTCTCTTTAATCTCCGGGGTTGGAATGCTTGTTTTGGTTGGGGTGGTGGTCAATAATGGAATTGTTTATATTGACTATGTCAATCAACTCCGGCGAAAGAAAAGTATGTCTCTGGAAGAGGCGGTAAAATATGGTGGGGAGATTCGGTTGCGGCCAATTCTTATGACCGCCTTAACCACCATCTTTGGACTTTTACCCTTAGCCTTAAAGATTGGCGAAGGGGCAGAACTCTGGTCGCCTTTGGGTCGGGCGGTAATTGGCGGAATGGTTATCTCAACCTTTTTAACTCTAATCTTTATCCCGATTCTTTACACCAGTTTTGAGAAAGGAGCAGAAAGGAGAAAATTAAAGAATATTGAGTGAGATTGAAAATCCGCCTACCTAAAAAATCTTTAATTCGCCTTCTTTGCTATAACCCCAAGGCATCGCTCGGGTGGTATAACCACTACCGATATTCCCCTTTCGGTCAATGGCGATAACGCCAACATCTCTCAACCCTTTAATGGCAATAGCCACTGCCTTTTGGGCAGAAAATCGCTTCATTAAATCGCCGACCTTCTTACAGAGAAAAGAGCGGATTAACTCTTCACCAACACCGGTGCCGACCGCTGCGCCATATTGACAAGCCCAGGTGCCCGCACCATAAATTGGTGTATCCCCAATCCGACCCGGTAGTTTACCAGTATAACCACCGGTGGAATTAGCCGCTGCAAACCGCCCATAACGATCAAGGGCAACCGCACCGACTGTGCCTAAGGAAAGGTATCTTTTTAATCCCGGGAGATACCACAACTTTGGTCTTTTCCGTAGACGGGCTAATGCCTCCTTTGCCTTCTGAGTTATTGGGTTATAAGGGAGAAAACCCCAGAAGCGCGCCAATTTCTTTGCCCCATCGCCAACAATTAAAAGATGGCTCGTCTCGGTCATTACCTTATAGGCAATATCAATTGGATGCCGGACATTTTCAATTGCTCCCACCGCGCCGAATTTCCCATCAGAAGTCATCACTGCCGCATCCATTTGAATCCTGCCATCAATTGTTAGCGAAGAACCCTTTCCGCAGTTAAAAATTGGGTCATCTTCCATTACCCGAATTGCTTCTAATACTGCTTTTAAGGCGCTATTGGTATTTTCCAATATTGGATAACTAATCTTTAATGCCCTTTCAATTCCTTTTTGTGCCTCAACTAAACTCTTTTCTTGCCAACGACCCGCACCGCCGTGAATCACTAAAAGAGAAGGAAATCTCTTTTTCACCCCCTACTCGGTAAAAATATAGACTTCCCCTTCTACCCCGAAGGGTCTCAGTGCCCCAATAATATCACTGGCGGTAATACCAGAAGGGACATCAATCTGATGAAGAAAGTGATGGGAACCGCTTGTTAGGGTATATTCGCAGTTAATTCTTATTCCCATTTCCTGAAGGACTAAAGTGGCTTTTGTTGGCCATACCGGACTGGAGCCGGGTGGTGTATTTTTTATTATACTTAAAAGAATCTCTCTTTGCATATTACCTCCAGGACTGTAAAAATTCATCAATCGGTATCGCTGGAAAGGTAGTAATTTCTAATGTTCCCCGGGAACCTAACTCCACGGAGATTTTGGCAATCACTTCATTACTGGGGGCGGAAACGATATTCAAGAAGTCATAGGAGCCTAATAGGGCATACTGGGAAACAATTTTTGCGCCCATTGCCTCCACTTCCCGGTTTACCTCTTTTAACCTTTCTGGATTTTCTTTCAAGGTCTTTCTACCCTCATCGGTTAAACGCGTCAATAAAAGATAATAAGGCATATCCACCTCCAACACTAATTATAGAAAAATAAATCAGAAAGTCAACAATAATTTTTTCTAAAGATCGCCCCTAATCTAAAATCCTTAAAATTTTATAATTTCCTAAGAAAGCTTATGATTTATCTGTGATTTAGAGAGGCAAATGCCTATTTGACTTCCCAAAGATTCTCAGTATCATTGGAGTTCTTAATAAATATAAAGTTTAAGGAGAGGAAAAAATGAATATATTTTATCTTGTTCCTTTCTCTTCCCTTATCGCACTCCTCTTTGCCCTCATCTTTGCTTTGAGAATCTTAAAGAAGGATGAAGGAACAGAGGAGATGAAAAGGATTGCAGAGGCGGTAAAGGAAGGAGCTCAGGCTTATTTGAAAAGGCAGTATCAGGTTGTGAGTATCTACTTTCTTGTCCTCTTTATCATCTTAATCTTTTTGGCTCTTAATCATCTTCTTCCCATCTTTGTTCCCTTTGCCTTCTTGACCGGTGGTTTCTTTTCTGGCTTATGTGGCTATTTGGGGATGTCAATCGGTGTCCGTTCTTCGGCGCGTACGACCCAGGGCTGCCGAAAATCGCTCAACGCCGGTTTAAGGATTGCCTTCTCTTCGGGAATGGTGATGGGACTAATCGTTGTTGGTTTTGCCCTTTTAGACCTCTTTATCTGGTATGCTATCTTAAACCTTGTCTATAAAGGTTTACCAGTCGCCGACCGACTTGAAAAGATTGTCTCAACGATGCTCGGCTTTGGTATTGGTGCCTCTTCCCAAGCCTTATTTGCCCGGGTTGGTGGTGGTATTTTCACCAAGGCAGCGGATGTTGGTGCGGACCTAGTGGGGAAGGTAGAAGCCGGTATTCCAGAAGATGACCCAAGAAATCCCGCAGTGATTGCCGATAATGTCGGAGATAATGTCGGAGACATCACCGGGATGGGTGCCGATTTGTATGAATCTTATGTTGGCTCAATCGTTGCCACAATGGCACTTTCCGTTGCCTGCGGCCTGGGAGAAAAAGGAGTCCTTCTGCCAATGGTTATCGCCAGTGTCGGCACCATCGCCTCAATTATTGGTAGTTTCTTCATCCGGACCAGAGAAACCGCCACCCAGAGTGCTTTACTCTCCGCTTTAAGAAAAGGAATCTATGGAACTGGCATTTTAATTCTTATCGCCTCTTTCTTTTTAGTTCAGGCAATTTTGGGCAGAGAATATCTCTTTATCTATTGGGGCGTTTTAGTTGGTACCCTATCAGGTATTTTAATTGGCTTTACCACCGAATATTTTACCTCCGATGCCTATCCCCCAACCCGTGGCATCTCTTATGCGGCAAAGACCTCAACCGCCACAGTCATCATTGAAGGTCTATCGGTCGGGATGCGTTCCACCTTCCCTTCGGTCCTCATCGTTGGGATAGCGATTGTTTTAAGTTTCTATCTCGGCGGTGGCTTCTCCAATCTAAATCTTGGACTTTACACCATCGGCTTAGCCGCGGTGGGCATGCTTTCCACTTTAGGAATAACCTTAGCCAGTGATGCCTATGGTCCGGTCGCGGACAATGCTGGGGGGAATGCGGAAATGGCAAAACTTGAACCTTATGTCCGAGAGCGAACCGATGCCCTCGATGCCTTAGGTAATACCACAGCGGCCACGGGCAAGGGTTTTGCCATCGGCTCCGCGGCTTTAACCGCCTTAGCCCTGATCGCCGCGTACCGGGATGAAGTTTGGCTTATCAGTGGCAAGACAAAAGTAGTCAACTTAAATCTCTTGGATGCCCGAATCATCGCTGGGATATTCATCGGTGCGATGCTACCATTTCTTTTCAGTTCCTTCATTATGCGGGCAATCGGTCGCACCGCAGGATTAATTGTAGAAGAAGTGCGGAGACAATTCCGGGAAATAAAAGGGCTCCTCGCTGGTGACCCAAACGCCAAAGCGGATTACGGAAGAGCGGTCTATATCTGCACCGCCGGTGCCCAAAAGGAGATGATTCTTCCTTCACTTCTGGCAATCATCTCGCCAATTTTGATTGGCCTCTTTTTAAGTGTGGAAGGGGTTGTCGGTCTCCTCTGTGGTGCCTTAACCTCTGGTTTTGCCTGCGCGGTGATGATGGCTAATTCCGGAGCGGCCTGGGACAATGCTAAAAAGTATATTGAGAAAGGAAATTTAGGAGGCAAGGGTTCCGAAGTGCATAAGGCAAGTGTGGTTGGTGATACCGTTGGCGACCCATTAAAGGATGCCGCTGGTCCTTCTCTAAATATCCTAATCAAATTAATGTCCATGGTCTCAATCGTCTTTTTGGGCTTCATCTTGAAATATGCCTTGTTAAAATAAAATAGTTCATTATAATAAGCAATGAAGCAATTTCTTAGAAAGGTCATAAGGGAAAAGGTTGACATTTTCTAAAAATACTTTATAATATAATAAACTAATTACTAAATAAAACCTTGGTCTCCAGAAAAAGGGAGGGGTTTATCTTTATAAAATCGGGTGAAGCATATAGGGGATGGTATCGGGGATCTAATTTAGGGTCTAAACCTCGGCTTAATAGATAGTCTAACCTTTGATTTAATCCCGAGTCTTATTAAGGATTTAACCTCCGGGGTAAAGGAAGGGGTAATAACAGAAATAAATGGAAGTTTAATCCCAAGTCTAACTGGGAGGATAATGAAAGGTCTAATCTGCGGTCTAATATAAGAGGTAATTAAGTAGCTAAAAGAAAGAATAATAGGGGTGATAAGTCAATCATTCTGGTTGTGCCTATTTTTTCTCTTTTAGGTTCTGATATTCTTTCTCTTTCTTCTTCAATGCCTCTTCCAGTTGCTTTATCTCTTCAACTATCTCCTTAACCTTTAGGTTTTCTTCAATCCTCTCTTGGTTGGTGAGAAGTTGATAAATAAGACCACCCAATTCGGTGAAATGTTCCTTAATGGAACGGTTTAGGGATAGAATTTGCATTTTTACCCGACCTCTTTTTGTTAAGTCTTCTGCTTCCTTTAATGCCTGTTCGGTTGTATCCTCTAACCAAGATTTTACCTTATCCCAGAGTGATGCCATATTCCCTCCTATTTTACTTTATTTACTTTATCTTCCATCGTCTGGCACTTGTCCCGCCGGTCATCAATTTTAATTGTCGTCAAAAGCCTTTGACAACCCATCTTGACGAGAACCTCGTGGATTTTTAAGATGAGGTCAAAGATTTCTTTTAGGTCTCCTTCAATTGCAGTTCCCATCGGTGAGATAGAATACTTTAAGCCACTTTCCTTAATTATCTTTACCGCCGCCCGAACATATTCACTCACCCCTGGGGTCTTTGTCCCAATTGGCACAACACTCAAATCAACAATTGCCATACACCCTCCTCTAAGAAATTGGGTATTTATCCCTGCCGTTGTTTATGAGTCGGGTCTCTCTTACAGATGACCCGCACCACTCCTTTTCGTTTAATGAGACGGCAATGAACACACCTTTTTTTTACGGATGGTTTAACCCTCATAAGTTCCTCCTATCATTTTTATTTATAGCGATAGACTATCCTCCCTCGGGTTAAATCATAAGGGGAGAATTCAATCGCTACCCGGTCTCCGGGGACAATCTTAATAAAATGGAGGCGCATCTTGCCCGAGATATGAGCCAGAACAATATGGCCATTATCTAACCTTACCCGAAACATAGTATTCGGTAACGCCTCAACCACTGTCCCATCAAGCCGGATTAAATCCCTTTTAGCCACTAGTTAAAATCTCCGGTTCCTCTTCGGTCACGAGTACCGTATGCTCAAAATGGCAAGAAGGTAATCGGTCTTTGGTAATAATTGTCCAACCATTATTTAAGGTCTCGGTCTCGGGTGAACCTAAATTGACCATTGGTTCAATTGCCAGGGTCATTCCCGATTTTAAGAGAACTCCTTTCCCTTCCTTTCCGAAGTTCGGAATTACTGGTTCTTCGTGAAGTTCAATCCCAACGCCGTGTCCGGTCAATTCCCGAACCACAGAAAAACCCGCCTCTTCTACCTTCTTTTGAATGGCAAAACTAATATCGCCAACCCTTTTTCCTTCCCGTGATTTCTTAATACCCAAGGTAAGTGCCAAAGCGGTCACCTCAATCAGTTTTTGCACTTGAGAATCTACCTTTCCTAAGGTGTAGGTCTTTGCCCCATCAGCAAGATAACCGTCTTTTATCACACCAACATCAACTTTAATAATATCTCCCTCTTTTAATCTCCGACCGTTGGGGATGCCGTGAACAATCTCTTCGTTTAGGGAGATACAGACCGCACCGGGAAAACCCTTATATCCCTTAAAGGCGGGAAGACCACCCCGCTTTCGGATTAAAGTTTCACAAAACTGCTCCAATTCCTTTAAGGAGACACCCGGTTTTATCCTTCCCTCAATTTTTGTTAAAACCTCCGCGACAATCTTTCCCGCCTCTTTAATCTTTTCTATTTCTTTTTTAGACTTTATGTAGATCGGCATCCTTCAATAATTTCCCGCATCTGTTCTTGAATCTCTCCCTTCTCTCCGGAAACCCGATAGAGAACCCCCTTTTTCTCATAAAATGGGACTAAATCCTTTATCTCTTCTTGGTAGATTAGAATTCTTTTTCTTATCGTCTCCTCTTTGTCGTCTTCCCTTTGGTAGAGTTCACCCCCGCAGAGGTCGCATCTCCCTGAAACCTTTGGTGGTTTAGACTCTAAATTATAAATCGCTTGGCATTGCCGGCAGACCCTTCGGGTTGTCAGGCGGCGGATAATTTCCGCTTCGGTAATTTCAAAAAGAAACAAAAAAGAGATTTCTCTATTTAAATCCTTAAGGATTTTATCCAATCCTAAGGCTTGATTTAAAGTGCGGGGGAACCCATCAAAGACAAACCCCTTACCCTTATCACTCCGCAAACGGGTAGCAATCGCTTCCAAGACGATTTCGTCCGGCACCAATTTTCCGGTTTCCAAAAATCCCTTCACCTTCTTCCCTAAGGCACTTTCTTTTGCTACTTCGGAGCGAAAGATATCTCCGGTAGCAATATGGGAAAGGGAATAGCGCTTAATTAGAAATTCCGCCAAAGTTCCTTTCCCACAGCCGGGTGGGCCTAAAAGAATAATTATCATATCCCTCATTATAAAAGAAAATCTTTTTCTGTCAATTGGGAATTATGAAGTCCGGTAAATAACTTGACCATTTCCCTTTTCTCCCTTAAAATTAAATTATGCGGCGTATTGGAGAGTTGATGGAAATTCTCCGGAAGAAACCCTATCCGGAGAAATTAAGAGCGATTGATGAGTTAAAAGGTAGCCAATCACCAGAATGTGCCTCAGTTTTAATCAATGGTCTTTATGACCCCGACACTCGCGTGCGGAAGGCAGTGAGTGAGGCCTTAATCTCCTTAGGTGCGATCGCCTTCAATTCCCTCATTTCCGGTTTGAAAACCCAAGACCGCACCGTCCGGAGAAATATCTTATTAATTTTGGAAAAGGTTAATGAAAATAATCCTTCCTTGGCGAATAAAACAGAAGAGATCTTACTCAACTGCCTCAAAGACCCAGACCCGGTAGTCAAGGCTCAAGCTGCGGAAAACCTTGGTAAGATGAAAAGCAAAAAAGCTATTCCCCTTCTCCTTTCCCTCTTAACCGATATCAACTTTTGGGTCCGTTCCTTAGCCGCTCTGGTCTTAGGAGAGTTAGGCTCAGTCGCTGATGCGTCAACATGGGAAAAGGTTGTGCAATCCCTAATTGAGCGGTTGAAGGATATTAACCCTTGGGTAAGACGAAGTGCCGGTGAGAGTCTAGGGAAGTTAAAGGCAAAGGAGGCGGTTGATAAAATTAGCGAACTTGCCCTCACCGACCCCTCGGATATTGTCCAGGATGCGATGATTGATGCCTTAAAAACAATCGGGACAATTTCCCTCCCACCATTCCAGAAAACCCTCGCCGGTCCAGATATCAAGGAAAGGATGAAGGTGATGACGATTCTGACAAAGATCGGAGAAATTGCTCTCCCGGCCATTCTCCCCCTTTTGGCAAGTGAAGATATAAATCTAAAAACAATTGCCTGTTCGATTTTAGGGCAGATTGGCAGTCCCCAGGCTGCGGACTATCTCATCCAATTAGTCTCCGCCGAAAAAGGGAATATCCAAATTTTGGCAATGAACGCCTTATCCCAAATCAAAGAAGAAAAGGTAGTAAAATATCTAATTGACCTCCTCTCTCATCCCGACCCAGCCATCTCGGATGAAGCAAAGAAAAGTTTGGAAAAGATGGGGGCATATGCGGTCTCCTTTCTTTTGCCGGAGTTGAATAATCAAAATGCCCAGGTGCGGATGAAAGTATGCGAAGTGTTAGGTAATATCGGAACAGAAAAAATTGCTTATGCCTTAGTGAAAAAGATATCCGACGAAAACCCTTGGGTTCGGGCCGCGGTTTGTGAAGCATTAGGTAAGATTGGCAGTAAAGGAATTACCCCTTATCTCATCATCGCCCTTAAAGACCACTCTCCCTTGGTCCGCGCCAAAGCCTGTGAGGCATTAGGGCTCCTCCGCGTCCCACACGGCATAGCAGAACTCACTGCCCGAGTAAAAGATGATGACCTCTTGGTAAAAATTTCCGCCTTGAAAGCCCTCACTGAGATTAAGGGTGAAGATGCGAAACCAATAATAATTGAAGCACTAAAAGATGAAGACTTTGAGATGCGGATCGCAGCGATTCAAGCCCTGGGCCAATTGGAGGCAATCGAAACTCTTCCCCTCTTAGAAAAAATTGCTCAACCCTGGCCCTTAAGCCGGGAAAACGACGCGGTAAAAGAAGCGGCCCAGCAAGTAATAAGAAAATTTAAGGGAGTTATTGCCTATCGCCGAGAGAAGATGAGACCCGCCGGCTCCGCCTGACGAGGCGATTAGGTTATTCTAAAAGGGCATCGGCAAACTCTTCTGGGGAAAATTCCACCAAATCTTCCATCCCCTCCCCAAAACCGATAAATCTTATCGGCAAAGATAACTCCTGGGCACAGGCTAAAACAATCCCCCCTTTGGCGGTACCGTCCAGTTTCGTCACAATTATCCCGGTAATTCCCAACTCTTCTGAGAAAACCTTTGCCTGAACAATCCCATTCTGCCCCACCGTGGCATCCAAAACTAAAAATATATCATCTGGTCCGTTCTCCTTCACCTTCCTAATAACCCGCTTTATCTTTTTTACCTCTTCCATCAAATCCTTTCTCGTATGAAGGCGCCCCGCGGTATCAATTAAAACCACATCAATCCCTTTACTCTTTGCCTTAATGATGGTATCAAAGGCAATCGCGGCCGCATCCTGCCCTTTTTCCGAAGGTACAATCTCCACCCCTACCTTATTAGCCCAGATCGTTAGTTGCTGGGCAGCTGCATCGCGGTAGGTATCACTGGCGGCAATCACCACCTTTTCCCCTTTCTTCTTGAAACGATAAGCCAACTTGCCTACCGTGGTTGTCTTCCCTGAACCATTCACCCCAACAACCATAATGATATAGGGAGGAAGAGCGTAAGGGGGCGAAGGTTTTTCCCCTACTTTTAGAATTTCTATAATCTCCCTTTTTAACATCTCCTTTCTATTTCCTGACCCCTTCCGCAATTTTGTCAAAAGCATTTCTGTTACCTTCACTCCACAATCCGCGGATAAAAGAACCTCCTCCCACCGGGAAACATCTTCTTCTTGGAAGATATTTTTTAGTAATTCTTTTGTCTTTTTTAATCCCGCCTTCAATCTTGCCCAAATCATACCCTTTCATATTAACCGAAGATTATAAAAAAGCAAGTTTTAGTTCAGTGAGGCTATTTGACAGATGGTAATTTTTATCTTAAAATATATGTTTTATAAGTTATTAACTATGCGCGATAAAATAGAACGAGGAGGAAAGTATGATTAACATAAATAAAAAGCTCTTTACTTTAATTATTTTTGGATTTATACCTATCTTCTTTTTCTTTCTCAATTGTGGGAAGAATAAGCCACCTAATACCCCATATCTCACTGGACCAACTACTCTGGCGGTAAATGCCGAAGGTGAGTTTAAGGCACAGAGTAAAGACCCGAATAATGATGAGATCCGCTATATCTTTGACTGGGTTGACAAACAAGAAACTACCGGCTATTTGCCATCAGGTGATACCGCCAAGAAAAATCATTCCTGGTCAACCGCTGGCCAATATCAAGTCAAGGTGAAAGCCCAGGATAAAAAAGGAAACCTCTCGGATTGGTCATCTGTTCTTACGGTTTCGGTTGTGGCTAATGCCAATCCGAATAAGCCAACGGTTACCGGACCAAATTCCGGCTTAAAGGACTCCTCTTATACTTTCTTTGTCACCCCAACCGACCCTGACAACGATTCGGTTCGGGTCTTCTTCCTCTGGGGCGACGGCAAGATGGATACTTCCTCCTGGGTAAGTTCCGGAACCCAGGTGGCAAAAAGCCATGCCTATACCGATACCGGCTCTTTCTCCATTAAGGCACTAGTCCAGGACATAAAGTTTTCTCTTTCTGATACCTCGGACCCAAAAACATTCACAGTTCTTTTAGGATATGAACCCGGAGAAATCCTCTGGACATTTATCGCGTCAGATGAGTTTACCTCTTCCCCCGCGTTAGTTACCGAAGGTGGTATCCCGGTAATCTACATCGGTTGTAAAGATGGGAAGGTTTATAAACTCAATGGCCGAACCGGCGCCAAGATGGCGGAATTTATTTCGCCGGTTTCCGGTGATGAGTTTAACTCTTCCCCAGCAATTGGGACCGATGGCACGGTCTACATCACAAGTGAAGAAGGTTACCTCTTTGCCCTAACCTCCAACCTAACCCTCAAATGGCAGTGGCCCGCATTATCAAGAGGGATGCCCTTCACCTCTCCGGCCTTAACCGCTGATGGTAAAATTGTTGTCGGTAACGAGAATACAATTCTTTATTGTGTGAAAGATAATGGGAGTAGCGCGGAGTCTTTATGGGCTTACCAGGCAAGGGGACCAATCTTTTCCTCTCCGGCAATTGATGGCCAAGGTAATATCTACTTCGCGGATTTAACATCTGATTCTGGTTATCTTTATAAGTTAAACTCATCAGGCCAACTCCTTTGGGAGAAACCAACCGGTGGTGAGGTCTATTCCTCGCCGGCGATTGATGCCCAAGGGAATGTTTTCATCGCTTCTACTTTTGGAAGGGTCTTTGCCTTTGATGCCGATGGCAATAACCTCACCGGCTGGCCAGTGGTAGTTCCGGATACCGCAGAAATCCACTCCTCGGTAGTTTTTGAACCCTCCGCCAATCTTATTCTCCTTGGTCATGACCGCGGTGTTATTCTCTATCAGACAAACGGAACCCTAAGAGACCACATCTTGGTAGTCCCCGAAGAGGTCTATTCCACTCCAACCGTGGCCCAGGATGGTATTGTCTATTATCTCACCAATGAAGGTTGGTTTGTTGGTTATAACTACATTAACCGCACATCTCTCTTTACCCAATATCTCGGCTCCCGTTTTGGCAAAAGACCTCAGGAAGACATCTATCCTTCGCCAACGATCGCTTCGGATGGGATAATCTATATCGCTTATGAAGAATATCTCTATGCCCTTTACGGCAATAAACCACTCGCCAACTCCGCCTGGCCAAAATTCCGCCAGGGCTTAAAGAATACCGGAAGGGCGGGCGGCGGTAAGAAATAGCCAAGGAATTAACTGGGGTCCCAAAAGTTCTAATCTTTTGGGACCCTTTTTTCTTAAAGGGTGAGTATTAGAGAAAATATTAAAACCCTTAAGGAACGGATTGAAGAGATTTGTGCCAAAAAAGGTAGAAAAGGTGAAATTACCATCGTGGCGGTTACGAAGGGAGTTCCCACAGAAAAAATAAGGGAAGCGATCGCTTGCGGTATTAAAATCATCGGGGAAAATCGGGTGCAAGAGGCATTTAGTAAATATCAAATAATCGGCGAAGAGGTAGCATGGCATATGGTTGGTCATCTCCAAACGAATAAAGTGAAAAAGGCACTCCAATTTTTTCAAATGATCCAGAGTGTTGACTCACTTCATCTCGCCTTAGAGATTGATCGGCAGGCAAGGGAGAAAAATAAAATAATCCCCGTTTTAATTGAGGTGAACACCTCGGGCGAAGAGACAAAATTTGGAATCCCCCCTAACCAACTCTTCTCCCTTTTCGAAAATCTCTTGCCCTTAAAGAATATAAAAATCTCTGGCCTTATGACTATAGGTCCAGGTCTGGCGGTCGTTAATCCCGAAAAGTCCAGACCATCCTTCCGGCAACTATGGGAATTACGGGAAAAGGTGCGAGAGCAATTTTCCCTGCCCCCTTCGGATTTTCACATTCTCTCTATGGGGATGTCTTCGGATTACGAAGTGGCGATTGAAGAAGGTGCCAATATGATAAGGATTGGCACCGCCATCTTCGGCGAGCGAAAATGAGCCGCGAACAATTTGAAGAATTGGTCTTAGAGGCGCTAAAATCCCTTCCCCCTTTCTTCCAAAAAAAGATGGAGAATGTGGAAATTGTGATTGAAGAATTCGCCCCACCCTATATCCAGAAGCGCCTGGGAATTCACCCCTATGCCTTATTCGGCTTATACCAGGGTGTCCCCTTAAAAAAGAGGGGTTCCTTTTATGGCAATGTCTTACCGGACAAAATTACCATTTTCCAAAGACCGATTGAATTGGCCGCAGGGAATGAAGAGGCAATTAAAGAGTTGGTGAAGAAAGTGGTAATGCATGAGATTGCTCACCATTTTGGTTTTGATGAGAAGGAGTTAAGGGACTTGGGTCTGTAATTGCCACTATTTCACAAAGATAAGCTTTCTCTCTTCCCCTAAATTTAATTCCGGATAGCCATCAACTTCCAAAGACAGAAAATAAATTCCCGCGGGCAATCCCTTTATTGTAAAGAGGCCGCGGGCGGTCCTTTCCGAATAGACAATCGCGCCGAGGGTATTGTAGACCTTTAATCTCACCCAATCCTTTTCCGGCAAGGAGTAATAAATCTTCACTACTCCTTTTGCTGGGTTTGGCTTCACAGCAAAACTAAACCTTGGGGTGGTAACTTCCTTTTCTGAAAGTCCTATTAGACCTAAGGTTTTAATAATTGTGAAACTGCTCCATTCTTGGTCAGTGACATAAGAGAAGGAATCGGCTGCGCATACATTCTCATAGCAACAGCCTTCTGATTTATAATAGGCATAGAGTGTGGGGTTTTGGGGATTGGAAATATCAATAACCCTAAGACCAAGGTCTCCGTAGGCGATATGAGCATAATTACCTCGCACAGAGACACCGCTGGCGCTACCTGGTGCCCGGTAACGACTAATTTTGATCGGGTTAAGGGGATTTGAGACATCAATAATTAAAAGACCGCCCTCATAGGTAGCAACAAAGGCATAATTCCCTTGAACAGCGATTCCTCCATTCCATCCAGTATCAAATGGAACGAAGGAGACATGGCGCGGGTTGGAAGTATCGGAAATGTCTACTACAAAAAGCCCGTAGGCAGTTCCACCCCATCCATCCAGATAGGCATACGAACTGCATACTGCAATATGATATAAAGGACCGAGAGGGCAGAACCCTCTTGGGACGGGGTTAGTTGGGTTGGAGATATTAAGAATCCGCAGACCCCAACCTCTCCAAGGGTGAAATTCGCAGAGGTAAGCAAAATTTTCCCTCACCTTTAAGTCCGAGAAATTGCCCGGATATACCCCCATCCGATTTGGATTTCTTGGATTAGAGATATCAATTATAAGAAGAGAATCGGAAGCAAGGAGGTAGGCATAAGTATTTCCCATATCTAAGGTATGAGCATTAGATACCCGGTAAGTTCCGATACTTCTTGGGTTCTCAGGGATGGAGATGTCAACCACCTGAAGTCCGGAATCGGAGGCAAGACAAGCATAAGAATCAGAGATTGCTATGTTATAAACTCGGTTTTTTTCTCTTTCTTCCCCTTCATAATCACTAGCGATGTAAATCCCACCGGTTGGGTCGGAGATGTCTATTACATTTAGTCCGTGGCCACCACAATAAGCATAATTACCGCTAACCCACACATCCAATGCCGTAGTCCCAACCCTTCCCACCAAAAAAAGGGTCAAGGGATTAGCAACATTTATGATGTAAAGACCCCTAGAATTAACAGCTACATAAGCTAAGGTATCTTTAACATACACACTATGGGTAAAAATTAATCTATCGTAATGACTAACTTCAAAAGGATTTCTTGGGTCTGAGACATTTAAGACGCGAAAATCTACACAGCCACTCAAATAAGCGAAGGTGTCTATAACAAAGACATCATAAGTATAAGAGGGATAAAACCCAACTTCAAAGGGACTTTCTGGCTCTGAGATGTCCACAATGCGGAGTCCACTTTCGCCGCTTGCTACATAAGCGAAAGTATCTTTGATATAGAGATTAAAAAGTAATCCCGGGAGAGTGCAATGGGCGACTTCGTAAGGATTTGTGGGGTCAGAGACATTAATTATCTCAAGGGTGTGATTGAGAATATAAGCGAAGGTATCTTTAACATAAACGTCAGTAACATATCCGGTTGTTTCACAAAAACCCACTTCAAATGGATTTTCTGGGTCGGCAACATTTATGATGCGAAGCCCTCCGTAACCGTCCGCCACGAAGGCGAGAGAATCTTTGACATATACATTGTGGGGGAAATAAAGTGAATCATAGTGACCAATTTCAAAAGGGGTAGTTGAATTAGCGAGATTGATAATGCGAAGTCCTTCTAATGAGGTTACCACATAACCGATGGTATCTTTCACAAACACTCCTTCGCTTATCCAACTACCGCATCTCCCAACTACCGGTGGCCCAAAATCCGAGCAGTCAATAACATAGAAATTCTCCCCATCGACATTATAAACCGTCCTACCTTGGACCGAAAGGGCATTGCCTTCTTCTGCATAGCAAGCCCAAAATTGGCATGCCAGAGATGGATTTAAGGGGTTAGAGATATTAATGATGAAAAGCCCATCGCCGACTGAATAGGCATAATCTCCCGAAAGTTTAATAGTTGTGCTCCATATTTCTCCATCAAGATATGCCACTGGGACCGGATTTTGGGGGTCTGAGATATCAATCACCCAAAACCCTTCCCCTACGGCATAGGCGTAATTCTCCCTCACCACCACATCTTCTATCTCTCTTTCCAAGACAATTTCGCCTCGCCATCGGGGAGACCTCGGATTGGAAATGTCAATAATTCCCAATTTCTGCCAGCCGATGACCGCGTAGGCAAAATCGCCAAAAACTGAAACCTGCCGGCATTCCGGAGATAATGGTAAGTAGCCAATCGTCGTTAGATTTCTGGGGTTGGAGATATCTATAACTCTTAATCCACTCTGATTGCCGAGATAGGCATAAAGACCCTGAATTGCTATATCGTAAACCCAATCACCTTGGAAGGATAAAGACCCTACGACATTGGGATTCTGAGAATTTTCCACATCAATTACTTTCAGTTTATCATCACCAACCGCAAAAAGATAATTTCCGGATTTGGCAAGACTCGGTATCATACGAAGATAGGTTCTAACCTCACCAATCTTTCTGAGATTAGAGGTATCCGAAATATCAAGGATTATTAACCAGCCTTGCGGTTCCGAATAACCCCCAACATAGGCGTAATTACCCTCGGTAAGGCAGGTAACCATATCTAAATCCCACTGGGGATATTCTAACCTTCCTACTAGTCGGCAGTTTAAGGAATCGGCTTGGGTAAAATTCGTTGTTATCGTTTTTTGGTGTCCGTCTCTTTTATACCTTCTATCCTTTGTCTTTCTTTTTATCTCTATTAAATCGCCTCTCCCCTTTTTCTCTTTAATCCGAGGATATTTTGAATAATTGAAGGCAAAAGAGGTTTCTGTTAATATAAACATAACTAATATCAAAATTATATTTTTAAGCATATTCCCTCCCTTTTGTTTTTCACCCTTAAGATAAAATCCTTTGACCATCTTTAATCCCCTATCTCCCATTTAGTTTTCCATAATATTATAAAATTTAATTCTAATTTGTCAATATCAACTAGCATCTCTGTGTTTTAGGCGATGAGGATTAAGGGGTTACTCCCGATAGACCTTCTCTTTGATAAAATTTATATCCTTGCGCCAGCCCTCTTGGACTTTCACCCAAAGTTCCAAATAGACCCCTTTATGCAAAAATGTCTCAATATTCTTCCTTGCCAAACTTCCCAACTTCTTTATCGCCTTCCCCCCTTCCCCAATAATAATTTTCTTTTGGGATGGCTTCTCCACATAGATTATCGCCCGGATGTAATCTTTCCCTCTTTCTCTCTCTTTGAACTCATCAATCTCCACGGTTGTGGCATAAGGGATTTCTTCCCCATAGAGGGTGAATATCGCCTCTTTTATTGCCTCCGCAACAAAAAACCTTTCCGACCTATCCGAAATCTCTTCTGGCGGATAATAAGGTACCCCTTCAGGAAGTCTCGCCACAATTCCTTTCTTTAACTCTTCTAAGCCAATCAAATGCAAGGCGGAAATGGGATAGATATCCTCAAAACCCATCTCCTGATAATCAGCCATTATTGGTAAAAGGGAATCCTTGGGCACTAAGTCAATCTTGTTGATGACAATTATCGTCGGCTTCTTTTCTGTAATTAATCTTCTCAAAACCTTTTCCTCCTCTTCATCCGGTGGACCGTCTGCTGAAGCGATAAAGAGAAGTAGGTCGGAATCGTCAATTATCCCTTCAATCTCTTTTATCATCAATTCTTGTAAAGGATATTTTGGAGTCAAAATCCCTGGGGAATCTAAGAATAGAACCTGGTAGTCATCCTCCGTTAGGATGCCCAAAATCCGATGCCGGGTGGTCTGGGGCTTGGGGGAGATGGCGGACAATTTGTATTTGAGTAGGGCATTAAGAATCGTTGACTTCCCGACATTCGGTTTTCCAATCAATCCGCAATAGCCGACTTTCATTCCTGGAAGACCCCCATCCGGGCAAACTTTTCTCGGCGTCGGGCAACTAGTTCCTCTTTAGGAATCCCGCGTAAAAGAAGAAAGTTTCTCTTAATCGCCTCTTTCACCAATT
Source organism: Caldifarciminota bacterium (assembly GCA_039802085.1). Taxonomy (GTDB): domain Bacteria; phylum Hydrothermota; class Tepidihabitantia; order Tepidihabitantales; family JBDRVQ01; genus JBDRVQ01. The sequence continues at coordinate 26,186 of JBDRVU010000002.1, forward strand.
TCGCTGCCGCATCCCAATCCTGATGAGCACCACCCAGAGGTTCGGGAATTATCTCATCAACAAGCCCAAATTCCTTCAACTCATAGGCGGTCATCTTTAAGACCGCCGCCGCCTCCGGTGCTTTGCTACCATCCCGCCAGAGAATTGAGGCACAGCCTTCAGGAGAGATTACCGAATAGATAGCATTTTCTAAGGCTAAAATCCGGTCGCCAACCCCTAATGCTAAAGCACCACCCGACCCTCCCTCACCAATCACAACACAGATAATTGGCACCGTGAGTTGCCCCATCAAAAAGAGATTACGAGCAATCGCCTCGGCCTGTCCCCTCTCTTCTGCCCCAACACCCGGAAAGGCACCCGGGGTATCAATGAATGTGACAATTGGAAGGTTAAATTTCTCCGCCAGTTTCATCACCCGAAGAGCCTTCCGATAACCTTCCGGGTGGGGCATGCCAAAATTTCTTTCCAACTTCTCCTTCGTTGTCCTTCCTTTCTGATGACCGCAGATGCAAACCCTCTCTCCTTCTATCCTTCCGAAACCACTAACAATTGCCTTATCATTGCCGTAGCGCCGGTCGCCGGCTAATTCTATAAAATCTTCCGTAATCCGGGAAAGATAATCCAAGGTATAAGGCCGGGAAGGATGCCGCGCTAAAAGAACCCTTTGCCAATGGGTGAGGTTACTATAAATCTTCTGCTTCATCTTAACGATATTATCTTTTATCTCCGAAACCCTTTTGTCATCAATCCCGAGTTCTAATAGTTCCCGGAGTTTCCCTTCCAAATCCTGGAGGGGCTTTTCAAAATCCAAATATTCCTTTTCCATTAGTAATTTATTTTGTAAGCATAACCAAACCTTTCGTCAATGTCAATGTTGACATAGCTTAATTTTCCTTTATATTATTACCTAAAAAGATGCTAAACTTTTATTATCTTTATAATTTCCGAAATAAATGGAGGAGATAATGCGGATTAAATTAACCAGCAATAAAGAAATCCCGATTGAAGGTCATCGGGTAAGAATTGTCCAGAAGTTAGAACTACCCTCGGTCGACCGGAGGCTTGCGGCAATGGAAGAAGCAGGCTATAATACCTTTCTTTTGCGCACAAAGGATATCTTCTTAGATATGCTCACCGATTCCGGGGTAAATGCCATGTCCGACAACCAATTAGCGGGAATGATTGTGGCGGATGATGCCTATGCTGGTGGCGCCAGTTATTATAAACTCTTGGATGCGGTCTCAGCGGTTCTTGGTTATAAGTATGCCTTTCCCGCGCACCAGGGGCGAGCCGCGGAACACTTAATTGACAAGGTCTTCTTAAAACCCGGACAGGTTGTTCCCACCAATTACCATTTCACTACCACCCGTGCCCATATTGAACTCTTAGGAGGAACAGTTTTAGAGATTTATAACGATGAGGCATTGAATACCAAAAGCACTCATCTATTTAAGGGGAATATCGATATTAATAAATTGCGGGATGTGATTAAGAAATACGGTCGGGATAAAATTGCCTATGTCCGGATGGAGGCAACCGCCAATCTGATGGGTGGCCAGCCCTTCTCAATGGAGAACTTGCGGGAGGTTAAGAAAATCTGCCAGGAGAATGGCCTCCTTTTAGTTCTGGATGGCTCTTTGATTTGCGAAAATGCCTACTTAATAAAACAGCGAGAAAAAGGTTATGAGCACAAGTCAGTAGCCGAAATTGTGAAGGAGATGTGTACTTATCCGGATATCTATTATATGAGCGCCCGGAAGAATACTTGTGTCCGCGGTGGTCTAATTGCCACCAACAATGAGAAATTTTATCTGGCAATGCGCGACTGGTTGCCCGTCTATGAAGGATTTTTAACCTACGGTGGTATGTCGGTGAAAGAGGTTGAGGCAATGGCGATTGGTATGCGGGAGATGACCGCAGAAGATGTTGCTGGTTGCGCAATTGAGCAGGTGAAATATTTTGCCAAAAGACTCTTGGAGTATAATATTCCTGTTGTCACACCACCCGGTGGCCTTGCCTGCCATCTTGATGCTAAACTATTCGTTCCCCACATTCCCCAAGAACAATACCCGGCCGGGGCATTAGCCGCCGCAATTTATCTCGCCTCCGGTATCCGAACGATGGAAAGAGGAACAATCTCTACGGACCGCGATAAAGAAACCGGAAAGGAGATAATGGCGGATTTAGAATTGACCAGAATCGCTTTACCGAGAAGGGTTTATACTGTCTCCCATATTGAATATGGAGTTGACCGCATCTGTTGGCTTTATCAACATCGGGATTTGGTGAAAGGGTTAAAGTTTACCGATGAACCTCCGGTATTAAGATTTTTCTTCGGGAAATTAACCGCCCTGGATAACTGGGGTAAAAAACTTTGCGATGCCTATAAGAAAGAAGTAGGAGATTATTAGTCTCTTTCTCCACCAGCGCTAATCGGTTTGACGAAAAGATAATTTCTTTTATAATTATTCATGAAAAAAAGATTCCTATTGCTTTTTGTCTTTTTACTCTCTTTTCTTTTTGCCCAAGAAAAGGATAATTGGTGTGGAACGCTTTTCGCCTTAAAACAGTTCCTAAGCAAAAGTCCTTTCCAAAGACCAGACCTGACACCGGAATCAATCATTGAAACCGAACATTTCCGCATTCATTATACCCTTTATGGTCAAAACCGGTGCGATACTGCCTATGCCCGAGCGGTTGCCAACTATTGTGAATTCTCTTGGCATAAACAGATTGATACCATGGGTTGGGCACCCCCACCACCAGATTACAGTCAGGGTGGCGATGACCGCTATGATATCTACATCTATGACCTACCTTCTGGGGTTGGTGGTTGGTGTGTAACCGAAGCCTGGTATTCGGAACCTTATCCCAATGGCGCAAGTAGTTGGATTGGTGTGGATAACGGTCTTGGTTTAGGCAACTTCTTAAAAATTGTTTGCTCCCATGAATTTAGCCATGCCTCCCAATTTCGTTATAGTGCCCGGGAGATGAACTTTATCTATGAGAATACCGCGGTCTGGATGGAAGATTGTTGCTATGAAGAGATAAATGATTATATCAGTTATTTAAGCACCTCGCCTAACCCCTTAGGCAATCCTGACTATTCTATCACTTCGGTCGAGAACCTTTATCTTTATGCCGGTGGTATCTGGTTTATGTTCTTAGAAGATAAATATGATATAATTTGTCCGCGCCGGGTTTGGGAGAATATGGGGGAAATTGGAGGTGAGAATACCCTTTTTGCCATTGATTCAGTCCTTCGGGCTTATTATTCTTCCAATTTAAGGACCGCTTTAAGAGATTATGCCCTCTGGCGCTATTTCGTTGGGATTCGAGCCGATACCTCCCGCTATTTTAAGGAAGGTAATCTCTGGCCAACATCTTACCTTTTAAGAACCATTTCCGAATATCCGGCTTGGGGAACTGAAGATCCCCGCCCACCCTTTGCTCCAGGTGGTTGTGATTTTATCCAATTGAGGAATGGCGGTGGCAAATTAACTATTAACTTTAATGGAGAAGATGGATATAAGTGGCGACTCTGGGTCGTTGGCTATAAACCAGGTAGTAGCGATCTCTATGAAATGCGCCTTGATTCCCTCACCGGTGCTGGTCGGGATTCCTTTAATTGGGGAGACAGAGAGCACTTTGCCCTAATTCCTGTAGTTTGCAATTGGGAATTCTCCTCTGGTGCCCTAATCTTTGATTATGATGTTGACTGCCGGATTTTAAGAGATGTTGGCGTCGTTTCTATTGTTGGTGTGCCCGGTTCTTGTGATACCGGCTCCTCTTTCATCCCAAAAGCCTGGATAAAAAACTACGGAAGACAGAACGAGACATTTGATGCTATCTTCCGGATTGGTGATTCTTATACCAACCAAAGAAACTTAACCCTTTCGCCCAACGATTCCTTCCTCCAGGAGTTCTCCCCTTGTACCTTACTTTCCCGCGGTTATCAAAACTATATCTGCACCCTGGCTTTGGAGGGTGACGAAAGGGTTGCCAATAACTCCAAAACTGGTCGGATATTAGTTTTGGTCCGGGATGTTGGGGTCTTAGAGATATTAGAACCAGTTGGGACTATTCCTCCGGGCCGGGCGATTCAACCGAAAGCAAAAATTAAAAACTTCGGCAATTTACCCGTCCAGTTTGACTGCCATTTTTGGATTGGTGGATGGCAGACCACGAAGAGAATAAACCTCGCCGCAGGCCGGGAATTTGATTTGGTATTTGACTCAACCTGGCTGGCAAGCGATACCGGGCAGTTTCTGGCAAAATGTTCCACCGCCTATGCCGATGATAAAAATCCACTTAATGATAAAACAGAAGGTATCTTTTTTGTCCGACCCTCTGGTTTAGCCGAAGCAATCAAATCAAAGATAGACTTTGATAACGAACGCCTAGAAATTTATAACGCCTCCGGAATTAAGATTTGGGAAGGAGAAGGTATTAACCTTACCCGAATAAAACTTCCTTCGGGGGTTTATTTCTTAAATATCAAATCCCAAGAAAAGAAGAGGGAAAAGAAGATTTTCATTGTCCGATGAAAAGAATCTTTATCTCCCTTCTTCTCCTTTTTCTCTTCTGTTCTAAGTGTTATAAGAAGCGAACTGGAGGCTTTAATTCGGATTTGGTTAATGGCGATTTCGATGAGGATTTAACCATTGGCTGGCAAAAGAAGGTAGAAAATTATGCTGGGGGTTATGAAATAAAAAGGGTGAAGGAGGGGGAGGAATACTACGCTCGGGTCAATAAAGACCTCTGCGGTTATGCCCAACTCTATCAAATTGTAAGGATTTCTAACCTTGCCTCTTCCCTCTCTTTTCAGGCAAAGTTTTCCGCTAACACCAACGAAGGGGATTATGCTGCTGCCGCTGCGGTGGTGATTGAATATCTAAATCATTCCCAAAGAAGACTCGGTGCCACCTATTTTTATTATTCTACCTCTAATTTCGGGGAGTGGCAAAACGCTTCCACTACCCATCTCTATAAAACATCCGCTTCCGGTTGGCAGGAATTCTCATTAGATATTAAAAATGAATTAGGGCAAAATCTTCCTGGTATAAATAGCGACGAAGTAGCCTATCTTAAAATCTCCATTCTCGCCTATTGCACTCAAGAAGAAGGTTGTTGAGGACTATCGCAATCCGCCGAGGTCTCGGCTGATAAGATAAAAATATCTCCAAGCAATTAGAGCCGATAGGGAAAATCTATCGCAAAAAGAGAACCTCCGTCATAACCGTCCCCTAATCCCTCGCATCCGGCTCATTACTATCTTCCCCCTAACAATCGTCATCACCGCCCTCCCTTTCAATCTCCAACCAGCAAAAGGACAATTCCTCCCCTTTGACTTAAATTCCCTTGGATCTACCGTCCACTCTCCCTCTGGGTCAATGATTGTGATATCTGCTGGAAAACCAATCGCTAACCTGCCACCTTTTATTCCCAAGATTTTCGCCGGGGTATAAGTCATCTTCCGAATCGCCTCTTTGAGGGAAAGAACTCCTGGCTCAACCAAATGAGTTAAGACAATTCCGAGAGTTGTCTCAAGCCCAATAATACCATAAGGCGGCTTGGCAGAGTTTTTCTCCCTTTTGGTATGAGGGGCGTGGTCACTGGCGATAACATCAATGATATTATTTTTTAACCCTTCTTTTATCGCCTGCACATCATCCGGAGAACGTAAAGGGGGATTGACCAAAAAGTTTGGGTCAATCTTTCCTTCAACCCTTTTTATATCCCTTTCCGAGAGGGTAAAATGGTGCGGAGCTACTTCCGCGGAGCAAGATAGACCTTTCCTCTTTGCCTCGGCAATCAAATCAACCGATTCCGCCAAAGTAATGTGGAAAAAATGGCAATGGAAAGGGATTTTGCTTAAAACAAATTGGAGATACGCCCGGATATATTTTGCCTCTAAAGGCTTATTCGGAAGGGGAGGGGTTTCTTCACAATGGAGACAAATCGGGATATTAAATTCCCTCACCGCTTTCGCCGCCTTTCTCATCACCTTCATATCCCTAACCGGAAAACCATCATCGGTAAGACCTGATGCCCCTTCTTTCACTACCCCTTTCACATTGACCACTTCCTTTCCTTTCATACCTTTGGTGATACAAGCGTAGGTATAAAAATTGACAAAACTTCTCCTTTGGGCGAGACGGAGGAGATTTTTCACCCTTTTGGGTGAATCAATTGGAGGAAAAGTGTTGGGAGCACAGACGATAGTAGTAAAACCCCCACTTGCTGCGGCTCGGGAGACACTGCTTATTGTCTCTTTGTACCTTTGGCCCGGCTCCCGGGCGTGGACATGAATATCAATTAAACCGGGGACAACAATTTTATTGGCGGCATCAATTATCTTCCCTTTTTTTAGTTCAATTTCCGGAGCAATACTGGCGATTTTATTTTCAGTAATAAGCAGGTCAAGGGTTTGGTCTAAATTAGAGAAAGGGTCTAATACCCGGCCATTTTTAATTAGTAATTCCACCTCAACCGGCCAGAATCATTTTTAGGAGTGCCATCCGAATATAAAGGCCATTCTGGGCTTGGCGGAAATAAGCTGCTCTTTTATCCTGATCAACCTCTGGCCTTATTTCCGAGACCCGAGGTAGAGGATGCATAATAATTGCCTTCTCTTTCATCACTTTCAAAATATTCGCGTCAATGATATAACGGTCTTTTGCCTTTTCGTAATCTTCTATTTTCTCCCCAAACCGCTCCTTTTGAATCCGAGTGGCATAGATCACATCAACCTTTGGAGCAACCCTTAATAAATCTTCTTCCTCCCAAAAGACTACCTTGTACCTTTTGAGGTAATCTTTGATATCCTCCCGCATTCTAACTACTTCCGGGGCAACAAAGTAGATTGTCACATCTTTGTACTTTGTTAAAAGATAGGAAAGAGAGCGAACAGTGCGCCCGTGGGCTAAATCGCCCACCAGCGCAATCTTTAAACCATCCAGATAACCAATCTCTTTCTTAATTGTCCAAAGGTCTAAAAGGGCCTGGGTGGGATGCTGGCCTGGTCCATCCCCAGCATTAATGATTGGTACCGGAGAAACCTCCGCTGCCCTTTTTGCTGAACCGCTCTCATAGTGACGGATAACGATAATATCCACATAGCCACCAACCACCCGAATTGTATCCTCTAAGGATTCCCCTTTCGCCGCGGAGGAAAACTGTTTAGCGTCCTCAGTAGAAACTACCTCACCACCCAATCGGCGCATCGCGGATTCAAAAGAAAGCCGAGTTCTGGTAGAAGGTTCATAAAATAAAGTTGCCATCACCTTGCCGGGGAGAATTCTTGCCCCCCCTTTTTTAGCTATCTCTTCCATCTCCTCGGCAACAGAAAAAATCTCCTCAAGGACTTTCCGGGAAAATTGTTGGGCTTCAATAATATGGTGCAATTTCATTGTGGTTTATTAACTATTTTAACAAAATTGCCAAAGGTACCAGAACACAATAACCAATAACTAAAAGAATCGGCGCCAAGGTGATAGAACCCCTTCCCAAGAAAACAAAACCCGCAATAATTACAATAATCGCCAAAAGCAACAAAAGATAATTCTTCTTTTTAAAGGAGATATTAGGTAATCGCCGCGATTCTCTCTTTTTCTCTTCTTTTTTTATTTTTTTGACCATATCTAATAATAATAATAAATTGCCTTCTTGTCAACTATGATTAGTCTTTTGTAAGAAGTGTTTATTAACTTATAGTTTAGTGAATGAGCCGTCATAAAAGTAGGCGACTTTTATGTCGCCTATTAATAAAAGGATATTTCTTTTCAAGTTTTTTATCTTCAATAACTTATCTACTTTTGGGGTAGATTTAAGGTGAACCCTACCACCGCCTCCCACACCACCCCCTACCCCACCTCTTCTCTCAGTTCCCTCCCCTACTTTCCGGACCGATTTTTCCCTTAATTAAAGGTCTAATCTTCTCCCTAATTTCTCTTCTCAAAAAAGGTCTCCTCTCCTCCCTAATTTACTCTCCAAGAAACGGTCTAATAAAAAACCTCTTTTCCTGCCCCATCCCTTCTCTATTTTTGGGAATAGAGAGACGGGTAGTGAGGTATTTGGTTTTTATTTAAGGCAAATCCGAATTATTTTGTCTAATAATGCAAAAAAAATTGGCATCTATGCCAAAAATTTTGGCATTTTGGATTAAAAGCAAATAGTCAATTTTATAAGTATTTGATTTTTAATGATTTATTTTAATTATGGATTTGGCACGATTTTTGCTACCTAAATAGGTAGGGTCTCTCAAGTGCTAAGGGGGTGCCTAAACTAATTCTGGCACTTCTGATAAAAAAAGGGGCTTTGGCCCCTTTTTTTATTTTTATTCAGAAGCCGAAATTATATACCAGTGATTATCTTCCTTTATCAGATAGATAACGAGAGGCGAGGCATAAAGTAATTCCTCGCCATAATTTCTTTCTTTTCCCAATACCCGAACATAAAGACTGCATCGGGCAAATGGTTTTTCTACATTTAATTTCCGAAATGGTAAAAATACCCTTATCTCGTCGTATAATTGAAAATTCTGCCGGAAAAAAGATATTAGACCGTAATAGTCATGGCCCCAGGCGTCAAGATAATCAAAAGATAAGAGCTCCGTAATTGTCTTCAATTCTCTTTTTTCTATTGCCCCTCTCCCTTTTTCCACTAAACGAAAGATAATCTCTCGGTCCGAAGGGAAAAGAATCTTTATTGCCCTTAAAGAGACGATAATAATTATCACCATTAAAAGAGAAATAGAGAAAAATCGCTTCATCTTTTAAGATGGGTTCTTTCTAAGAACCTATTTTAGTAATAATCGCCCTAAATTTTCTCCGTCCGGTTTGAAGGTTTCCGAAAGGGGTGGTTGAAAAAATAGGGATAGGGAATCATCCGGAGAGTAGCGATAGAGATTAAAGCCTATCTCTTTTCTTTCTCCGGTGTTAAAATTGGAAAACGGTAAAGAGATTTCCGCCTGCCAATATTTTTCCCCGACCACGGTCTTTATCTCGTACTTTCCATCCCAGGCTCTCCGGCGATATTTTCCCTTTTCTCGGATGTAGCACCAATCCAGAATAAAACCGAGGGGGTTAAAGGAGATTTCGTAGATGGTATCGGGTTGAGGACTAAAAAGGACTGAGACGAAATCATCTTCCTTGATTAGTCCATCCCTTTCTCGTACCCGAGTTTTTATCTTCTGCTCATAATTTAAGAGGGCAATATAGATATTTGAAGAATCATAACCTAAAAATAGGGTGGATTTTAATTTTGCCTTCTTACCTTTCTCATCGCTAAACTGAATAATACCGCCCTGCCATTCCTTCAGTTCGCCATCAATTTTTGGGTTAATTTTATTGAGAGAAATCTCCCTTTTTAAGGGCAAGAGCTTTTTGATTACCTCTTCCTTCCCTTCTCTTTCATAAGAGAAGATTAATTCTGGTAGGGGAAAAATTTCTTCTTTTAAGGAAACCGAGAAAGGGAAAAAGCCCTTACCTCTGGGTGAGAGATAAAACTTCGCCTTGGGTGGAGCAATATCCCAAGCATAAGTTTCCCATTTTATCTCCCCCTTTATTTCATAAGAGTAGGGATTTTCTATACCCACGTTCACTTCTGGATTGCTTTTGGTAAAAGGAGAGATGCTGATGCGCTCTGAGGTTAAACTCTCTTCCTCCATCTCTTTCAGACTAACAACCTCCGGGGCAAAGATTGAACCCGGTTTGATTACCAAGATATCTACTCTCTTCTTAGTAACTTCCCCTAAGAGATAATTAGGAAATGCCCCTCTTTTTTCTTCGGTTATTCCCTTCAATTTTGCCCCGGTTGGTCCAACTTGAAAATATCTTACACTATCCATCTGGTAAAAGGTATAAAAGCCGTCGTGAGCGGAAAAGAAATAGTCAACGCCCAATTGGGAAAGGATTTTATGCAGACCCCACTTTTCTTTCAGAAGCCGCCAGTAAGAGCGATGAGCGAAAATAAAGGTATATCTCGCCCGTCGAGAAAGGGACAAATCTTCTCTTAACCAGTCAATCATCTCTTTAGGCACATCTGTATATTTAGTAAAACGGGAAAAGTCTAAAATGACAAAATGACAATTATCGTAGTTAAAGGAATAGTAAGTCTTATTAAAATATCGAAGATAAATCTCTTCTGACTTTTCATCCCAAATATCTTCGCTCCCCGGGCAAAGATAATAAGGGATTCCTAATCGGGAAAAGGTCCTTTGGATATTCTCCCACTCCCTTTTTATTACCAAGGTATCAGCGCCCTTACCTTTAATCAGGTTTCCTAAATGGATAATAAAGTCCGGCTTCAGGAGTTTAATTTCTTTTAAGACCGTCTCAAATGTCTCCGGCGCGCCAAGAGGGGTTCTATCACCCAAGACGCAAAACTTAAAGGCATAAGTGAAACTACTAAGGGAGAAGTAGAGAATAAAGAGTAGTTTTGCTTTATTTCTCACTAAGATTTAGAACATCCCGCCGTCAATCCGGATCACCTGAGCGGTGATGTAAGAGGCAAAATCCGAAGCCAAAAAGAGGCAGAGGTTAGCTACCTCCTCCGGTGTGCCTGGTCGCCCGAGTGGGATATTTTTAATGTATCTTTCTTTAATCTCCGGAGGCAAAGAATTAGTCATCGGTGTTAAAATGAAACCGGGAGCGATACAATTGACCGTAATATTTCGGGAAGCAACCTCCTTCGCTACTGATTTGGTAAAACCGATTATTCCTGCTTTCGCCGCGGCATAATTTGCCTGTCCGGGATTACCCATCTCTCCAATCACCGAAGAGATATTAATTATCCTTCCCCATTTCTCTCTTAGGAGATATTTTAAGACCGCCCGGGTAAAGTTAAAGGTCCCTTTTAAATTCACCGCTATCACTTTATCAAAATCATCTTCCTTCATTCGGAGCAATAGGTTATCCCGAGTAATGCCGGCATTATTGACTAAAATCTCAATCCCGCCGAAACTCTTCGCAATCTGTTCAACCAATTTTTCTACTTCTAAAAAATTACTAACATCAACCGGATAGGCTAAACCTTTACCTCCGATAATTTCAATCTCTTTTAGGGTAAGGTTTGCCGCTTCGGGATTGATGTCGCAGACCGCAATTAAACCACCACCCTCGGCAAATTTCTTAGCAATCACCTTTCCAATTCCGGAACCGGCACCAGTGACAATTATCTTCTTTCCCTTAAAGTTAAACATTATTTCGCCACACTTAAAAATCCCCGACGCCTCTCTCCGGAGACTTCAATAATATAAAAATAGAGACCACCCGCCACCTCTCTCCCCCGAGAGTTCTTTAAATCCCAGTAGGCGGTCCTCTTCTCCGCTACCCCTTCAATCGTCTTTACATGCTCACCGGAAAGAGTATAAATGTGTACCTTAAAGGGTGGCTTTTCTCTTATCCTTTCCGTATCCGAAGGGCAGTAATAGATTTTTAATTCTTGGTTATCTTTTTTCAAGAAAGGGTTAGGATAGGCATAAAACTTTCCCAAAAGGATTGGGGAAATTGCTAAATCCGCGCTCATCGCCTCACCCGCCGATGAGATATTTCTTACCCGAACACCAGAAGGGAGACCTGAATAAAAATCGGAGTTGGGGATTGTCCATTCCGTAAGACCAGCGGTATCATCCTTCCATAAATCGCTCTCATCTCCCCAGGAAGAAGAGGGGAGAGAAAAACCCCTCTTTTTCGGTCGGAGGATACCAACGAGGGGATTTCTTTCGTTATCATTACCAGCCCTCCCTTCATCAATATGTAAAATCAAAAGCCCGGAACCAGGAAGTCCAGAATCGAATCCTCGCCGATAGCGATTTTCCACTAAAAAATATTCGCCGGTGCCGGGATTTTCAAAAGACCAATCCACCCCAAGAGGGTTTTCCAAAAGGCGATAGGCAAATGGAGAATCACAGACTGCCGGTAAGGTAGCATTTGGTTTCTCTTCTAAATAACCCTTTTGCAAGGAATCTAAAGAAACCCAACCAAGAAGATATTTACACCAAGAGACTGGATGAACCGGTGAACTACCAGGAAGAGAACCTCCGTCCTTTCTTGCCCAACTACCCGCGGCCATCAGACAGAAAATTCCTAAACCATTACTGGAATAGTCGGTATCGTAAAGGTCCGGAAGACCTAAGATGTGACCCAACTCGTGGGCGAAAACCCCGATCGTCATTAAATTGCCATCAGCAAATTTCTCCGGTTGTAAAGTGTAGGCATCAATAGAGATACCGTCCTGGGTTAGATAAGAACCAGGGCAACCCGTAGAATTATCGGAAAGTTGCCACTTATGAGACCAGAAGTCTCTCTTATTACCGGTCTCTTCGGCTCCGGGTCCGGCATGAACAATAATCAGACAATCAACATAGCCATCACCATCATTATCAAAATCCCGAAAATTCACCTCCGGGTCAATTTTGGGAATTAGGTCATAAACTAATCCCTGAGAATTATTAGGAAAATCACGAAAGACACCAAAGGAATCCCCAACATAAAAAGAATAGGTCTTATCCATCCTCTGCCACTGGCTAACTACCCCTTCTAAGAAGAGGTTGCCATAAGAGACTTCTTCATAATAATCCCTTAAAGAATAATTTCCTACCCCAAAGAGCCGGTTATTAAAATCGGCTGGGGAATAAGTATGGCTATTATCCGAGAAATCACAGAGGATGACAAGATTTTTCCTCATCTCCTTTTTAATCCTTCTCACCTTCTCTGGTTTTTCCACCCCTTTTGGGAATATTATCTTGGGGATTTCAACCCTACTAAAAGGATTTGGAGGACAGGCAAAAAGGAAAGGGTAGAAAAGCAAGCCGATAATTTTTACCTTACTTCTCATCCGGAGGGGTTGGTTCATCCGCGGAAGGCGCTGCCTCGTTTTTTGTCTCCTTCCTGGTCACTTCGGAAATCTTTGCCAATAGAGTTGGCATATCCGCTGGCTTTGGAATATAAGCATCGGCACCCATCTCAAGACCTCTTTCTCGGTCCTGAGACCCAGTCCGGGCAGTAATCATAATTATCGGTATCTCCTTAGTTATGTCATTCATCTTTAAGAGCCGGCAAACAGTATAGCCATCCAGTTTGGGGAGCATTAAATCAAGAAGAATCACATCCGGTTTTTGGGTCCGGGCTAAGCTAACCGCCATAAGGCCATCACCCGCGGTTAAGACTTCATAACCGGCCTCTTCCAGGCGAAACTTCATTAATTCCCTTAGATTTACCTCATCCTCAACCAGAAGAATTCTTTTCTTAGTCGCCGGTTCAGTATTCATTCTCTTTTCCCAGCTCGCCTTTGGCGAAGTCTCGCTTCGCGGAAGACGGATTCACTAACGGTATAACAAAATTGAAAGTAGCACCACTACCCTTTTTACTCTCAACCCATATCTCCCCTTTATGAAGATGGATAAACTCTTTAACAATCGTCAAGCCGATACCAATTCCTTTAGTTCCTTCCCGGGCGCGACCGCGCTCAAACATCTCAAAAATTTTATCCTTATCTTCTTCGACAATCCCTGGTCCGAAGTCAATCACCGAAACCATAAGGTATTTCTCAGTAGGTGGTAACCTGCGCCCTAAAATATTTTTATCTCCCTGATCAAGAAGCTGCACTCTAATAATGACCTTTTCTCCTTCTGGGGAAAATTTTATCGCATTCTCTAAAAGATTGATTAAGACCGAGGTGAGCTGGTCAGGGTCGGCTAAAAAGGAAGGTAGAAAATTTGGAATTTCTTCTACAACATAAATCCTTTTCTTCTGCAGGAGAAAAGAGAGAGAGGATATTGCCTTCTTAACAATATCCTTGATTTTAACCTCGTCGGGTTTGGGAAAAACCTTCCCCCGGACAATCCTCGTCACATCAATCAAATTCCGGGTGATGCGCTCTAACCTTATCACCTCTTCCTCCGCCAGAGATAGAAAACGTAAAAGATAATCCTCCAACTTCCCACTCCCTTTTTCTCTTATAATACTAATCGTCTCCTTTATCGTGGCTAATGGCGAAAGGATCTCGTGAGAAACTTTACCTAAAATATCAATTTGACTCTTTTCAATTTCCTTCCAAAAGGTGATGTCTCGGAAATAAAAAATTGATTTCCCCTGGTTCTCCTTACAAGAACAGACCCAGAGTTCACATTCCAGTTCTTTCCCTGCCTTAGTGAAGAGTTTTACTTCTAAATGGAAGGGGAAAGTGTGGTGTGCAGACTTATCAAATGCCGGACTTAAAAGAGATAGATGCTTCTCCGAAACCAAACGATTGATAGGCATACCCTCTAATTCCTTTGCCGAATACCCAGTCATTTCTTCCAGCCGGCGATTATGGAATATGATTTTGCCTCCGGCGAGAATCGCTATACCATCAACCGCACCTTCTAGGATATCTCCTAAAAAATCCGGGCTAGGCTTTTTCATTTTCATCATCGCCTTTGGCGAAGTCTCGCTTCGCAGATATCCCTAATGCTTCCTCGCCTCGCCAGACTGAGTCTGCTGGTTTTTTCTCCATCAAAAAATCCAACCGGAACATATAAAACCTCTTCATATTAACCCCTATTTTATTAAAAAAATAATTTTTGTCAATAGTTCTTGGCAAGCGGTCGGAAGAAGTCATTGTTCTCTTCGGATTAAAGTCAGTGCCTGTTGACAGGAGATGTTTCTTATTTATAATAGGTCTTTATGTTTGGAAGGAAGTTAACTTTTCCTGGCGGCATAAAACCCAAGGGTTTTAAGAAGTTGACGAAGGATTGTCCGATTGAAGTATTGCCGGAGCCGAAATCGGTTACTATCTTTTTCCACCAGGTGATTCCCACTGGCAATCCCTCCATCCCGATTGTGAAACCCGGAGATAAAGTGAAAAGAGGGGAGAAGATTGGCGCCGGGGAAGGCAAAATTTCTTCGCCCGTCCATTCACCCATCTCCGGTATCGTTCGGGAGATAAAAGAATTTCCCCATCCCGTCTTAGGAAGGAAGAG
>JBDRVU010000003.1:0-35314 GCA_039802085.1 Caldifarciminota bacterium
GCCAAATTTTCAATGAGGTATTCGCCATTCTCATTAGTTCTTCCTTGACCGCAGGTTGGTCCGCAAGCCCGAACTAAAGCATTAGGAATTGGCTCACCAGTAATTGAATCGGTCACTAAGCCAGAAATCCCACCATTTCTCGGGGGAGGGGAATAAGGGACTAAGGCAAAGTTAATGTTGGGTGTGGTTTGACCCGAAACCACCTCAACCAATTCCGGATAATGTTTACAGAGGTAATTGGGTGCGGAGGCGGTGACGCGGTAAAAGCCAGGTCTTAGATTTTGAATGGTATATTCACCATTTTGATTCGTCACCGCCATCCCGCCACTACCATGTTGCATCATTGCCCGAACGGTCGCTCCGGCAATTGGTGCACCCGTCAGAGAATCGGTAACAATACCGGAAATCGCTCCCAGACCATTAGCCCAAGCAAAACTTAATCCTAAGATTAAAAAGCTCGTAAGAAGCTTTTTCATATTTCCTCCCGTTTCTTTCATCATTACTTATTACAAGCAAAAATTGTGCCAATTTTTTCGATTGATTGGGAGAGGGTTTTTTCTTAATTGGCAAGGGAAAAATGTGCAAATTTTTACCAGATGAGAGAAAAATTACTCAGAAAGTTTGAGGTCCAAGAGATGGAGGCCATAAGAGAAACCGAGGGTAATGCCAAAGACTTGTTGGGCGATATAGGTGAATTTATAGAGGTTGTAAGCGGATTCAATCTCGGAAGGGAGTCTCTTTTCTAAATAAGAGCGATGGAAAATTGGAGTTAAGATAACACTAGTTAAAAATCCTACTGCCGAAACTGTTGTCAAAGAGGTGAGTAGATATCCTTTAAATTTTTTCCCATCCTTTAATTGGAAGAAACCGGGATAAAAGTAGATTAATGGGGAACGGCTAATTTCTTCCTTTCTCTTTTTTCGAACCTCAGCCTGAGCTTCCTGAAATACCCTCATAATTTTTGGTGAGGTTTTTATCGGATCTAAAGAGAAATTGGGAGCAATTTGGAGGAGGGAAGAAAAATACCCCTTTGCCTTCTCTTCCTCACTAAGAGCGACTGCGGAGAATGCCATTATCTTTAATACCGTAACCTTCTCTTCCTTTTTCAATTCTTGGATTAAAATTATCTCTCCTTCTTTTAGCACCCCTGCATAATCACCTGATTGATAAAGGGAATCTAGAAGAGAAAGGTTGCCAAACAAGAGAATAAGGAGAAATGGAATTCCCATCCTTTAGTCTAAAAGATGATTACCTTCCTTTTAATATTTCCCCTTTCCCGGCAAAGAAAATATAACCCTCTTTTTAATTTTTTACTTAAAACCCTCTCACCCAAGATATTGAATATCTCATAACCTTCTTCCAAGAGGATTTTTTTCTCTATCAGAAAGGTTTCGGATTTTTCCCCTATAATCTTTTCGCTCTTCTCTTCGCTTATTCCCGAAGGTTGAGTCTTTTCTGTTATCCCTAAGGAGAATCCGGAACTATCGCCACCAATCGCATAAATTTCATCATTTAGGATGCAGGCGGCTAATCCCGCCCTTGCCCGATTGAGTGGGGAGTATTCTACCCAGGAGTCTCTTTCCGGTATATAGTACCTTACCTTATTGGATGGTATCCCTTGGCTGGTAATCCCACCAATTAAAAAAATCTTTCCCTGATGGACACAGCCCGCGGCTAGAAACCGAGGGCAAGGGAGTCTTCTGATTGGATACCAAAAATTGAGACTATCATTATAGCCTTCGCATAAACTAATTGGTCCCTGATATAGACCACCAAGGGCATAAACTTTTCCTTCCGCCACCGCGCTAAAATGCATCCGGGGCGTAATCATTGATTTCTTTATTAACCAGGAATTTCCTAAGATATCATAAACTTCAACCGTATCAGTTACATGCTCCCCTCTTTTTGATCCACCCATAATAAAGATATAAGGACCAAGGGCACAACCACCAATCCCAGAACGGGGAGTAGGAAGGAAAGAATTTATCTTCTCCCAAGTATCTCTTTCTGGGTCATAAACTTCAATGACATTGGTGGGAGAAGAAAAAAACGGAGAGGTATCGCCGCCAATCACATAAATTTTATTCTCCCAGACCCCAGAAACCGCTCCATAACGAGGGGTGGGCATTGGTCTCTTAACCACCCAAGTATCCCTTACCGGATCATATTCCTCACAAATTCCCAAAACTTGCCTTTCGGTTTTACCACCAATGGCATAAATCCGACCGTTAACTACTTGACAGGAAAGACCGGTGCGGGGGAAATTCAATTGCCTCCGGTAATGCCATTCCTGGGAAAATCCGAAAAGGGAGAGGAGGAGAATTAAGGCGGTAATAATCATATCTCTCATTTCCTTAATATTTAAGCAAAAATCGTGCCAAACTACCATTTTATCCTTCTTTCTATAATTTCCCCAGATTTTATCTCTAAGGTCTCAACATAGGGGGGAAAATTGGGGTTTAATACCTTTAATTCGTGCCGACCCGGAGGCAGGTAGATTATGCCCATTGGTGTTTCCCCTTTATCGTTATCATCAAGATAAATCTTTCCCCAGGGTTCGGCTATTACCCTTAACCCACCAAGCACGGTCTTAAAGTCAAAGAAGATAAGGATTGTCTCATCAGGCAAAATTTCTAACCCTTTCTCTATTGTCCCAAATTCCGGATGGCTAAACTTTATCTTTATACTCCCTGATGGTAATTTTATGGGAAAGGCGAAAGGGGTCTGACCAAGATACGCATCCGCGAGATAAATATCTGCCCAAGGTTCCACCTGGATTCTTAAATATCCACTATCCATCTTTATGGGAGAAGATAAAAGGGAAGAAGGAGCCTTTCCCTTTTTCTCTCTTATCTCGTCTTTTTTTGCCTCCTGGGGAAGAGAAGGAGGCGGCTTTTCAATCGTTGGCTCAATTACCTCTAAAGGAATCCCCCTTTCCCCTTCCGCCGGGGAAAAAGTTTGCCGCCGCTGAATGAGGAAAAAATGGAAGGATATGAGGAAGGATGTGATAATTAAGAGAATAAAGAGAACTTTCCGCCAAAGGAAGCGAAGGATTTGATGGGGTAAAGGAAAACTGACTGGTTCTTTTAGGATGAGACTAATCGCTTGTCTTACTTCTTCCGCGGCAGAAAACCTTTTATTGGGGTCTTTTGCCAACAGCCGGGCGAATAGACCTCGCACTTCCTTTGGCAAACCACTTAAATCCGTCTTTTGATAAAGAATTTTATGCAAAACCCCGGTAAAGGTCGAAGCGAGAAAAGGGTTCTCTCCGGTTAATAATTCAAACAAGAGAACCCCTAAGGAAAAGAGGTCAGAACGGTGATCAATCGCCTTTCCCGAAATCTGTTCCGGTGACATATAAGCGGGGGTGCCAATAATCTCTCCATCGGCGGTTAATTTTTCAATCCGGAATGATTGAGCAAGTCCAAAATCGGTAAGTTTCAATTGACCATCTTCTTTAAGAATAACATTTGATGGCTTAATATCCCGATGTAATATCCCTTTCTTATGAATTCGGGATAAAATATCCGCTATCCCTTTGCCAATTTTTAAGACCTCTTCGGTGGGCAATCTCTTTCTTTTATTTAAAACCTCCTCTAAGGTCTCCCCGGGCACAAACTCCGAGATAATGAACGCCATCCCCTCTTCTTCACCGAAGTCATAAATTTTTGTCACCCCGGGTCATCCAATTCGGAAAGAATTTTTGCCTCCCGTTCAAAACGTTTTATTGCACCTTCACTTTGAGTAATTTGTGGGGCGATGACTTTAATAATCACCTTCCGGTTTAATGGTTTTTGAATCGCTAAATAGACGGTCGCAAAATGGGAACGGGAGAGGGTCTTTTCAATTTCGTATTTGGAAAGACAACTTTTCGGTAAAAGTTGGTAACTCATCGGAAGAGGTCCTCGTCCTTAATGCCCAACTCGTCCATCTTATAATATAAAGTCCTTCGGGAGATCCCCAATATCTTTGCCGCCTCGGACTTATTTCCTCCGCACCGCCGGATAGCGGCGATAATTTTTTCCCGCTCGGTTGCTCTTAAAGTCATCTTCAAACTCTCATCCTGCTTCCCCTCCTTTGCTGAGATTTCTAATTTCAAATCCTCCGGTTTAATTATCTCTCCTTCTGCTAAGGAGACCGCCCGGGCAATGGCGTTTTCTAATTCCCGGACATTACCCGGCCAAGGATAAGTCCGAATTAAGTTTAAGGCGGATGGGCTAATTCCTTGAATTGGCTTATTAAATTTCTCGCCGTATTTCTCGACAAAATATTTCGCCAGCAAGATGCTATCTTCCCCCCGCTCCCGGAGGGGTGGTAAGGTAATTGTTAGAACATTGAGACGATAGAATAAATCCTCCCGAAAGGTTTTCTTCTTTATTTCTTCCTTCAAATCCCGATTGCTCGCGGCGATTATTCGACAGTCAACCTTTCTCGGCTCACCCTCTCCAATTCTCCTTATTTCTCCTTCTTGTAAAAAGCGGAGGATTTTTGCCTGAACGGAAAGGGGGATGTCAACCACCTCATCCAAAAAGAGGGTGCCCCCGTCAGCCTCTTCAATCAGCCCCTTTTTATCACTTAAGGCCCCGGTAAAACTTCCTTTTTTATAACCAAAAAGTTCGGATTCCAATAAACTCTCTGGTAAGGAACCGCAATAGATTGGGACAAATTTTTTCTTCCGACGCCAGCTGGAATAGTGGATCGCCTTAGCGACCAGTTCTTTTCCCGTTCCGGACTCCCCATAAATTAAGACATTAACATCGGTAGTGATAATCTTCCTCAGAAGGGAGAAAATTTCTAACATCTTCTCACTCTGACCGATAATATTCTCAAAGGCATATAATGAGGCAATTTCCCTTCGGAGATATAGATTCTCATCCAGCAGCATCTCCCGAAACCTGGCATTTTCAATGGCAATGGCGCAGAGATTAGAGAAGGCAATTAGGAATTCTAAATCCTCTTGGGTGAAAAGACCTTTTTGGGAGAGGGAATCACAATAGATTGCCCCAATTAATGCATCCCGCTTCTTTAAGGGACAAGCCAAAACCGATTGAATCCTTGATAAAATAACACTCTCCTTCGCCCCAAACTCACTCTCTAAGGCGTTATGTAAAAGAATGGGTTTTTCTGTTCTTAGTACCTCTTCAATTACACTCCGCGAGATCCTTTTTATATCCGCTAAATCCCCGGACCTTTTATCCCGAGCGGTAACCGGGACAAAGTCATCTTTTTCTTTTAAGACAATCACCCCCCTTTCCGCATTTAAGGCCTCAAGGCACAAATCCATTATCCGTTCTAAGAGTTCCTTATAGTCCAAAATGGAATTAATCGTGGTAGCGATTTGATGGAGAACCGATAGCCGATCTCTATTTAACTCAAAACGCATATTTCTCCGGAATGCCAACCCGGAAAACCGCCTCCGCCGATTTTGCCCAATTATTATAAGTATCCTTAGCCCCAACCTGCCAATAGTAATAACCGGAGATTAAGGATTCGGATAGAAAAAAGGAGGTATCAGCAGGCGAGAGAGTATCATACCGTAAATAAAGGATTGGTTCTAAATTGGGGCGGATCAAATAAATTTCCAAAAATTGGGTATAAGAGAAGGGGTATTGGGGAAGGTGCCAAAAGAAGGAAGGACGGCAAGAGACACTATCACCACCGAGCGGAGAAATTGGTTCCGGCGGATTTCTAATCACCCGGATGAGTCGAAGGGGAGGGGATTGGGCATAATGACCAAAGATATCCCAAGCGACAAGATAAAGATTCCGACCGCTAATCTCCTCAAGATTTTGGGAAAGGCTTTTTTCTAAAAAGAAATTCTCATAAGTAAAACCGGACTTAAAAAATAAGGGCAAGGTATCAGAAAGCCCCTCAATTATCCCGAATACCTGGTTGATATCCCCCTGCCCTTCTTCATCTCTCAATTCACATCTCAAATTTAAAACGCACGAATCCCGTGGGATATGACGAGAGACAAAAGAAGAGAAGACGGCATAGTTAAGAAATTTGGGCAAACCTTCTAAAATAAAATTTAAAGTCTCGTACTTATAAACTTGAGGATAGCGATAAATCGATTCCGGGACAAAACCTTCCTTTTCCCCAATCACCAAGATGCTTTCCGCGGGACAATCCTTTATCTCGTATCTTCCTCTCTCGTCACTTTTCGCCAGATAAGAGTTATTTCCCCTAATTGGTAAAATCTTTATCCAACAATCTGGGATTGGGACACCGGTCCGATTCTGACAGACACCCAGAAGGACGGTCTTCTTCTGAAAAAAATCCGAATTGGGGTCATAGGGGTTATCTCGCTCCGGAAGGCAGGAGAGGAAGAACACCAGGAGAAAAATTCTTTTCATAAAAATATTATAAAGGTTTATCCTTTATCTGTCAAATATATTTTTCATTGGGCGAGACTTCGCAATGATAGTTCACGCCTTAAAAAACTTAATGCCTCACTACCAATACTTTTACTCCCCAAATTAGCCAAAGGATTAGGCAAAGGATTAGAAATTTTCTTGGGCTTTTCCGGAGAGAAAAAATTAGCGATAAAACCGGTCCTTTTTTCCGAGGAGAGATTAGGGATAAGATTAGGCCTTTAATTAGGAAAGAAATCAGTCCTTAAAGGATAGCCGGAACGATGGATAAGAGGTGGGGAGGGGGGTGGCAGGAGAGGCGGTGGTAGGGCTCACTTCAGATTTATTTTGGAAGCGAGTAAGTTATTGGAGGAGAAAGAACTCAAAAGAAAATGGCCTTTTTTGATAGGCGACTTTTATGTCACTTGGGAGAAGAAAAATTTATCCAAACTAATCTGTTAACCTGAGAAACTTACTCTTGATTTTTTCTCTGAATTTGTTATAATTTCTTTTTATGAAAGCCTTAAAGTTAAAGAAAGAAAACTTGTTTGAATTCCTGAAGGGAATTCAAAGATTTGGGGAAGTCTACGGTCCGGTAAAAAAGGGTGATAAGTTTATTTACGAAAGATTAACAGATTTTTCCCGATTAGAACTTACCGCTTTAAGAGCCATTATCCCAGTGAAGAAATTTCTTCTCCCACCTCGATTTCCGATTCTTAAATTTGACCCGATAAATTTTTACGAAGAAATTCCGGCAGAAATCCCGATGCGGATAATTTTTGGTCTCCACCCTTGTGAAATCCATAGTATTTTAATTTTAGACCGGTTATTTAAGGAGCGCACCCCAGACCCTTATTATATTAGGGCCCGGGAAAAGACCGTAATCATTGGTCTTTCCTGCGTTCCGGATGATAAGTGTTTTGCCCGTTCTACTAATACCCATTTCATTGAAGAAGGTTTTGATTTGGGCTTTAATGAGTTAGGAGACAATTATCTGGTTTGGGTGGGTTCTTCCATTGGCGATGATTTGGTGAGAAGTCGGCTTGACCTTTTTGATGAGAATATCACCCAGAAGGATTTAACCCAGTATATTGAATGGCGGAAATGGCGCGACAACCAATACCAACTTCATCTGGACTTAACCGCGCTACCCGACATTA
Source organism: Caldifarciminota bacterium (assembly GCA_039802085.1). GTDB lineage: Bacteria > Hydrothermota > Tepidihabitantia > Tepidihabitantales > JBDRVQ01 > JBDRVQ01. The sequence continues at coordinate 7,514 of JBDRVU010000003.1, forward strand.
TGGAATTGAGTTACGATGCGCCAATCTGGGAAGAGTTGGGCGAGAAATGCCTTTCCTGCGGTGCTTGTTCTATGGTCTGCCCCACCTGTCCCTGTTTCAATGTCCAAGATTATCTTCCGATTGGCGAAAAAGCCGGCATTCGGGAAAGACATTGGGATTCCTGTATGCTTAAAGACTTCGCCTTAGTTGCGGGGGGGCATAACTTTCGGGAAAAACGTTCCTCTCGGGTGAAATTATGGTATACCCATAAATTGAAAGCCTTCATCACCGAATTTGGGCGACCCGCCTGCGTTGGTTGTGGTAGGTGTATTGACACCTGTCCAGTAAATATTAATGTCTTAGAAGTGGTAAAAAAATTAAAAGGCGAAGGAGTTTTGCTTAAATGAATAGTAATAATATCTATCAGCCAATCCCAATGCGCATTGTCCGGCGCTATAACCTAACCGAAGATGTCCGATTTTTTCAAGTGCGACCAGTGGAGATGGAAAAGGCATTGACCTTGCGTTATAAACCAGGACAATTTATGATGGTCTCGGTCTTCGGGGCGGGAGAAGCACCTTTTTCTATCTCTTCTTCCCCCTCTCGTCCCGGACTCTTAGAGTTCGGTATCCGAAAGATTGGGGTTTTAACGACAGAGTTATTCAAATTGAAGGAAAACGAAGTGATCGGAGTTCGGGGACCTTACGGTAACGGTTTTCCCGTAGAGAAGATGATTGGTCATGACCTAATCATTGTCGTTGGTGGTTTAGGGGCAGTTCCTTTACGTTCCCTTTTACTCTATGTCTTAGACAATCGGGATTTGTTCGGTAAGATTTATTTCCTTTATGGCGCCCGTCAACCAAAAGAGATGCTCTTTTTAAGGGAGTTTTTGGAGTTAAAAGAGAGAGAAGACCTGGACTGTCTATTGGCAGTTGATAAAGATGATACCGGAACTTGGACGGAAAAGATTGGAGTTGTTACTGAACTATTTAAGTTTATAAAAGAAATTGACCCAGAAAAGAGTTACGCCGCGGTCTGCGGCCCACCGGTGATGTATCGCTATGTGATTGATAAATTGGTCGCTCTAAAAATACCTAAACATCAGATTCTAATGACCCTGGAAAGAAGAATGAAATGCGGGGTGGGCAAATGCGGACACTGCGTTATTGGCTCAATCTATACCTGTTTAGATGGTCCAGTCTTTACCTATTGGGATGTTTTACATATGAAGGATTTAATATGAAGCCTAAAGTCGGTTTCTTTGAATTTACCGGTTGTGCCGGAGACCTTTTGACTATAGTCCATTCTGAGGATTATCTCTTAGATGTTTTGAAAGCGGTTGAGGTGGTAAGTTTCCGCCTCGCCTCTAGCCAAATCCGAAAGGGGAATAACGGCTTAATGGATCTCGTTTTCATTGAAGGTTCTATTACTACAACCGAGCAGGAAGAGAAGTTAAAAGAGTTGCGCAAGCGAAGCAAGATTTTAGTTGCCTTAGGTACCTGTGCCACTTTTGGCGGTGTGCAGGCGATGTATACCGGAAAGCCGAACTTCTCCAAAAGATTCCGTTCGGTTTATAATAAAAATTTTAAGATTGTGGAAGCCTTTGAATCAAAACCCTTAGAGGCTTTTGTGCCGGTGGACTATTTCATCCCCGGTTGTCCAATCTCTCCGCAGTTATTCTTATTCAATTTCCCTCGTCTCTTAAAAAATCTGCCCGTTGAGTTACCTGCCTATCCGGTTTGTGTGGAATGTAAATGGCAGGAAAATGAGTGTCTCCTCTTAAAAGACATCCCCTGTCTTGGTCCGGCAACGCGCGCTGGCTGTTTAGCAAGATGCCCAAAGGATAATCTTCCCTGCGTTGGTTGTTTCGGTCCCGTTCCTGGCGGAAATTTTGCCTCCTGGGAAAAGCATCTATTGGAAAAGAAGTATCATGAGCCCCAGTTGGACAAAAAAATGAGATTTTTCTTTGGTGCCAAAATTAAAGAGGTGAAAAGAGGAAAATGAGAGAAGGAAAGGAGATAAGAATTGATAGTGTAGCCCGGGTTGAAGGGCACGGCAATATCTATGTCCGGCTTTTAAAAGGGAAGGTGAAGGAAGTGCGTTTTGAAATCCCGGAAGGACCTCGTTTATTTGAAACTTTGGTTTTGGGAAAAGAACCGTCGGAGGTATTAAATATCGTACCCCGGATTTGTGCCATCTGTAACATCTCCCACCGCTACGCGGCGATTAGAGCCTTAGAAAAGATTTTGGCGGTGAAGGTCCCTCCTGAAGTCACTTTCTTGCGAAATCTGATGCATTACGGGGAGATGATTGAAAGTCACAGTCTCCACATCTTCTTCCTCGCCCTTCCGGATTTTTTGGGCTATCCGGATGCGATTGCCTTAGCGGAAAAGTATCCGGAAGAGGTAGGCATCGGACTCCGCTTGAAGAAATTTGGTAATTATGTGATGGAAACAGTTGCCGGAAGAATGATGCACGGCGAGAACCCAACCATTGGTGGTTTTGGTCGTTTCTTAAATAAGGAAGAGATAAAATCGATAAGAGACGGAGCGGAAAAACTCCTACCTGATGCGATAAGAACCACCGAACTTTTACGCAACCTTCATTACTCAACCTATGCCGAAGAAGGAATGCTCTTCGTGTGCTTAAAACCAACAACAGATGAGTACGGCTTTTGGGGCGATACGGTGATGATTTCTAACGGGGACGACCGAACCGTGGAAGAATTCCGAACTGCCATCAAAGAGCGGATTTATCCCCATTCCACCGCTAAAAGGACCCTCTATCGGGAAAGACCTTACCTGGTGGGTGCCCTTGCCCGAATGAATCTCTTAGGAGAGAGGTTGCACGGTGCCGCTCACGAGGCCCTTCAAAAATGCTACAGCCTGAGTTGGATTAGAAACCCATTGTATAATAACTTGGCTCAGGCGATTGAAATCGTTTTTACCTTAGAGGAGATTATTAAGACCACCGAGAGAATTTTGAAAATTAAAAAACCTCCAAGTATTGTACACAGCAAAAAAGGCGAGGGGAAAGGGGCCGGGGCGGTAGAAGCGCCTCGGGGTAGTCTCTTCCATTATTACGAGTTTAAGGACGGGTTATGCACTTATGCGGATTTAATTATCCCCACCGCCCAAAATTATAATGCCATAGAAAAACACCTGACGGTGGCAGCGGAGAATTTATTCTTTTCTTCGGTAGAAGAAGAAAAGGCAAAGTTGGAATTGGAGATGATTGTGCGGGCCTACGACCCTTGTATCTCTTGCTCCTGCCATATCCAACAAATCTAATTGCTAACTTTTAACCAAACTACTCTGTTGGTTCCCAGATAAAATTTCCCCTTTTATCAATATAACCAATCTTCCCTTTCATTTGCACTCTTGCCAAACCCCGAAAGAAGGGGTAGGCCACTTCAAAACTCGGTTGAATCTTAAACTCACCACTTTTATCAATATAACCCCAGAGGCTATCCGCTAAGGCGGGGGCGAGTCCTTCGGAAAAGTCGCCGCAGGACTTAAACTTGGGCTTAATAACAAACTTCCCCTTTTTGTCGATATAGCCAACTTTCTCCTGCACCCGAACCGCGGCCAAACTTTCCGAAAAATCAAAGCCCTCATCAAAACGGGGCTTAATTACAAACTTACCGTTTCGGTCAATATAACCCCATTTCTTATTAACCATCACCCGGGCTAAACCTTCCCTAAAGTCCCAGATAAAATCAAAAATTGGTTTAATCACCACCTTACCGGTTGAGTCAATGTAACCAAGTTTATTTCCGACTAAAACCCCCGCCCTTCCTTCGGAAAAGTTGAAGGTGGAGGGAAACTGGGGGCTGATAATAAACTTACCCGTAGAATCAATATAACCAACTTTTCCCCCAATGCCCACCGCGGCTTTCCCTTCCTTAAAATCGCCCGCGAATTCAAACTGGGGCCTAATTACAAATTTTCCCTTCCGGTCAATATAACCCCATTTTTCTTTATAGAGAACCCGCGCCTTGCCTTCCGAGAACCGCCCCACCTGGTCAAAGTTCGTTTTTAATACCTGCCACTCCTGACCATCAATATAACCCCACTGATTGCCGATCCGCATTACCGCCATCCCTTCCGAAAAATCATCAATCATATCCAGTTGCGGCTTGAGCATAATTTTTCCCGTAGAGTCAATCACCCCGTAACGAAAACCCTGGCGAATCGGAAAGAGGGCGGGAAAGGGTTCCCCGGACAAAAGAGACAAGACAATAATGTAAGCAAAAAGAAGGTTTCTCTTTTTCATAATTGAATTATACCCAATTCTTTCCGGTTGTCAAACTCAATGGTAATGTTGACTTTTTGGTTGTTGGGGGATATAATTAGATATGTTAATAAATCTATCCGTAGGGAAAAGAGTTATCCCATTACTAATTTTTTCCCTCCTGGTGGATGGGGAAGGGGCTGCAATTAGCCCAAGGATTAACAATTTTGGTCTTGCGCTTTTCTCGGAATTATTAGCCGGGGAGAGCAATAAGAATATTCTCATCTCACCACCTAGTATTGCTATCGCCTTAATAATGACCTATAACGGTGCGGAAGGGGAAACAAAGCAGGCGATGGCTAAAACCTTAGGTTTAGAAGGAATTGCCTTGGCGCAATTAAACCAAGAGATGAAGAAAATCCACCAGAGATTAAAAAGCCGAGATGAGAAAATAAAAATAGAAGTTGCCAACTCCTTATGGGCAAGAAAAGGTATTTCTTTCCGTCAGGATTTTCTAAAAAGAAATAAAGAGTTCTTTTCCGCTGAGATAAAAAGTTTGGATTTTTCTCAAGCTGCGATAAAAGAAATTAACCGCTGGGTCGAGAAAAAAACCAAAGGCAAGATAAGAGAGATTATAGAAAAGATAGAAGGGAATGCGGTTCTCTTCTTGATCAATGCTATTTACTTCAAAGGGAAGTGGCAAAAGGAATTTGCTAAGAATAAAACAAAAGAGGATATCTTCTTCGGCCCAAAAGGACCAGAAAAGGTCTTTATGATGAACCAATCCGGGAGATTCCCCTATCTGAAAAAGGAAATCTGCCAGGCAGTTTCTCTGCCTTATGGAAAGGGGGATATTAGTATCTATCTTTTTTTGCCGGATACAAACAGAACTATCTCTGAGCTTGTTCAGTGGTTGAAGGGGGAAAAGTGGGAAGACCTTATGGGTGAGTTTAGAGAGATGGAAGGGGATATTTCTTTGCCCCGTTTTCAGATGGAGTATGAGAAGTCATTAAAGGATGTTCTAAAAGAGATGGATATGGCAATCGCCTTCGACCCGTATAAGGCGGATTTCACTGGGATGCGTAAGGAGGGAGAATTATTCATTAATGATGTTCGGCATAAGACTTTTATCAAAGTAGACGAGGAAGGGACCGAAGCGGCTGGGGCAACATCCGTAGAAATCGCCTTGACCGCTGTCCCTGATAGGTTTAGTATCGTTTTCAATCGTCCCTTTTTCTTCGCCTTGCAAGATAATAGGACGGGTCTTTTGCTTTTTACCGGGATAGTTTCTGAGCCAAATGAGTAAGATTTTAACGGGGCGCTTGTGGTTTAAGGGTATGGTCTAAAATATTGGTGGATTACGTTCGTGATAAGGAAGTGATTAAAATGGAAGGTTTTAAGGTCTTAATCCGAAAAGAATGGTGTAAGGGTTGTTTTCTCTGTTTGCAAATCTGCCCCAAAAAAGTCTTCACCCGCGGCGAAGGGAAAGTTCCAGAAGTAAAAGACCAAGATAAGTGTAGCGGTTGTCTTTTATGCGAACTCCTCTGTCCGGATTTAGCGATAACTGTGGAAGGGAGATGCCCGAGAGAATAAAAAGGTCAATTTTGGAACCGAAGCGATATTTCCTTTCCGGGAATATCGCCTGTGCTGAAGGGGCTTTAGCCGCGGGTTGTCGCTTCTATGCCGGTTATCCCATCACTCCTTCCTCGGAGATTATGGAGCATATGGCGAAACGACTCCCGGAGGTTGGGGGTGTTTTTATTCAAATGGAGGATGAGATTGGTTCCATCTCTGCCTGCATCGGTGCCTCCTGGGCCGGGGCGAAGGCGATGACCGCTACCTCTGGTCCGGGTTTCTCTTTAATGCTGGAAGGGATTGGTTATGCCTTAATGACGGAGACCCCTTGTGTGATTGTTGATGTTCAGAGACAAGGACCAGCCACCGGTCAAGCGACAAGACCCGGTCAGGGTGATATTATGCAGGCGAGATGGGGTGCTCATGGCGATTATCGGATTATTGCCCTTTCTCCCTGGTCGGTTCAGGAGATGTACGATTTGACAATATCCGCCTTTAACCTATCGGAGAAATACCGAGTGCCGGTTATTCTTCTTAGCGACGAGGTTGTCGCCCATTTAAAAGAAAGTATTTTAATTCCAGAAGAGATTAAACTCTTTGACCGAAAAAAGGATAAGGGTCTACCACCATTCGGGAATGATTTGGTGCCCCCAATGCCCACTTTTGGCGAGGAGGCAAATCTTTTAGTAACCGGTTCCACCCATAACGAATGGGGGATAAGGAAGGTACAAGATCCGGATGTGAGCGAGAAGTTAGTGGTGCGCCTCTGTGAGAAAATTGAGAAAAATAAGAAGGAGATTGTGCGCTTTGAGACTTTCTTTACTGATGATTGCGAAATTTGCCTCATTTCCTTTGGCATCACTGCCCGGAGTGCCGCCTATGCGGTTTCCCTTTTACGACAGGAAGGGATAAAGGCGGGACTCTTTCGACCAATTACTATCTGGCCCTTTCCAGAAGAAGACCTAAAAGAGATAACTACCTCCGCCAAAAAGATTTTGGTCTGCGAAATGAATCGGGGACAAATCATTGAAGAGGTAAAAAAGATTCTCTGTAATAAAGAAGTCTTTGGACTTTTTAAAACCAGAGGTGAAGCAATCTATCCCTGGGAGATTATAGAAAAGATAAAATGAGCCGATTAGATAAATATCTCCGTACCGAAGTCTTCCCCAGTCCATTTTGTGCGGGTTGTGGCCATGGGATTTTGATGGGAGCGATTTTGCGAGCGATTGACGAATTGTCCGCCTCCGGTAGATTAGATTTCTCCAAAATGGTTTTTGTTTCCGGCATTGGCTGCGGTGCTTGGATTCCATCTCCCCACTTTAAGGGGGATACCCTTCATACTTTGCATGGCCGGCCAATTGCTTATGCCACTGGTGTGAAATTGGCAAGACCGGAATTAAAAGTGGTCGTTATCTCCGGTGACGGTGATTTAGCGGCGATTGGGGGCAATCACTTAATCCACGCCGCGAGGAGAAATCTACCAATCACCACCATCTGCGCCAATAATAATATCTACGGGATGACCGGGGGACAGGTTTCCCCAACCTCACCCGAAAATAGTCTCACCGAAACTACCCCTTTGGGAAATAAAGAGAAACCTTTTGACCTCTGCCAATTGGTTAAGGCCTGTGGTGGAGAATACGCGGCTCGGTGGACCGTCTTCCACATTAAGCCATTGATTCGCTCGATTGCCCGGGCATTAACCATTGAAGGTTTTTCTTTTCTTGATGTCGTCTCCCCTTGTGTTACTCAATTCGGCAGAAGAAATGATTTACCAACAATCTATGACTTCTTCTTAGCAATTAAAGAAAAGACCCTATCTTATGAGAAGGCAAAGGGGATGAAGGAAGAAGAAAAGAGAGGTAAGATAATAATCGGAGAATATGATTGAGATTAAGATTATCGGCAAGGGCGGTCAGGGGATCGTTTTGGTGGGGGAGGTTTTAGCTCACGCCAGTGTCTTGGAAGGTTCTTACGCTAGTGCCATTGCTGGCTACGGCTCTCAGGCACGAGGAGGAGAAGTGAGTTGCGATGTGATTATTGCCCAAAGAGAGATCTTGGCACCTTTTGTTATGAAACCTGATTATCTCCTCTGCCTCTCCTTTGACACCTACCAAAAGAATCGGTCTTTAATTACCGAAAAGACCAAGGTCTTCTTAAATACGGAAAATCAGGAGGAAGAGGAAGGCCATTTCCTAATTCCCGCATCCGGAATTGCCCAAAAGGTATGCCAAAACCCTCAGGTAGCAAATATGGTGATGTTAGGTGCTTTCACCGCTTTGACGAAAATTGTCTCCCTGGATAGTATAATGGTTGCCCTTTCCGAAAGGATGAAAGGCAAAATCTTAGAAGGAAATATTCGGGCATTGAAAGAAGGTTACCAAAGAATGGCTCGGGACGGATGCCCCGAGGCGAGGAGGAAAATATGAAATTAAAGACGAACAAAGTAAACCTACCTTGTATTTCGGTAATGGGTGAAGTTGCCCCGCCGAAAAGAAGATTTCCTTATACTATTGATTATAAGGGAGAACCCAAAGTCTTCCCTGGCACCGGAGGGATTATCTATAATATAAAAGTTGGGGATAGGGTTTTTGGCTGGGTGGGTGACCACTTAGAACCGGGTGTCTCAATTAAGGTGAAGGACGAGGATGAGAACCGAGCCTTAAATACTTATGCCTGTATCGGCAATTCCGCTAAAGTTATTTCCGGTGAAGCGAAAGGGGAAAAGGGATTTGTTACTGGTAAACACGGTGGCATTGAGCATATTTTAGTCTATTTCCCGGAAGAGGTTTTAGAGAAGTTAGCGATTGGTGATAAAATTCAAATTAAGGCAATCGGTCAAGGATTGGCGATTGAAGATTTCCCTTGGGTGAAATTTTATAACCTTGACCCTGACTTGTTAGCAAGAATTGACCCGGTCATTAAAAATGGTTTCCTTTACTTTCCAGTAACTCATACCCTGCCGCCGGAGATAATGGGTTCGGGTTTAGGTGGCGCGACAACTTCTACGGGAGATTACGATATCACAACTCAGGATGAAGGAATGATAAAAAAATGGCGGTTAGATGAACTCCGCTTTGGTGATATCGTCTGCCTTCAGGATACGGACAATACTTATGGGCGGTGTCTAAGAAAGGGGGCGGTCTCCATCGGTGTTGTTGTCCACGCCAATTGCGTGATCGCTGGTCACGGACCCGGGGTGACAACGATTGCCACTTCTTCAAGAGGGAGGATTAAACCAATCTTAAATAAGAAGGCGAATATCGCCCATTATTTACTGGGATAAAAAACTGGTGGATTAAGGGTTATGACAGGGAAGAAGAGATATTCTAAAAATAGGCGTTTATCCTGGGATGAGTATTTTATGAGAATTGCCCAAATGGTCGCGGAAAGGTCTACCTGCTTACGGCGGAAGGTGGGAGCGGTTTTGGTGAAGGATAAAAGAATCCTTTCCACCGGCTATAATGGCGCCCCAACCGGGTTAAGGCACTGCGATGAGACAGGCTGTTTGCGCGAGCAATTAAAATTGAAACCCGGGGAAAGGATTGAACTATGTCGGGGTCTCCATGCGGAGCAGAATGCTATTGTCCAAGCGGCCGCTTTTGGCATAGATGTTTCAGGGGCTACCCTTTATTCTACGCACCAACCCTGCATCACTTGTGTGAAGATACTAATTAATGCCCGGATTAAGAGAATATGCTATTTAACCGCCTATCCTGATGACCTCGCCTCTTCGCTCTTAAAAGAGGCAAAGATTAAAGTAGAGAGGATGGAAAGTGGGAGAAAGGGAGGGAAAAATGAATAAGTTACCTTATCTCCTTTTAACCCTTTATTCTTTAATTTTCAGCCAGTCAGTTTTAAACCTCAAAAAAGTTCCCCTTTTGGGTGATACCACCGAAGAAATTATATTTACGATTGCTTTTGAGAAACCGGAAACTATTGCCTATGAGGTTTTCTTTGGTGATGGGGAAGTTTATCGGTCTTCTTTTGTCTCGGGGGAGATAGAGGTTGGGCACTGGTATAAAAAGCCGGGGATTTATCCGGTAAAGGTCAGCGCTCATAGCAAGAAAGGGGTTACGGTTACGGAATCCCTTTGGATCGAGGTTAAAGAAAAACTTTCCCTTTTTGAAATTCCCCTTCCTTCGGCTACTATCTCTACCCCAGCATTAGATGGTAATGACAATCTCTATCTGGGTTTAGAAGATAACGCCTTAATCTCCTTTCGGAAAGACGGCACCCATCGTTTTACCTTCCCCACTCGGAATGCGGTTTATGCGACACCCGTAGTTTTTCAGGAGAAAGTCATTTTCGGAGCCCTTGATTCCACGCTTTATTGCCTTGACACCACGGGAAGATTAATCTGGTCTTTTCCCGCCGGGGGCGAGATTTACCAACCAGCGGCGACTGATGGGGAAAAGATTTTCTTTGTTAACGATGACGGCAACCTCTTCTGCCTTACGATGAAAGGAAAGTTATTGTGGCAAAAGAAGATTGCCCCCGAACCTTCCCCGGTCACGATTGGCGAGAAGGTTATCTACTTAACCGCGGATGGGGTCTATTCTTTAACCAAAGACGGGAAACTTCTTTTTACCTGGAAAACTCCGGATGAAGACCTATTCCTTACTGGGTGTGTTTTAGTAGGAGATGGTTCTTTAATTGCCGGGTGTGAGAATGGGAGTCTCTACTGCCTGAATCAGAGAGGTGAGTTAATCTGGAAGGCGCCGACCCCAGAAGAGGACCCGATAAGGTGTGAGGGGGTATTTAAGGGTGATACCTTGATCTTCGGCGCGGATGACGGTGTTTTGTATAAGAAAGGGAAATTGGGTAGCCTCATCCCATTTTTCTCAACTGATGGGGAGATAATTGCCAGTCCCATGATAACCGGAGATGGCCGGGTCTTTATCTTTTCGGATGATGGTTATCTCTATTGTCTGAGGGAGGATGGACAACTTGTCTTCCGAAAGGAAGTCGCTTATAGCGAGAAGGGATTTTTCGTAACCCCATCTTTGACTTTAATTCGCTCGGAGCGAAAGGGAGTTTTATTGGTAACGTCCTGGGATGGAACAATTTTTGCTTTTCCAACAACCGAAAGCCAAGAGTCAAAAGGGAGAAGTCAATACTACTGGCGAACCTATCGGGGAAACTATGCCCGCCAGGGAAGGATACCGAAGGGGGAGAACGAGTGGTGATGTGAAAAAAGGCAAACGGCTTTGCTTTGGGTATCATTTTGTTAGCGTGCTCTTTCTCATTTTCTTTTTTATTCTTAACGGATGCCAAAAGCCGGCGCCCAAGGTAAAAAGGCTTTCGGTTAAAGAAAGGAATTTAAGAGAAGAATGGTCCTCCGGGGAATTTCTCTTTATAAGGGAACTACCACTAAATCTTTATCTTTCCCCGGTGACCATTTTGGCTGGCGATTTCTTAGCCAAAGGTGGCAAGGAATTATTGCTCTACGCGGCTTCCCTTCCCAATCTCTATATCCTATCGCCCGGCCTATCTCTCCTGGAGAAGTTATCGGTCTTCTCTTTCCCGCCTAAAGTATTTTTCCATAACGGAAAAGATATTCTTTATCTGAGTGATGGTAAGGCGATCTTCTTTTTCGGAAAGAGCCCGAGAGGAAAATTGTCGCGCCTCGCCACTATCCGATTGGGAGATAATAGTTGGTTAAAAGATTTTCTGATCACAGGCAGCGAAGGGAATTTAATGCTCTGGACGATAGAAGAGAGGGAAAAAGGTTGCTTCCTTACTTCTTGGACTTTCCCGGATGGCGGATTAAGGTCTGAGGAAAAATTAGAACAAGACCAACCAACTTTATTACTAACAGGAAGTTCCTCCGGTACCGTTTTCCTTTTAAATGGCGACCGAATAGTTGCCCGGGGGAGGAATAATTGGGAAAGTTCAGTGGATGGCTTACGGCAGCCGCTTCGCACCGCTTTCTCTGCTGATGGCCGAACTTTCTTTGGTCTTTTTCAGGGGGAAAACAAGAGTCGACTCTACGCCTGGCGGGTAGCAACCGGCGAGGAGATAAGTCCGAAAATTACTATTCCTCTCTTTAATACCGGTTCGTTCGTTAATGATTTTTACCTGAACGATTTTGATGGTGATGGGCAAGAAGAGATCCTCCTTACCTATTCTGGTAAGGAAGGGAGAATAATCATCCTGAAAGAAGGGAAGATAGTAAGTCAAAAAACCTTCCTTCCGCACTTTTTCTATTCCCGCATCGTCATCTATCCTCTGGGGGTTTTGAAGACCGAAACCGGAATGGAGATTATAGCAAGTATCCGTTGGGAAGGGGGAAAAACTCATCCGCAAAGTGGCGAGCTGACGAGTGAAAATTACCTCTATCGTTTATCGCCCCAATTGAAGGTGAAGGAGATTGTTGATTTGGAAGATGTGATTTTAGCCTGCGCATTTCTGCCCAAGGGACTTTTGCTAGTGGGTGAAAGTTTTACGCTTTACCGATGGGAATAAAGCAGAACACGATTTTTCAGAACTCAAAAAAGAAGGTACTCATTTTGATTTTGGGTTTTGGAACTTTATTCTCGCAATTTTTACCCGTCGGTTCCTTTCTTCTCCCCCAGAAGAATTTTTATCATTTTTTCTTTCTTAATCTCATCCCGGATAAACCGAAAGAGGTTATCCTTCTTGCTGAAGGAGAAATGGTGATTACCGACCTATCTGGGAAAATCATTGGTCAATACCTTTTCCCCAAAAAAGTTCTTATCGCTTATCCCTGTTCCACCGTGGCTTATTTAGTAACCGAGGAAGGGCTCTATCGTCTCAGTTTTTTAAATCTGGTCCCAAAATTGGAGATGATAGAAAGAGAAGAAGTCTTTGCTTCCTTCCCAATTTCCCCTTTTCAGTTCGCGATTCGGACCAAAGAGAAGACAATGGTCTATAATCTCGCCGAAGGTAGTATTAAAGAACTCTTCTCTCTTCCTTTAAGGGAAGTTAATAGCGGTTGTCGGAGAAGAGAGAAATTCTATCTGGCAGAAAGCGCCGCGCTTTACGAATTTGACCAGGTAAGCGGGGAATTAAAAAGAATCCTAACCAGTCAAGAAAAAATTCATAGTATCTTTAACCTGGAAGGCATCCTCTACTATCTAAAAAGGAGGGGAATGGATTTATACTTGGTAAGATACGAGCCGGACAAAAAGATTCCGGTTAAAAGCATACCGATTGTTGGCCAAAAGGGAAAGACGTTGATAAGAGAGATCCCCCCTTTTTGCTTCTTAAAAAACAAAGATGATTTATATTTAATCTTCCCTTCGGGATTTAAGAAAAAGATAAGCCAAAGATTGGTAGATTTAGCCCGGGCGGACTTGAATGGTGATGGCTTAACAGATTGCGCCCTTCTCCTACCGAACCGGGTGGAGATTTTTCTTAATCAGCGTCGGGATTTATTAACAAAAAGGGAGAGGGAGGTTGAACATTTTTCTTTGTTAACCCAAAAGGAAGAATGGCGGGAGGCAGAAAGGGCATTTTTAATGGCAAATATCTTTAATGACCAGGCGATGGGCGAAGAAACTTCCCTCCGGAAATTGAGAAGAGATACCTATCTCGCCTATTATATCAAAAGATGGACCAAAATCTCCTCTACCCTTCTCCTGCCTGTCCTACTAATTATTTTTGCTATTTTTCTCCTCCGCCAAACCATTCATAAGAGACGGAGTTTGGCTAAAAGAGAGGTAAGAGAGATTGTCAATATCGCCTACGAGATAATTACTTTAGACCACAATTTTGTGGTGAAAGGCAATTTGCCTTCCGCCCTCAGGAAGTTGAAGGAGTTATTCAGCCGCTACCGAATACCCAAAGAGAGATTTTTACCCGATATCTGGGACGAGAAGAATTATAAGGAATTTCTGGCTCACTTTCTCTCTTCCCCTCATCTTCACTCCCTCCGGAGATTTTTGGAAGAGAGGGTTTTAGAAATCGGCCAATCCTGGGATTGTGTAAAGATCAGCCCAGAGGCGGAAGATGTCCTCTGTTATTTTGATAAGACGATGGAGGCGGTCTTTACTCATATCTTCTATGATAATTTTCGCTATGCCCGTACCTTCGCCCAAATTAAGGTCTCTTATCTGGTGCCAACGGAGTGGTCAAAGAAAGTGAAAATATCCTTTTTCTCCGATGGCGAGGCGATTCCTAATTTAAGAGAAGGTCATTTGGCAGAGGATTTACGCTCTCTCACCTTCCACTACGGTAATTACATCGCCTACGGCGAGGGGATTGAGAGAGATGAGAAGTTATGGGTAACATTTTTGGATATTGTGGGAATAATTAAAGGGATAATGAAGAGATGAAACCTTATATCTTAATTTGTGATGATTTAAGAGAAAGTTATATTACCTTAATAGAAAGGATTCGGGATTATGAGGGTGGAAGACTTCTTTCAGAATTTGAATTTGTCCACTTCCGAAACGGTAAAGAGATGGTTGATTGGTATAAGAAAAATAAGGGAAAGTTTGTCTCCCTTATTGTTCAGGATATTGATTTCACCCATCTTGAGGATGAGGAACTAATCACGCCGCGCGATTTGCATATGGAACTTATTGGTCCCCACGACGTGAAGGCATTACAGGGTTTTTTGATTTTCGTTGGTCTCCGGCAAATTGATAAAATTGCCCCAGTCTTATTTCTTTCTTTGCGGGTTGGTACTTCTTCCCTGAAGGAATTTTCCAACCTCCTGGTTAGCCCTGGTTATGGTCGGGCAACTTTTGTTCCGAGTAATGCGGTGGGTGAAAACTTTTATCCTTCGGTTGTCAAAAAGATTGATTTCTTTGCCCTCCGTCCGGTCCCCGAGGAGAAAAAACAAAAATGGCAAGAGGATTTCGATTTTGTCATCGGCGACGCCCGGCTGATGAGTTATCTCGTTTGTGAGATTGAAAAGATCGCTCCTTCGGATGCTACGGTAATGTTATTAGGAGAACCGGGGGTGGGCAAAGAGTTAGTTGCCCGAATTATCCATCACCTTTCCCTCCGCTTTGACCAAGAAAAGTTAGAGAAACGAGAGCCTCTAACCGTCAATATTGCCGCCTTAGATTATAACCTAATTGAAGATGAACTCTTTGGCCATGAAAGGGGTGCCTTCACGGGGGCTATCTTGCCACGGGAAGGAATATTTGAATCGGCGAATAACTCAACCGTCTTTTTGGATGAAATTGGCGAACTATCCTCCGAAATTCAGATTAAACTATTAAGGGCATTGGAGTACAAAAGGATAAAACGACTGGGTGCCTCTTGGGAGAAAGAGGTTGACATCCGAATTATCGCTGCCACCAATCAGCCATTAGAAAAACTTTCCTCAACTTTGAGACCAGACTTCTATTCCCGACTTTTCCAACACTGTCTTCTCGTTCCTTCCTTAAAAGAACGATGGTATAATGAGACGCCGGCCGTAATTGAAAGGGATATTGCTACCTTTGCTGATTTCTTCATCAAAAAGATTTCCGCCACTATGCGGACGAAGAAAGCAATTCCCCTTTCCCAATCGGGTAAGAATTTTCTTTTTACATTAATTAATGATTACCTCCGGGGAGAGAACTCTTTATTTGAAGGGAATGTCCGGACCCTCCGGAATGTGATTGAGCGGGCATACGAAAGAGCCTTCGCCGAAGCCGCCAAGGAGATTGACATTGACCACCTCATTCCGACTTTAGGGATGATGCGCTTCGTCCAGAAGAAAGAAGAGAAGGAAGGGGATTTAGAAAAAAGTTTTGGTACCTTAAATCTTGAGCTCTTAGAAAAAAAGGCGATTAAAGAGGCACTCGCTAGGACCAATGGTCATATCGGTCGAGCGGCTGAACTCTTGGGAATTCACCGTGAGACCTTAAGGAAAAAGATTATAGAATATAACTTTTAATCATTCTTTCTTTGACTTATTCCCAGGTATCGATCTGTGCTTTCTGCAAAGAACCGGAGTAGTCAATATAGACGGTTTTTAGTTCGGAGAATATCTCATAGACTGTCCAGCCACCTTCCCGGTGACCATTGCCGGTATCCTTCACCCCGCCAAAGGGCAGGTGGCATTCCGCACCAATTGTTGGCGCATTGACATAAGTAATTCCCGCTTCAATCTCTGAGATTGCCTTAAATGCCTTATTCACATCCCGGGTATAGATGGAAGAAGAGAGACCATATCTT
This sequence comes from Caldifarciminota bacterium, assembly GCA_039802085.1. Lineage (GTDB taxonomy): Bacteria > Hydrothermota > Tepidihabitantia > Tepidihabitantales > JBDRVQ01 > JBDRVQ01. The sequence continues at coordinate 23,441 of JBDRVU010000003.1, forward strand.
GTGCTATTTAAGACGGAAATCGCCTCTGCTAAATCCCGAACCTTAATTACCGAGAGGACCGGACCAAATATTTCTTCTTGGGCGATTCGCATCTCCGGTTTCACATCAATAAAGATTGTTGGTTCATAAAAATAGCCCTTGGCGCATTCCCCTTCGGTATAAGGCTTGCCACCCAAAAGGAGTTTTGCCCCTTCTTTTTTCCCAATCTCCACATAATTATGGACTTGGTTTCTCTGGGTTTCGTTAATTAAAGGACCAACGTCGGTATCTTCCTTTAAGCCATTACCCAATTTTAATTTCTTTGTCCTCTCTACTAACATTTCGATAAATTGGTCATGGATTTTTTCTTCCAGTATGAGTCGGGAGGTAGCGGTGCATCTCTGACCCGTAGTGCCAAAGGCACCCCAGAGTACACCCTCTAAGGCTAAATTCAGGTCCGCATCGGCAAGAACAATCTGACCATTCTTCCCGCCTAACTCTAAGGAACAACGTTTTAAGGTTCGGCCGCAGACTTCGGCGATTCTCTTCCCAACCGCCGAAGAACCGGTGAAAGAAATCCCGGCGACATCCGGATGACTAAGCAAAGCTTCTCCAACTTCGCCACCGCGGCCAAAGACTAAGTTGACGACGCCCTCAGGAATTCCGGCTTCCAATAGAATCTCAACAAAGAGAAAGGCGGTGGCTGGGGTATCGGTTGCCGGTTTGAAGACAACCGTATTGCCACATAATAAAGCGGGGAATATTTTCCAAGAAGGAATTGCCAAGGGAAAATTCCAAGGGGTAATAATTCCCCAGACGCCAATCGGTTGACGATAAACGAAGCAAGTTTTATTGGGTAATTCACTGGGGGTGGTAAAAGAGAATAACCTTCTTCCTTCACCAGCCGCATAAAATGCGGTGTCAATCCCTTCTTGGACATCGCCCCTTGTTTCTTTTAAGACCTTTCCCATCTCCCGGGTCATAATCTGAGCAACCTCTTCTTTTTTCTTAAGCATTATCTCACCCGCTTGGCGCAAGATTTCTCCCCTTTTTGGCGCTGGGACCTTTCGCCAGTGTTCGTATGCCTTCTTAGCCGCCTGCACCGCTAATTCAACATCTTCTTTACCGGAGGAAGGAAAGATACCAATCACCTCTTCGTAGTTGGCGGGATTGCGGTTTTCATAAGTCTTTTTTGTTTTACTTTCCACCCATTTCCCATTAATAAAATTATGATAGTCTCTCATGGATTAAATTAACAAAAAATCAAGCCGAAGTCAATCTTCTTAAAAGAGAAGCAAAAATCGTGCCAAAATGAAAAATTTAGAAAAATTGAGCAAAAAATTCACTGAGACATTTTAGGGGGTATTTCCGTTTTTATTAGATAGGGCTATGAAGAGGTTAAAAAGGATGGTTAGAAAAATTATTAAGGATTTTGCCTTTTTGGGTGTTATAAATAAAAAGGGGTCATTAAATAATTGGGTTTTAATCCCATACTTTTTTATATTGTCAGAAGAGAGATTAAGGAGGTGTTATCGGGTAAGTAGTTTTTAACCAAAGACGGAGTTAAATCATAGGACTTTTATTAAACAGGAGGGGATTCCCTTTATAAAAAGTGGTGAAGCATACAGGGGATGGTATCAGGGGTCTAACTGAGGGCATAATAGAAGTTCTAATAGCAGGCGTAATTCCGGATTTAACAGAGGATATAATAGATGTTTTAATGGAGGATATAGTAGAGGGTCTAATAGAGAGGATAATCCGGGGTGTAATCGGGAGCCTAACTGATATTCTGATGGGGGGTCTAATCTTGAGTCTAATCAGGGGCGTAATCCGAAGCCGAAATGAGAGTCTAATCGAGAAAGTAGCCAGGAGTGGTAAAGCACCTCTTAAAGTAAATAGATTTAGTTAAAAAGTCATCTCCTTAATGAGTTGAAAAACCGCAATTATAGAAAATAACGAAGATTACTTGATGACGATATTTAGGAGTTTATCTTTTATGTAGATTATTCTCCTTATCTCTTTGCCCGCAGTATAATTCTTCACTTTACTATCTTCTAAGGCTAATTTCTTAATCTCCTCTTCGGCTGTTCCTAAAGGAACCATAATTTTAGAACGGAGTTTGCCATTGATTTGAATTGGAATCTCAATCTCCGGGAATTTTGTTGCCGATGGGTCATAACTGGGAAAAGAAACAGAAGAGATAAACTCCTCACCTTTTGCCCTCTCCCATAACTCCTCTGCCAGATGGGGGGCAAAGGGGGAAAGGAGGATAAGGAAGTTATAGAGGGAGAATTGAAAAATTTCACTCTCTTTTTCGGAAAAGGCATATAGGTCATTTAAGAATTCCATCAAGGCAGCGATGGCGGTATTGAATTGGAATCGTTCATTATCTTCCCTCACCTTCTTAATTGTTTGATTCAAACGGATGTAAAGTTCTTTTCCTTGAGGAGAAAGTCTTTCTTTTTTTATACTCGATTTTATTTGGTAATTATTCTCTTCAAAAAGGCGATAAATTCGGTTTAAGAAACGTTTCGCTCCGGTGATTAACTCATCCTTCCAATCTAAATCTTTTTCCGGTGGGGCGGCAAAGAGAATGGCTAAGCGGGCAACATCGGCACCATGCTCTTCTAAGAAAGGGCCAACCCAAACACCATGCCGACGAGAGGAAGACATCACCTTCCCATTTAGCATTACCATCCCCTGGGTGAAGAGGGAAAGACAAGGCTCATCGTAGGCACAAAGACCTAAGTCATAAAGAAACTTGGTGAAGAAGCGGAAGAAGATTAAGTGACCACAGGCATGTTCAATCCCTCCAATATATTTGTCAATCGGTAGCCATTCCTTGGTCGCCTCGTAGGTGAAGGGCAATTTTTCATTTCTGGGGTCTAAATATCTTAAAAAATACCAGGAGGAATCAACAAAGGTATCCATTGTGTCTGGATCGCGTTTCGCCTTACCCCGGCACTTTGGGCAGGTGGTGTTGATAAACTCTTCCACCCCGGCTAAAACAGATTTTCCTTTCGGTAGATAGTCTTGAACATCTTCGGGGAGCCTGACCGGTAAATCTACTTCGGGCACGGGCACAATCCCACACCGCTCACAATGAATCATGGGGATTGGGGTTCCCCAATACCTCTGCCTAGAGATGAGCCAATCCCGCAGTCGGTAATTTACCTTTCGCCGGGCCAAGCCTTTTTCCACTAAATAATCGGTTATTAACTTAATCCCTTCTGGGGAAGGTTTATTGGAAAACGGACCGGAGTTTATCATAATCCCTTCCTCGGTATATGCCTCGGCCATCTCTTTTTCTTTCAAATCGCAACCAGGAGGTCTAATTACTACTCGGATGGGCAAGTTGTATTTTTTGGCGAACTCAAAATCTCTTTGGTCATGAGCGGGAACCGCCATTATGCAACCAGTGCCATAAGAACCCAGGACATAATCGGCGATAAAGATTGGTACTTTCTCCCCGTTTAATGGATTTTTACAATATCTCCCGATAAAGATGCCTTCTTTCTCTTGCCCAATTGCTTGTCTTTCGATCTCGGACTTCTTTAATATCCGGTCAATAAACTTCCTTATTTTCTCTTCTTCTTCTGTTCCGCGGATAAGTTCCTCGGTAATTTCCACATCCGGGGCGATAGCCATAAAGGTAACGCCGTAAAGGGTATCGGGTCGGGTGGTGAAGATATTTAGAGAATAATTAGTCCCTAAGACCGGAAATGAGACCTCAATTCCTTCACTTCGCCCAATCCAATTCCTCTGCATTATCTTCACATTTTCCGGCCAACCTTCTAAACGGTCAATCCCTTCCCAAAGTCTTTCCGCATAGGCGGTAATCTTAAAGAACCATTGTTCTAATTTTCTCTTCTCGACAATGGCGTTACAGGTTCCCCGATAGCACCTTCCGTCAACAACCTGTTCGTTGGCTAAGACCGTTTGACAACCCGGACACCAGTTAACCCATCCACCTTTTCGATAGGCTAATCCTCTCTCATAGAATTTCAGGAAGAAGTATTGATTCCATTTATAATAGTTTGGGTCAAAGGACCATATCTCTTTTTCCCAATCGTAACTTATTCCTAAGCGGATTAGATGTTCTTTGGAGATTCTTATATTTTCCTTGGTCCAAGCCTCAGGATGAACCTTATGGATAATCGCCGCGTTCTCCGCGGGTAAACCAAAGGCATCCCAGCCGAAAGGATGAAGGACATCTTTACCTTCCTGGCGTTTGGTCCGAGCGACGACATCGCCGATCACATAGTTTTTAATATGACCCATATGCAAATCGCCCGAAGGGTAGGCGTACATCACTAAACAATAATACTTATTTTTTGGGTGGGAAGGGGTTAAAAAGACCTCGCGTTCTTTCCATTTCTTCTGCCATTTCTTTTCTAAGCTATTAAAATCATAATCTAACTTCATAAGTTAGTTGATTATAAGGAAAAAAGAGAAAAAGTAAAGATGCCAAAAAAAATGGCAATTTTCCAAAAAATTTGGCAAAGAATTAAAAGGGAGGCATACCTTTCTAAATAAGACTTCAATTTTCAATGCCTTAGCATCGTTTAATAAATCGGCACACTTTTTGCTATGTTTTGCGTGATTGCTATCTGCTATCTATTATGCCGCCGACCGCTGTGGCGGAAAAAAGAATAATAAAATTGAGGCGGAGAAGAAGTTATAGATAGCAGATGGCAATTAATTTAGAAATGACATTAAAAAGAAAAATCTTATTAATTATTCTAATTACTCTCTTCATCCTTTTTGCCTTTACTCTCTTCCCTTTTCTTTATTTAGAAAAATATTACCCCCAAAAAGAGAATCGGTCTTTATTCAAAAGCGCAGAACGATTCAAGTCTTTGCTCAAAAAGAAAGATGGTAAGGGCATCTATGCTCTTTTTAACCAAACCTTCCAAAAGGAAATATCGGAGGAGAGGTTTCTTACTGCCTTCAATCAATGGCTAAAAGGGAAGAAGGTGAAAAAAGTTGAGACTAAGTTTATCAATGTTACGGGTTTCACTGGTCAAGTCTCCACTTGGCTCTGGGGTGATGAGAAAGATTACCAGTATCTCTTTAGTAGTTGGATTAAAACCAAAAAAGGCTGGTATCTCCTTTGGCTTTCTCCCATTTTAAATCAAGATTTTGAATATGGAGTTGGAGAATTAAAAGAGCGAAGGGAATTATTGCGCTTGGCGACAGAAAAGGCGCTCGGCGCTGATGGCTTTGAAGAGATATTTCCAGAATTTGACTTACCCCATTCCCTTGTCTTTCTAAAAAAGGGACGGTTGGAAGAGAGGGTAAAATCTTCTCGGCCGGTTCTCTGGCTCACCTTAGAGGAAATAAAGGAGAAAGCTAAATATCTCTCGCTTCCCTTCTATTTTGATTTTGGGGCGATTCGGATAATTGATAATCTCGCTACGGTCTATTTAGATATAATACCCATCAAAGGGGAAGGTAATCAAAATTTCCGGCATACCCGCGGTCTTCAATTTCAATTCCGGCGCAAAGAAGATGGGAGTTGGGAATTTGTTGGTTATGGTTCAAGATGGTAGTAATTATTTAACGGGCCAAAACTTTTTTAACAACTCACCCAAGAGAAGGGTAGTGCTACTGAGAGCAATAACCGATAACCAATAATAGGGAGGGAAAGGAGAAATTTCAAACAGGCGGGCAAAAAAGGGTAGGTAAATAATTAAAATTAAAGAAAGAATAGTTAGACTTTGTGCCAAAAGTAAATTCCAGTTGGAAAAAAAGCCAATCTTAAATACCGAAAGCCTCTCCGAACGCCAATTGAAACAGTTAAACATCGCAGAGATTGTGATGAGGGAAAGCACTAAGGTTCTGGTTTCTCCAATTTGGGCATGACTGGTTAAAAAGATGAAGGAGACTTGGCCAGTAATTAAAAGCGCAAGGAAGAGACTAAATCCAACACTTTTTCCTGTGAAAAAGGATTCCTTTCTTCCCCGGGGTGGTTGGGTCATCAAACCTGGTTCGGGCAGTTCCAGGCTTAAAGCGAGAGGCGGCAAGCCATCGGTAACCAAATTGAAAAAGAGAATTTGGGCCGCGGTTAAAGGAAGGGGAAGACCCAAAAAGAGGGCAAATAAGATGATAAATATCTCCGCCAGATGCAAGGTGAGACCGTAACTGATAAAATTCTTTGTGTTCTTAAATATATTTCTCCCTTCTTCTACGGATTGGACAATGGTGGCGAAATTGTCGTCCAAGATAATCAAATCGGAAACTTCTTTCGTCACCTCTGTTCCGGTGATGCCCATCGCTACGCCGATATCCGCCTTTTTTAAGGCCGGGGCATCATTGACCCCGTCCCCGGTCATTGCCACCACATAACCCTTATTCTGAAATGCGGATACGATGCGCAATTTATGAAAGGGCGAAACTCGAGCAATGACATTAATTCTTTCTACCTTTTCTTTTAGTTCCGCATCACTCATCCGGTCTAAATCCTCGCCCTCAAGACAAATCCCTTCTTCATCGGTAATACCAACCTCCTTAGCCACTGCCTGGGCAGTGAGGATGTGGTCACCAGTAATCATCATTGGTTTTATCCCTGCCTTTTTGCATTTTGCCACTGCGGATTTCACCTCTGGTCGGGGTAAATCCATCATCCCGACAAAACCCAGAAAGGTGAGGTCTTCTTCCACCCTTTCATCTGATAAAAGATTTCCCTCTTTGTATGCGATTCCTAAAATTCTGAGACCTCTTTTCGCCATATCCTGTAAAACAGAAAGGTATTGCGCCGAAACCTCTTTTCCCAATCCGCACTTATCTAAAATCACCTCACCCGCTCCCTTGCTGGCGATAAGAAAACTATCTCCCTTTTTATGAATGGTGGTCATTAACTTTCTTTCCGGGGTAAAAGGGATTTCATCCACCCGAGGATATTCCTTTGTTAAATCTTCTTTTTTTAGCCCTTTCTTAGCCGCTAAAACCAAAAGGGCGCCTTCAGTTGGGTCACCATCAATTACCCATTTGTCTTTTTCTTTTCTTAAAAAGGCATCATTACATAAAAGACCGACTAAAAGTAAACTTTTTAGGTTCACTTCTAAGTTAGGAGAATTATTGCCTTTAATGGAAAATTCCCCTTCTGGTTGATAACCAACCCCACTCACTTCCACCACCGCTCCGGGTGGGAGAAATATCTCTTTCACCGCCATCTCTCCTTTAGTTAAAGTTCCAGTTTTATCTGAGCAGATGACATTGACCGCACCCAAGGTTTCAATGCTAGCCAATTTCCGCACCAACCCCTTCCTTTTTGCCATCCGTTTTGTCCCTAAGGAAAGAGAGACAGTAACAACTGCGGGTAACGCCTCGGGGACAATTGCTACTGCGATCGCAATCGCCCAAAGAAACATTTTTGATAGGTTCTCACCCCGTCCAATCCCAATCCCCAGAATTATGCCACAAAAGATTAAAGTTAAAATACCAAACCACTTCCCCAACTTATCTAAAGAGACCTGTAAGGGCGTCTTCTCTTCCTTGATTGCTTCCAGTGTTTGGGCAATCTTACCAAATTCGGTATTCATCCCGGTCGCTAAGACCACCCCCTTCCCTTTCCCATAGACAACGGAGGTGCCGGAAAAGATGATATTCCGACGGGCAAAAGATGGAGTTTCTGGTGGTAAGAGGCAAACTTCCTTCTCCACCGGAACCGATTCTCCGGTCAGGATTGACTCGTCGACCTTTAAGGTGACTTCGGAGAGGAGATAAGCATCCGCGGGTACTTTATCCCCGGCACTCAAAAGGATAATATCCCCGGGGACGACTTCTTCGGCTAAAATCACCTTCTCCTTCCCTTCCCGCAGAACCCGGGCGTAGGGGGAAAGCATTCCCTTTAATTCCCTTACTACCTTCTCTGCCTGATAATTTTGGATTCCTCCTAAACCAGCCGCAATTAAAATAATTATTAGAATTACTAAACCCTCGGTCCAATCGCCAGTAAGAAGGGCAAGAAAAGTAGCAAAGAGAAGAATTATAATCAGGAAGTTTTTGAACTGTTCAAGAAAGAAAGAAAGAATTCCCCTTTTTTTTAATTCGGTTAAACGATTTGGACCAAATTTTTTTATTCTCTCCTTTACTTCATCCTCGAAGAGTCCTTCTTCCCTTCCTCCTATTTCTTTTAATACCTCTTCGGCCCTTTTGCTATGCCAGGCATTTCCCATTTTTACTTCCAAATCTCCGCCACCCATTTGAAAAGAAGGGTTTCGCCATCGCAGCTGGTTGTCTTTATTTTCTTATCAATCTTTGTCAATTCCTTTAACCGGGCTAAAATTTCCTTCCTTTCCCAGAGAGAATAGTCTTCCTCGCCTTTGGCGAAGTCTCGCCTCGTGGATCTGGTTAAAAGGCGGAAAAGGATACCGGCAAAATAGCCGATGATATTTTCTAACTTGCCGGAATAGAGAAAGAGGCTATGAAGAGCCAAAAGAGCAGTTTTCTTATCCTTATGCTGAAATGCCCTACCTAATTCTTGAATTGGAAAGCGTTTTGTTGGTGAGATAATCTCTTCTAAAAGAGAGCGGGTAATTTGGCGATTTTGGGTATAGAGTTTAGCCTTTTCGTATTCCTGATAGATTTGGGTGTAGTCGTCACCGGCATATTCCAAAATTAGAGAAAGGGCCCCTTCATCAATCAGATACCCATCCCGCTCTGCCTTTTCTCTTAACTCCTTTTTGATTGCCCAATCCTTTCCTTGGTAAAGATTTATTACATATTTAATGAGTCCTTCTTTTTTGAGAAAAGACTCAGCCTCTTTTGTATAAGACAACTTAATAAAAATAATCACGGGACTTTCCTTTTTGCCGGCGATACTTTTGAGGAGAGGTAAGAGGGTAGATTTTATCTCCGGGTTTAAGATAAAATCTGTCTCCGACTCTAAGGCAAGAAGCGAAGAGAAGTTCTTTAAGATCAGTACTTTCTTATTAACAAAGAGGGGATTGGTTAAAATTTTTTCCAAGAGGGAGAAGATTTCTACTTCGGAACAGTCAATTATCTCCGACTCATAAGATATGCCTTCATTGGTCAACTCCCCTTTTACCGACTGGATAAATTCTTCGGCGCGGATGTCGTCCTCGCCGAAGAGGATATAGAGGAAATTTCTCTTCATCACTAATTTTACTATTAAAAAGGCGAAAATCAAGTTTGCGCCCAAGTCGGACTTATTGACTTAAAAATAAATATCTTCTATAATAATAAACGATGATTTCCATAACAAAAGAATATAGCCAAGCGATTATTCATAAACTTGGTTCCTCTGGCACTCCCCCAGAATTTGGCTTAGAGTTTTTTACGATTGGTCTGGATAGATACCTAAAGGTAATTGAAGAAGAGTATCTTCAGGCACTTCTCAAATACCGCCTCTCTTCTTTTAAGATTGTCACCGGCAATTACGGAGGCGGAAAAACCCACTTTCTCTATCTGGTGCGCAATCTCGCCTTCAAGAATAATTATGTCTGTTCTTATGTTGCCCTCTCCCCGGTGGAGTGTCCATTTGATAAATTGGAGTTGGTCTATCGGCAGGTGGTTTTAAACTTGATGCCACCGTTTAAGGATGAAGACTTATTGAAGCCCAACCCAAAAGGGATTGATTTTTTTATTAAGAATTGGTACTATGAGTTTAAGAATCGATTAGAAAAGACTGATTCTCCCCTGGTGGTGAGTGAGTATTTAAAGAGCCTTCCGACAACGGAAAGTAGTAGTTTTGCCAACGCGGTCAAAGCAGCTTTTTTATCCTGCGCTACTGATGATGAGGAAGGTTATTCGGTTTTGATTCAATATCTGAAAGGGGAGGAGATTCCTCGGGAAATTAAGATGCGCTACCGGATCTCAGAAAGAGTGGAAAAGACCAATGCCTTCCGGATGATGCGGAGTCTTGCCCAGTGGATAGTAGCAATTGGTTATTCCGGTCTCATTTTGCTTTTTGACGAAGCGGAAAGGGGAATTTCCATATCATCCTCCAAGGATAAAAGGAGAGCATTAGATAATTTAAGACAGATTATTGATGAGTGCGGCAATGCTCGCCTTCCCGGGGTGATGGTCTTTTACGCTGTCCCCAACGAAGATTCGCTTTTAGATGGGACAGGTGGTGTTTATGAGGCACTAAAACAGCGTCTCAGGAGTTCTTTCACCAAAACCAATCCCTCCGGGGCAAAGATAAATTTGGAGGATTTGGATGTCCCCCCAGAATTATTCCTCACCGAATTGGGAAAGAAATTGGCGCAAATTTTTTCTCTCGCTTATACTTTTTCCTTTCCCCCGGCGGTCTTTGAGCCCACTCTCAACCTTTTAGTCAAAACCTGTCTCACCTCCTATCTTTTTGATGTCAGTTATCGTCGGCTTTTTATATTAGCCTTAATTGAAGCCCTCTATCAGTTAAGAGAAAACCCCAAAGTGCCTCTTAGTGAGAAGAAGATTCGGGAGATTTTGAAGGTTCGACAGGAGGAATTAGTGAAGGAAGAAAAAGAGAAAGTAGAAAAGGAGGAGTTTTGATTTAATATGCTAAATCGCGGATTAATCTGCTCCCATCCTGTTTTCGGAGAAGGAGAAATCTTAGAGGAACGTTTCCGCGGGCAAGAATTTTTGGTCAAATTTCGGACAGGTATTAAACTTTGGTTGAGAAAGGAGAGACTTTTCTTTTTTAGCCCGTTAAGAGAAGAAAAAATTGACCAAATCTCCGCCCGGCGGATGATAGAAGCCTTCCGGCTGGGGATTGTCCCGAGGCGGGATATTGAAGATTTCACCTTCGGTCGGGAAGAAGAAATCTCTCAATTCAAAAAGGAGATGGAAGGATTGAAAAGGGGTTACGGCGATTGTCTCTTGATTGAGGGGCAATACGGGTCAGGGAAAACCCACCTTTTAGAATATTTTTACCATACCGGATTAAAAGAGGGTTTTTTGGTGAGCCGGGTGGAACTTGACCCGCGGGAGGTCTCTCTGGCCCGGCCCAAGAAGGTCTATCGGGAAATTATCCATAACATCCGTTTCCTGCAAGAGGAAAAAGAGGGAGGCTTCCGTGATTTTCTCCGGCAGGCGGCGAAACTAAATATCAAAGACCATATCTATTTTACACCACTTCTCTCCTCTCTAAAAAAAATGGATGAAGATGCCGCATCCGCGGAGGTCTGGTGGCAATGGGTGGAAGGGGAGTCAACAAAGGAGTACGCGGTGGAACATAGATTTTATCGGGTAAAAGGCGGGAATAAAATCCCGGCTCTCTATGACTTTTCCACCGCTGTTGATTTTTACTGTTACCTCATTTCTGGTATTTCTTACATGGCTCGGGAATTGGGATTTTTTGGTTTTATTCTTTTAATTGATGAAGCGGAGACCGTCACGCATTTTTGGGATATGCATTCTTTTCTTGCTGGTTTCTCCTTTCTGGAGGGATTACTTAAAACCAGTCTCAATTTTCCGGAGTTAAAGAGAATAAATTATCAATATCTCCATAATGGGATGCGACCAACGCCCTATATCTATAAAGATGCTTACCTTCTCCTAATAATCGCCGCCACCCCTCTTCCCGATGGCTACCTCCAAACGAAAATCCGGCAGATTGTCAAAAAGAATATTTCCCTTTCTCCTTTACCGGAACGTGCTTGCCAGGAATGTTTCTATCATTTAGTTTCCCTCTACCGTGCTGCCTATCCGGAATTTTCTTTGCCACCTCGAAAAGAGCGGGAGATTTTGTTATCCGCCATCGCTTCGGAAAATCTCCGTGATTTTATTAAGTTTACAGTTGATTATTTAGATATCGAACGGCACGCCGTCACTTGTAGGCATAACCTAAAGCACCGACCATCGTTATCGCTTTAATCGGGCAGACCTTAAAACACTCTCCACAACCGATACATTTTTCAATAATTACCTTATGCCGCTCCCCGA
>JBDRVU010000004.1:0-27741 GCA_039802085.1 Caldifarciminota bacterium
CGGCAACCGGCATATTGGAAGTATTGGCAATGAGACAGGTTCGCTTCATTAAAGGCTCTCCGGATTTTGGGTCTTTCAGTTCTGGAAATTCTAAAAGTACCGATGCCATCTCATTTCCCCTTTCTCCGCAGCCAACGAAGATAATGATTTCCGCATCCGCCCATTTAGAAAATTGGTGTTGCATTACTGTTTTGCCTGAGCCGAATGGTCCCGGGATGCAGGCGGTTCCTCCCTTAGCGATAGGGAAGAATGTATCGCATGTCCTCTGTCCGGTAAGGAGACTCTCTTTTGGTGGGAGTTTTCTTTTTACCGGTCGGGGAATTCGCACCGGCCATCTTTGCATCAGAGTGAGTTTAACCTCTTTCCCTTCAGGATTTTTTAGAAGGCAGATGGTCTCTTCTACATTAAATTCCCCTTCTCTAATTTTAATTACTTTTCCTTTAATTCCCGGAGGAACCATTATCTTATGGAGGACAAGACTTGTTTCTGGGACTTCACCAATAATATCACCACCTTCTACTTCTTCGCCTTCCTTTAGTATTGGTTTAAAATACCACCTTTTCTCCCGATTTAGGGCCGGAACGGAAATTCCTCTTTCAATGAAGTCTCCTTTTTCTTCTTTTAGGAAAGAGAGGGGTCTTTGAATTCCATCAAATATGGCTTCAATTAATCCCGGTCCTAACTCAACAGTTAAGGGTTGGTGGGTAGGGAAGACCGGGTCATTCGGTCCTAAGCCGCCGGTTTCTTCATAGACCTGAATAAAAAGTAAATCCTTTTTCAAACCGATAATCTCACCGACTAATTTGAGTTTACCCACAAGACAGATATCATACATTCGGGCATTGGGGATATCCTGGGCGACGACTAAAGGTCCAGATACTTTAATGATTTTTCCTACTTCCATAGCAATTTCTCCAATAGTCCTTTACCCTTTTTCGGATAAAGGGCAAATAGTAGAGGGAAGGTTTTTTTCTTTTCTAAAATTTCTTCCAGCTCTAGAATTTTTTCGTCAACGATTAAAAGTTTATCATCGTTTTCTATTATTTCCGAATCGTCTCTTATCTTTTTTCCTTTTTCCCAATGAATGACCTTAAAGTCAAAGATAGAGAAAAAGAAAATTTTGTTTCTTTCTCCAATAACCTTAATCATAGTATTACTAACTCCCGGAGAATTGCCAAGTCAGTAATTTGATAGACAAAACGAGAAAGATAAATCCGCCGGATGTTTTCTATCTCCTGTCTTTTTGAAAGGTAATAGGCAGCAAGAACTTCATAACCAAAAGTAGCGTAGCGGGTCTTTTTGAGCAAAGAGAGGACAAGAGCGTTCAGCCTCTTTTCCAACCTTAGAAACCCAAAGTTACCGCTGATAATGAAAGGGATTATCTCTTTTAGGATTTCCGAAATGGGAGAAGGAAATTTTCCTGGAACTTCGGCAATGGGTAAGGTAATTAGGGAAGAGAGAAAATTTTCGCTAAAATGACCATAGGGGAGAAATTGAAAGGAAGGAAGGGAAAACTTTATAACCCGAAACAATGTTAAAACATTTTTGACATCGGCAAGGAGGGAAAGATATCGGACAAGAAAGGGAAATCTCTGGGCGATGGTGTAGGTCTGAGAGAAGAAAGTAACTTCTAACTGGTCATCAGAAAACGAAGGGTTTTCGGCTAATTCGGCAATCTCTGGTGGGAAATTGGGATAGACAAAATAACCGAATGGGGAAGAATATAAGGATAGGTCTTTTTTAAGTTTTAATCCCTTAGAAAAGAGTTTTAGGTTATGCAAGTCAAACGGGAAAAGGAGGATTTTTAATAAATCAGAAGAATGGATGTATTCTTTTAGGAAAAAGTGATTTTCCCATTCCGCCGCGGAAAGGGTTTGTAAGACATCTCCTCCTCGAAATTGACCATAAAAAGTATCAGAAAGAGACGATAAAAATCCGTTTTCGGTTGTTTCCTGAAGAAGACGTTCGTATCTTTCTTTATCAAAAAAAAATCTTTCTCGAAACCGAATCCGACCCGAAACAAAAGCATAAGCGGAGTCTTCAGAATAGCAGATATTAGAGTTTATCATTTCCGCAAACATAGATCTTAATTATAAGAAAAAACCACCAATCGTCAAGTAGATAAAAGACAAAGATTGGGATATGATTGAGATATACTACAAGGTCAGAGAGGAAAGCGAATCGTCAACCGGTGGAGTTGTTGTCTGTCGCGTCTTTGTCATTTAATTTCTTAGGGCAGATAGATAATTTTGGATATTGATTCTTTTGTTTTTAGGATATATATCCCAGCCGGTAGAAAAGGTTTTTTATTTTTATTAACCGAAGGGAAAATCATCTTGCCGGAGATATCATAGATTAGGAATTCATCCTGTCTGGGGCGGATTAAAGTCTTAATTCCGTTTTGACCTTTCAAAATTGTCGGCATCAGCAATTTTCTACTTTCCTTTGCCATTTCTGTGATTGCGGTAAGATTAAAAAAGTTTAAGAGTTTTCTTAAAAATTCTACTCTTGTCATATAATTCGGTCGGGAAGCAGGACGATTTATCGCCTCAAATCCAAAACCTAAAAAAATTACTTTTGCATCACCTTCCCGAAAGTAAATGCCAGCAACCTTTCTTTGTAATGTATCGTAGGTTAAGAAAGAATTTGCCTCGCCTTCAGGAATCAGTTCGTCCCTTGACCTTTGGTTGTTGGCGCCGCCAGTACCCGCGGTGGCGGTGATGGTAAATTGTCTGCCCAAGGAATCTTCCCGATTTCCAGCAATATAATAGCCACTAACACTATCGCTTCCGAATCGGACCTTTAAGACTTCAGATAAAAATTCCGTCCCTTGTAAATCTTGGGCGATATTTTGCCCGGTAAGTAAAAGGTTGCCACTGTTTTCTAAGAAATACCGGATACTGTCCTGGTCAATAGAATCAAGTGTATTAGAAAGGGCATTGCCCGTATACCAGATTATCGTTTTCGTTCGGAAAAAGGAGAGACAAGAAATTGGTAAAGGACCTGAGACATTCCTTTGCCAGAGGCAATAGGTTAAACCAAGGGTATCTAAGGTTGAAGTGTAGTAATTTTCATAAAAACTCTGTGGGTCATCGTTAACGATTAAAAGATGAGCGGGAGGGAGTAAAAAGTTAATATTCGTATCACCAATAAGACACACTAACCATTCTTTATTGGGATAGGGGATAAGAGGTTTTGTTTTGATTATAAAAGTGGTATCAAAAAGAGTAAGGGTAAATTGACCGGTCAAGGTATCAGTTGTGGCAGAGTCAAAAGGAATTGGAGAACCAAATAAGAAACCCAAAATCTTTGCCCGAACTGGTCTAGAAGAAAAGGAATCAAGAAGCCGACCTCTGAGATTTCGGAAGGAATAAACTTTAAACTGGATAATAGCGGTATCGTTCTCTCTTCTCTCTTCATCGGGATAATCGGTGAAGGAAGAAAAGGAATAGATGCCTCCAGAATCCGGGATGAAGTTTGGAAATGAGATGGTATCTAAGTCGAGGAAATTAAGATCAAGGGTTGTGTCTGAACGCAATTCTCCTCTTAATCTTAGAGGGCAGTCTGGGATACGACGCTTTCCATAATTGGTGGCGATAACCTTAATCGGGATTGTATCACCAGTCAAATAAATCCTCTTTTTCTCTGGACTTAAAAATCTTAAGGCGCCAGCGTCGTAATCAAAAGTTGGTGCGGCATAAAAATCCATTGCCATAAAATCAAGATAAGATGAAATCCAGGTTTGATCCAGATCCGGGTTTTCTGCAAATGTCGCCGGTATCCCACCATCATCGTCCCGATCTTCAAAGAGCAAGGTGTCCATTAGATAATGGTGATAGGTGATAAATCTTCTTTCGTGAGTAATTTCATAAATTGATTTGTAGGCATTAGCAATCCAGATATTCCAAGAGTTGTTCCACTGACCCGAAGGGATGAAGAAAGGTAGAGAGTCGCCATAGGTTAAAAGCCAAATTTTCCCGTTTATAGTATCTTCGCGGCAATAAGAATTAGCAACTCCCCATAAGGCAGTACCACCGGACATCGCCCAGAATGCGGATTGGAGATTTCTGGGGTTTTGCTCAATCCAAATTTTTACCCTTTGGGCATAAATTAGTGCGGTATCTATTGCCTGTTGGTTATTTCTTAATTTCCCATAAATATAGAGCATCCCCGCAGCAAAGGATGTGACGAAAGCATTCAGATTATTAGTGAAAGGAAGGGGATGGGCGTAAAGATAGGAGAGACAGGTGTCAATGTAGGGCTGGTAGGAAGAATCCTGATAGGCATCCCGGTATTTCTGTTCACAGAATAAGGCAAGACCACAGTTCCAGACTGCATAATATTCCGCACCGGCACCACCTTCTCGATAAGCAGGAAACCGGTTAACATAATGCCACGCTCGTCGGATGTTTATCCGGTAGGTATCCATTCCGGTCAGTTCAAACCAGCGGGAAAAACACCAGATTGCCTCCTGGGTATTATCGGTCTCAATGATATTAGGTAGATGTTCACCTTCAATAATTCCACCGAAATTTGGGGAAGAAGAATCTGAGATTTGCAAAGAAGCGATAAAGTCAAGGGTTTTTTTAATTCTCATTAAATAGTTGAACCGTTTTTCAATTTGAATTTCCGGAGGTGGCGGTAGATAAATCGGTTGAAATGTTCTTAAATGTTTTTCCGTTTCCCAGTTTTCCCAGATACGAGTAGCAAAAACTGAGGTAATAAAACCGTAGATAATGGTAAAAATTATGAAAAGTTTCAAAAGAAGTCTAAAAGGATAAAAAAATAAATAATCCATTTTTTATATTATACCTTCCGATAGATATTTTGCAATAGATAGTTAATTTAGGTATCTCGTTTTCCTAACTTTCCAGGTGAGCCGCTCTTATGAAGGCGACATAAAAGTCGCCTGTTAAGAAAACGGGGATTTTTTTAAGGTTTTTCTTTTCAATAACTTACTTGCTTTTAGGATAAATTTAAAGTGAGCCCTACCACCGCCTCCTCTACTACCTCCCTTCCCACTCTTTTTCTGAGTTCCCGACCGTCCTTTAAGGGCCATTTTTCCCCGTAGTTAAAGGTCTAATCTTATCACTAATTTCCCCCCGGGAGAAATGCCTAATTTTATTCCTAATTTTTTTCCTGAGAAAAAGTCTAAGAAAATTTCTAATCTTTTGCCTAATCCCTGGGCTAATTTGGAGAGTAGAAGGATGGGTAGTAAGGCATTTGTTTTTTTCTATGTTTAGGGATGTCCAAAAATATAGTTGACATTTAAGAAAAATTTATTATATTTTAAGAAGAGGGCCTATAGCTCAGTTGGCAGAGCATCCCGCTGATAACGGGAAGGTCAGAGGTTCGATTCCTCTTAGGCCCATACCTCCTCAAGATGGGAAATAAGCCCCTAACAATTGTGGCGATAATTTTATTGGTTCTTTTTTTAGGTTTGATAATATTAATTAGCCTATTAGGAACAGGAGAGAAATTTTGGGTTCGTCGGGATGCCGTAGCAATTGTTGAAATTTCAGGATTGATTAGGGATTCCCGAGATGTTGTGAAGCAAATTAAAGGTTTCAGTAAGGCCCCCCGGGTTAAAGCAATAGTGATAAGAATTGATAGCCCCGGAGGAGTTGTCGCCCCAACCCAAGAGATTTTTGAGGAGATAAAGGAAGCGAAAACAAAAGGAAAGAAAGTTGTTGCGTCAATGGGGTCAATGGCAACTTCCGGAGGACTTTATATCGCTCTGCCCTGTGATAAGATTGTGGCTAATCCCGGGACAATCACCGGCTCAATCGGGGTGATTATGAACTTTCCGGTTTTGGAAAAGTTGCTGCAAAAATTAGGGATTACTTTTGAAATAATCAAATCAGAAGAATATAAAGATATTGGCTCTCCTTTTCGGATAATGAAATCAAAGGAAAAAGAGTTATTAAAAGAGGTAGTGGATGATGTTTATCAAGGATTTTTAGAAAAAATCGTGGAGGAACGGAAAATCCCTTGGGCAGAAGTTAAGAAGATTGCGGATGGTCGGATATTTACTGGCAGACAAGCAAAAGAATTCGGTTTAGTTGATACCCTCGGTGGTTTAGAAACGGCGATTAAAATTAGTGCCCTAATTTCCGGAATTAAAGAAGAACCAAAAGTTATTAGAGAATCAAAATTCCTTCATCTCAGACTAATTTTGAATAACCTTTTTAATAAATTCTTTATTCCAGAGTTGCTATATCTCTAACAATAAATAAAGGTTATTTTTGCTTTTTTATTCCTCTCCTTCTTCCTCACCCATTCGGAAGAGTTCTCGGAATGCTTTTTTCATCTCTTTTTCTGTGGTGCGGCATTTCTCATACCATTCCTTTCTTGCCTCATCAGTAGTTAATCCTTCATATTCGGCAAGGTAAGTTTTTAACTGGGCAATTTTTGTCGTTACTTCATCCATCTTTGCTTTTTCTGCCTCAGTTGGATTGGAAATTGAACCGGCTCTCCGCTGGTAGCGTTCTTCAAATTTAGCAAGCCTTTTTTCTTCCCTCATTTTATAATCCCGGTAGTCCTCTTCGGTCATTGTCCGTTTCCCTTCTAATACAGCGGCGCCGCGGCGAGCAATAATGGTAAAAATAATTGCGGCCACGACTAAAATACCAACGATGGTCCAAACGATGGTGCGTGTCTTCATATTTTCCTCCTCATTGTTGTTTTATAAATTTTTTCCACAACATTTTTTATATTTTTTCCCGGAGCCACAAGGACAGGGGTCATTCCGTCCAACTCGCGAAGAAACCGTTACTGACACTTTCTCCGGGACCGGTTTTTCTTCCGGATTGGCGGTTAAAATCGGTTTATAAGCCCGAAGGGGTATTTTGGGTTTCCCTTTTTCTTTTATTTCAATTTCTGCTCGGGAGAAGATAGTTAGACTTTCCCGATGAAAAGCATTAAGCGTTTCCTGAAAAATAGAGAAAGATTCTTGTTTATATTCTAAAAGAGGGTCTTTCTGACCATAGGCAACCCAGTTTATTCCCTCCCGAAGTAAGTCAATACTATAAAGATGGTCGCGCCAGCGATTGTCAAGCGAACGGAGGAAGATATAACGGAAAAAGTCGGTGAACTGTTCTTTTAATTCTTCCCTTCTTTGTTCAAAGCGGGTTTCCGCAATCTGCAGTAATTTTTCTCTTAATACCTCTCGCTTCATTTTGGGAATTTCTTCTTCAGAAATAGAAAAATCAGCAAGGAAGATTAAGCCAAATTCTCCCCTTAAATCATTCCAAAACCACATTGACGGGTCTTTTTCGGTTGTATATTTATTAAGTAGTTCATCAATAATGAAACTGGCTGATTCCATAAAAGCACTTTTTAAGTCTTCACCTTTTAAGTACTGGTCGCGAAGGTTATAAATAACTTCCCGTTGTGTATTCATCACATCATCAAACTCTAAAAGGTGTTTCCGGATTTCAAAATTACGCATTTCTACCCTTTTTTGGGCGTTGGCAATTGCCTTAGTTACCAATGGGTGTTGAAGGGGTTCCATTTCCTTTTGTCCAAATCTTTCCATAATTCCGACCATCCGGTCTGAGCCAAAAAGACGCATTAAATCGTCTTCTAATGAAAGGAAGAAACGAGTAGAACCTGGGTCACCCTGCCGACCACTCCGACCGCGCAGTTGATTATCAATCCTTCTTGCCTCATGTCTTTCTGTACCGATAATATAAAGACCGCAGGGGCATTCTTTTAGGCATCTCCCCGGTTCTTCTTCCCAATAAGAACACTTCCCGCCGTCTGGGCTATTGATATAACACTTTTCTCCCTTTACCACGCCTGGCTCTAGTTTGATATCCGTTCCGCGACCTGCCATATTGGTGGCAATTGTTACCGCGTACTTCCTACCCGCTTTGGCAACAATCTCTGCTTCTCTTTGGTGGTGACGAGCATTCAAAACTTCGTGATTAATTCCCCGGCGCCGGAGGAGTCGGGATAAGATTTCTGATGTCTCAACGGAGGTCGTGCCAACAAGAATCGGCCTTCCCACTTGATGCCACTTTTCAATTTCATCAATGACCGCCTTAAATTTTTCATTTTTTGTCTTATAAATTATATCCGGATAATCAATCCTTCTTACCGGCTTATTGGTAGGGATTTCAATTACATCTAATTTATAGATGTGCATAAACTCTGTGGCTTCGGTCATAGCGGTGCCGGTCATTCCCGCTAATTTTTCATACATTCGGAAATAGTTCTGTAAAGTAATCGTCGCAAAAGTTTGGGTCTCTTCCTGCACCCTTACTCCCTCTTTTGCTTCTAATGCCTGGTGGATACCGTCAGAAAATCGTCTCCCCGGCATCAACCGTCCAGTGAACTCATCAACAATCACCACTTTGCCATCCTGAACTATATAGTCAACATCCCTATTAAAATGGTCAAAGGCTTTTAATAAAGCCCGGAGGGCTTCTAATTTTTCATTCTTTTTAGCGTAATTCTCAAAGACCTTTTCCTTCTCAAAAATTTTCTCCCTCGGGGATAACTTCTCGTTGCGATCAACTTTTTTCAGTTCCGTATCCAAATCGGGGAGGAGGAAGAAGTTTGGGTCTTTAAGTCGCTCACAAATAAATTTCTCCCCAATTTCGGTTAAACGAATCGTGTGGTCTTTTTCATCAGTTACATAATATAATTCTTCGTCAATAAGATGAAACTTTTTATCCCTAAGAAATTCTAATTCGGTTTTTTCAATTAATTTTTTAATATCAGTCTCTCTTTCTGCTTTTAATAATTGAGTATTTTTGGGTGAACCCCTTTTTGCCTGGAGTAGTTTTATTCCCGCCTCTTTTTCTTTTTCTTCTTTTAATAATTTCTTTGCCTCTTCCACCAATCGGTTGACAAGAATTGTCTGGCGGTTATAAAGTTCTCTCACCACCGGGGTGAGATTGTCAAATCGCTTCTCGGTTGCCTCCACCGGACCGGAAATGATTAAAGGAGTTCTTGCCTCATCAATTAGGATACTGTCAACCTCATCAACAATCGCATAGTAATGGCCACGCTGGACTTTGTCTTCCCATCTTAAAACCATATTGTCTCTTAGATAGTCAAAACCAAACTCGTTATTTGTCCCATAAGTAATGTCACAATTGTATTGGGATTTTCTTTCCTCGGGCGTCATTCCCATTTGGATACAACCGATGGTAAGCCCTAAGAATTCATAGACTGGGCCCATCCATTCTTTATCTCTTCGTGCCAGATAATCATTAACGGTTACTAAGTGAACTCCCCTTTTAGTTAAGGCATTAAGATAAAGGGGCATAGTAGCAACTAGAGTTTTCCCTTCTCCGGTTTTCATTTCTGCAATTTTCCCTTCGTGAAGGACAATTGCTCCTAAAAGTTGACAGTCAAAGGGAATCATATCCCAAGTTATCTCAATATCACAAACCAACCACTTTTTACCTAAAAGCCGACGGCAGGCTTCTTTGACCAAGGCATAGGCTTCAATCATTATCTTATCAGGATGTTCTCCTTCTTTTATTCGTTGGATAAATTCTTCGGTTTTTTTAGGAAAATCTTCATCTTTTAGCCCCTTTAATGATTCCCAAGTCTTATTTATTTCAGTCACAAGAGGCCAGAGTCTCTTTAATTCCCGCTCGTTCTTGGTTCCGCCAAATATCTTCTTAATTACCGTCAGCATTTTCTAATGATATTTTAAGGGAAAGAATGGTTTTGTCAAGGATTCGGTTTTCATTTACCGCTTGACTTCTACATGGGTTTCCTTAAAATGAAATAGGGGCGGTTAGCTCAATTGGTTAGAGCGTCGGTCTCACATACCGAAGGTTAGAGGTTCAATTCCTCTACCGCCCAATTCAATTTTAATTTACAATCAATCGGGTAGATTGATTTTGGTTATCTCAATTTTGGTGAGGAGGTCGCGATGCCCTCTTTTTCGGCGATAGTTTTCCCGACGCCGAAACTTAAAAATTGTTACTTTTTTCCCCTTAAAATGAGACAAGACCTTTGCTTCAATTGAAGCGGATTTGATCGTCGGATTGCCAATAATTGTTCTCTCTGGAGTTTTAAGAAAGATGATTTCATCAAATTTAATTGTTTCTCCTTCCGGAATGGAGCAATTGGGAATAACGATTTTATCTCCTTCTTTAACTAAGTATTGGAATCCTTTTATTTTGGCAATAGCGAACATATTAACGCCCCCTTTCTTCAGTTGGTGTTCTTTGAGGTAATTGGGTTTTAGTTTGCCGAGCAGAAGCTATAACTAAAAGGAGAGAAGTGATGATAAAAATTGCCGCCAAAGCAGAGGTAAGTTTCGTCATAAAGGGTGAGATTCCACCGCCACCAAAGATTGATTCACCACCGCCAAAAACTGTTGAAATTCCTCCCTTTTGTGGTTGTTGGAGAAGAACAACCAAAATCAGAAGGACAGCAATTAAAAAATGTAATACCAATAAAACTGTAAACATAAGATATAATACAGATTTTTTTTCTTTTGTCAACTATATAAAGAAATTTTTTATGAGTAATCGGTATTGATTTTTTATTTTTTTTGGTTATAATAAATTATGAAACTTTTAACTGGAGGGATTGATGAAAAGGATAAAATATTTTCTTTTAGTCCTTTCTTTTAATCTTCTTTTTTCCCAAGTTGATACTACCTGGGTGAGGGTTTATCATAATTCTTTTCCGGTTCGGGCTTCGGTTTGTAAAATAGATAATTTTGGCGATATTTATATTGGTGGCTCAATCCAACGAGGTGGAAACAAGGATGATTTTTTAATTTTAAAATACGATGCAAACGGTAATCTTATTGATAGTGCCTTTTTTAATAATCATTTGGCGAATGATTCCGAAAGAATAACTGCAATGACCATTGACAATTCCGGTAATCTCTATGTGACCGGATGGAGTAAAGGAATTGGAACGGGAAGAGACTATCTAACAATAAAATATAATGCCAACTTGGAGACTTTATGGGCGAGGCGTTGGGTGGGTGATTCCTTCGATTTTCCTTCAGGGATTGCGGTTGATAATGAGGGCAATGTTTTAGTTGCCGGCATGAGTCAAAGAAGGGGAGTTAACTACGATTATCTGACAGTTAAATACGGTACGGATGGTAATTTCCTTTGGCAGCAATATTATGCCGGTTCGGATAGTGCCAATGATAGTGCCTCAGCAATTATTACCGATAATAATGGCGATATTTATGTAACGGGTTATATTTCTCATAACGGTTCCGAGGACTTTTTGACGATAAAATATAATCCCAATGGCGAAACCATTTGGACCAGAAGGTATAATCGCGCTTCCGAAAGGGAAGATAAGGGTTTGCTCTTAAATCTTGACCAATCGGAGAACATTTTTGTTGTTGGTTCCACCGAGGCGGGAAATGGGTTTTATGATGTTGGGATGATTAAGTATAATCCAAATGGGGATACCTTATGGCTTAGGAATTATAATCGTTCTTCAACTAATGATGATGACTTACCAAGGGCGGTCATTTCTGATGCTAACGGCAATCTCTATGTCACAGGTACCTCTTGGGATGGTAGTGATGAAGATTTTTTAGTCTTAAAGTACGATGGTCAGGGTAATCGGCTATGGGATTTGTTTTACGACCATGATAACCGAGATGAAGCAGTTAGTTTATGCTTAGATAATCAGGGGAACGTCTATGTCGGAGGGAATAGTTACGACCCAACTTCTGATTTTGATTTTCTTTTGGTCAAGTATTCTCCCGCGGGTGAAAGAAAATGGGTGAAAAGATACAACCGAGAAGGATTTGAGGAACTGATTGGGATTGGTATTGATAATTCGGGTGATATCTATCTGGTGGGGAATTTCTCAGAAGGTGATATTGGAATTGTCAAATATCATCAAATAAGAGATATTGGGGTTGATTCCATTTTTTCGCCTACTGGGGAGTTTGATCCTTATACGACGAGGGTGCCCAGGGCGAGGGTGATAAATTATGGAGGAACGGACGAGCATTTTATCTGTCGATTCACTATTTCTCAAAAAGGGCAGGTTATATATCAGAAGACGGTAGATACTCTTCTTTCTACTCTGGATACAATAGAGTTACAATTTCCTGGTCTTCTCTTTACAATAGGTGATACCTATACAACAAAATGCTCAATCTTAATGAATGGTGATGAGAATCCCGCTAATGATTTTAAGATGGGGAGTTTCGTTGTTCGACAACCCACACCCGCGGGTTGGGTAATGAAACCTTATCTCCTTTACGGACCGAGCCAAAAGCCAGTGAAATATGGTGGAAGTTTAGTAGGAGTGCGGGGAAGATATATCTATGCTTTTAAGGGAAATAATACCAATGAGTTCCAGATGTATAATATCTCAGGAGATAGTTGGATAATGAGATGTAGTATTCCTTATGCCCCAGATGGGAAGAGGAAGGTAAAAAACGGAGCGGCCCTTGCTTATGATGGAGTAGATAGTGTTATTTATGCAATAAAAGGAGGAAATACCTTGGAGTTTTGGAAATATTTTACTAATCACGATACTTGGCATCAGGTAACAAAAGGACTTCCTTTAGGTTACTCAGGTAAAAAGGTTAAATACGGCTCTGGGCTGGTTTATTTGCGTCAAGGACAAAATCGTTACATTTATTTTTTGAAAGGAAGTAGAACAAGGGAATTTTATTGTTATCATATCCAGGGTGATTCTTGGATAACTTTGCCTGATGTTCCCTTAGGGGAAAGTCAAAAGGACTGTAAGGCAGGAAGTTGTATTATTCGAGCGGGTGATTATATTTATTGTGTGAAATCTTATTATAATGAATTCTTCGCCTACGATTATGATAAGATGGAATGGCAGAAAAGAAGAAGTGTTCCTTTGGTGAACCACTTGGTTAATAAGAAAAGGGTAAAGGATGGAGCGGCAATGGCTTATGATGGGACGAGACGGATTATCTACCTATTTAAGGGAGGAAATACCGATGAATTCTGGGGCTATTTTCCGGAGGCTGATACTTGGATAGAATTACCACCGATTCCGATTTATCCCTATAATAAAAAGGTAAAAAGCGGCGGGGCATTGACTCAGGTTGGTGGTAATATCTATGGTCTAAAAGGCAACCGCACTTTAGAATTCTGGATGTTCTCTTGGGATACAACCGATAAAAGGTTTTTAGAAGAAGATAAGGAAGAAAGTGGGGGAGAGGTTTTTGGAAAAAATAAAAATATAATAGAAACTTTTGCGTCCTTCCTTTATCCAAATCCAAACTCTGGGAAATTTTCTTTATCCTATTCTCTCTCCCGGGGAGAAAATCTGGTTTTAAGAATTTATGATGCTACCGGTCGGCTTTTGAAGAAAGTAGAAAAGAGGGGAGAAGCTGGAGATAATAATTGGGCAATGGAACTCAAATTACCGAAGGGAATTTATTTTCTGGAGTTAAAATCAAAAGATGGTATCAAATTAAAGAAAAAGATAGTAATAGAGTAAAAGACTTTTTCGGATGGTTTTATTTACCAGCGGAAATGAGCAAAGGCCCTATTGGCTTCAGCCATTTTGTGGGTCTCTTCTTTTTTCTTAACGGCTGCTCCTTGCCCCTTTGCGGCATCAATCAATTCGGCTGATAATTTATCCACCATTCGGTGTTCACTACGGCTTCTCGCCGCTTGAATTATCCACTTTACTGCCAGAGAGTCTCGACGCCGCAGTGGAACTTCAACAGGAATTTGGTAAGTTGCTCCACCAACTCGACGAGGTCTAACTTCCAGAAGAGGACGAACATTATTTAATGCCTTTTGAAAAACAGCAAAACCGTCTTCCTTTGTTTTCTTTTCGATTAATTCCAAAGTGGCATAAAAAATTTTTTGAGCTATTGTCTTTTTTCCTTTCCACATTAGGTTGTTTATGAATTTGGTTACGAGGTTTGAGTTATATACTGAGTCCGGAGAAACAGTTCTAACTTCTGCTCTTTTTCGTCTTGCCATAATCCCTCCTATTTTTATTTCTCTTTTGGCCTTTTTGCTCCATATAACGATCGTCCTTGCTTTCTTCCTTCCACTCCGGCACAATCATAAACACCCCTTATTACATGGTAACGAACACCAGGTAAATCCTTTACCCGTCCCCCTCGGACTAAGACAATTGAATGTTCCTGTAGATTGTGCCCTTCTCCTGGAATGTAGGCAATTATTTCATAACCGCTTGTTAGTCTTACTTTACAAACCTTACGCAAAGCAGAATTAGGCTTTTTAGGTGTTGTCGTATAGACGCGAGTGCAGACTCCCCGTTTTTGGGGTGAGGAGCGTAAAGCCGGTGTTTTTGTAATCTTTTTAATTTTTTCTCTTTTTTTCCTCACTAATTGATTAATGGTTGGCATAACTTATCCAGCCTCCCTTTGTTCTCTCTCTTCTTTGGTTTCCAGTATCTTTTTTAAGAATTTCCGGAATCCAGTTCCGGCAGGAACTAAACGACCAACAATTACATTCTCTTTTAAACCCTGAAGGTGATCTATCTTTTGAGCAATGGCGGCATCAGAAAGAATACGGGTCGTCTCTTGGAAAGAGGCAGCGGAAAGAAAACTTTCGGTTAAAAGAGCAGCCCGAGTAATGCCCAAAAGAATTGGTTGATGTTTTATTGGTTTTCGGTTTTCAAGATTTAATTTTTTATTTTCCTCTAAAACTCTTTGTCTTTCTACAATCTCATCTTCAGAAAAATTGGAATCCCCGGGATCTTCAATTTTTACTTTTCGCAACATTTGCCGAACGATTATCGCGATATGCTTATCATCAATTTTCACATTTTGGATACGATAAACCGCCAGAATCTGATTGGCAAGAAATTCCTGAACTGCCAGCCATCCCTTCACTTTTAAAATATCATGAGGATCAATTTCTCCTTCACAGAGTTTATCACCGGCCTTAACCTTGTCCCCTTTCCGCACTAACAGATACTTTCCATAAGGCACCCGATAAGTCTTCTCCATTCCTTCTTGGGAAATTACTTTCACCACTCTCATCCCTAAATGAGGTTCTTCTACTTCTACTACGCCGTCAATCTCTGAAATTATTGCTGGGTCTTTTACTCGCTTTGCTTCAAATAGTTCTGCTACTTTGGGTAATCCACCAGTTATGTCCTTAATCTTTGCTACTTCTTTTAAGAAACGAGCCAAGGTATCACCAGCCATCACTTTTTGGTTTTCCTCTACTACTAAATAGGCATCATTCGGTAGAGGATGTTTTTCCAAAATATGGCCATCGTCATCAACTATTTCAATCCGGGGATGCTTTTTCTTTTCTCGATCCTCGGTAATGATTTTTTCTCTTCTTTCTGTTCGTTCATCAATATCCTCACGTAAAGTAACACCTAACTCAATATCAGCATATTTTACCCACCCTGACTTTTTTGCCATTATGAGTATAGAGTAAGGTTCCCACTCAAAAAGGGTCATTCCTTCTTTTACTTTTTCCTTATCCTTTACATTAACAATCGCCCCCTCTGGAACATCATACTTGAGAACCCGGTGGTCGCCGGATAGAATTATCCTTCCGGGAGCAATTGCTACTGTTTCACCGTCCGACCGGGTAACCACTAATAATTTATCAAACTCAACCACACCTTCAAATTTTGCTAACGCTTTATTTTCTTCGGAGACACCAGTTGCTGCTCCTCCCATGTGGAATGTTTTAAGAGTCAATTGAGTTCCTGGTTCACCAATTGATTGAGCCGCAATTATCCCAACGACCTCCCCAACCGTCACCAATTTACCGGTAGCCGGATTTCGACCATAACATTTAACACAAAGACCATGAGGTGCTTCGCAGGTTAAGACGGAGCGGACTTTAACACTTATAATTCCAGAATTTTCTATTTCTTCAGCTGCTTCTTCGGTAATTTCTTTTCCAGCCTTTATAATGACTTCCCTGGTGATTGGGTTTATAACATCTTCTACTGGAATTCGACCCAAAATTCTCTCGGATAGTGGTTCAATAATATCACCACCTTCTCGTAAAGCAGAGACCTCTTGTCCTAAAATCGTACCACAATCTTCCATTGTGATAACGACATCTTGGGCAACATCAACTAATCGCCGAGTTAAATAACCGGCTTCAGAAGTTTTAAGGGCGGTATCAGTTAATCCTTTGCGGGCACCGTGGGTAGAGATGAAGTATTCCCAAACGGAAAGTCCTTCCTTAAAAGAACTCTTAATTGGAGTTTCAATAATCTCCTCGCCAATAATTTTCCTCTGTGGTTTGGACATTAATCCCCGCATACCACCAATCTGAACTGCCTGGCTTTTGGAACCTCTGGCCCCAGAGTCTAAAAGGAGAAAGAGGGGATTAAACCCGTTCTTATCCGCTTCTAATGTTTTCATCAACGCTGCTTCAACTCGAGTAGCCGCCTGGGTCCAGGTGCTGACTACCAGATTATATTTTTCACTTTCTGATATAAGGCCCCGCCGGTAACTACTGTAATGACGTTTTAATTCTTCTTCACTTTCTTTTAAAATTTTTGACTTTTCTTTTGGAACAACAACATCATCCATTCCAATAGATATCCCAGCGATTGTTGAAATTTCAAATCCTAAATCTTTTATATCGTCCAGAAGTCTTGCGGCTTTTTCGCTCCCCAATTTTTGGTAGCACTGATAAATAAGAGAAACGAGTTTTTCCTTATTAAAAAGGTCATTGGCAAAACGAAGGGTTTCTGGTAAAATCTTATTGAAAATAACTCGGCCAACGGTTGTATCATAATTTGAACCATTATAACGAAACTTAATTATAGTATGAAGGTCCATTTCTCCTAATTCGTAGGCGGAAATAATCTCATTAAAATCATCATAAACCATATCTATTTTTTTTGCCTGGGGGTTGATTTTTGTCAGATAGTAAATTCCTGCCACAATGTCTTGAGTGGGCACCATCAAAGGTTTGCCGTGAGCGGGGGAGAGGATATTAAAAGGAGCAAGGAGCAGAAGCATCGATTCTAAGATTGCTTCAGGGGTAAGGGGAAGATGAACCGCCATAGTATCACCATCAAAATCGGCATTGAATGGCGGACAAACACAAGGGTGAATGCCGATTGCGCGGTGTTCAACGAGTACCGGGAAGAATGCTTCAATTGAAGGCCGATGAAGCGTCGGTGCCCGATTCAATAAGACCGGATGTTCTTTTGTTATCTCTTCTAAAATTTCCCAAACTTCAGGAGGGCATTTTTTATGCAAAAGTTTTGCGGCATTTTCTCCCTCGGTCAGTTTTTTTTCTTCAAATTTCCGCATAATGAGTGGTTTGAATAATTCATAGGCGATTTCCTTTGGGAGAGCACATTGGTGTAGGCGGAGAGTTGGGTCAACAACGATTACCGAACGGCCGGAATAATCAACCCTTTTTCCTAAAAGGTTTCTCCGGAACCTTCCTTGCTTTCCGCGAAGTGTTTCGCATAAAGATTTAAGAATTTTCCCTCCAGCTCCTTTCGCGGGTTTTGGCCGGGTTTCGTTTGAAAAAAGAGCATCAACGGCATCTTGCAGCATTCGTTTTTCATTTTTCAGAATGATATTTGGGGTTTTGATACTTAAAAGATGTTTCAAACGATTATTTCGGAGAATTACTCTTTTATAAAGGTCATTAAGATCCGAGGTAGCAAAACGACCTCCTTCTAACGGTACTAGGGGTCTCAAATCCGGTGGGATAACGGGAATGGCTTCCAAAATCATCCATTCGGGTTTTACTTCGGAATTACGGAATGCCTCCACAATTTTCAATCGTCGGAGGAGAGAGAAACGTTTAGAGGATTCTCGTTCCATTTTAACTTTTAGGCCAGCAGCCAAATCCTCCAAATCCAATTTTGCGAGGAGGTACTTTAAAGCAGATGCCCCGGTATCAGCAAAAAACTTCTCATATTTATCTTTTATTTCAAGATAATCCTCTTCTTCTAAGAGATCACCTCGGCTATACGGTGAAGCCCCTGGTTCTAAGACAATATATACTTCATAATTTAATATGCTTTCGATTTCGTTAACGGTTAAATCTAAGAGAAGACCAATTTTTGAAGGAGGAACTTGATAAAAGAGAATGTGGGCAACAGGAACAACAAGTTTTATGTGCCCCATCCGTTCCCGCCGCACCTTGGAAAGGGTGACTTCTACGCCGCATCGGTCACAGATGATACCCTTATAGCGAATTTTTTTAAACTTACCGCAATTGCATTCATAATCTCTTACCGGGCCAAAAATTTTTTCACAGAAAAGTCCGTCCCTCTCCGGTTTTTGGGTTCGGTAGTTAATCGTTTCTGGTTTTGTTACTTCTCCCCACGACCACCCTTTTTCTTTTACTGATTTTTGGATTATATCCGGAGAAATAAGGGTGATTCTTAAACTATCAAAATCTTTGAATATCTCCTCTGTCATTTTTTCTCCTTTTCTTTTGTTTTTTCCGGAACTAAATCCAGGCATAGTCCACGTAGTTCTTTTGTTAAAACCGAAAAGGAGGCTGGAATTTTTGGCTCGGGTGGCGATTTACCCTTAAAAAGGGATTCAAAAAGTTCACTCCTTCCTTCTACGTCGTCTGATTTTACAGTAAGCATTTCTTGAAGGGTGTGAGCAGCGCCATAGGCTTCTAATGCCCATACTTCCATTTCCCCAAAACGCTGACCACCAAATTGAGCTTTTCCACCTAAGGGTTGTTGAGTAATTAAAGAATAGCGGCCAACTGCTCGAGCATGGATTTTATCATCAACCATATGGATAAGTTTCATCATATACATATAGCCAACT
Source organism: Caldifarciminota bacterium (assembly GCA_039802085.1). Taxonomy (GTDB): domain Bacteria; phylum Hydrothermota; class Tepidihabitantia; order Tepidihabitantales; family JBDRVQ01; genus JBDRVQ01. The sequence continues at coordinate 18,716 of JBDRVU010000004.1, forward strand.
ACTACTTTTTCTTTAAATGGTAAGCCAGTGTGTCCATCATAGAGCGTAACTTTTCCATCTGGAGGCAATCCAGCTTTCTTTAACTCTTCTTTTATTTCTTCTACCGATGGGCCTTCAAATGGAGGTGAAATTGCTTGATAACCTAAACGCTTCGCTGCCCAGCCTAAAACGGTTTCTAATATTTGCCCAATATTCATCCGTGATGGTACACCAAGAGGATTTATCACCATATCAACAGGTGTTCCATCATCCAAAAAAGGCATATCTTCTATCGGCAAAATTTTTGCCACTACCCCTTTACCACCGTGGCGGCCAGCCATTTTATCACCGACACTTAATCGGCGTTTTTGCGCAATAAAAACTCTAACCCATTTCAAAACACCGTTGGGGAGTTCATCTCCCAGCAATAGTTTTTCCTTTTCTTTTTTCAGTTCTTCTTCACAGATATTCCGTTCTATTTCATATTCCTTAAAAATATCAGCAATTTCCTTTAATTTCTTTTCGGAATCAACAATTCTTTCAAAATTCTTCACCTTATTTATTTTGCCGGTGCGGAAAAAATCTTCGGTAAATTTTTCACCTTTTCGCAAAAGAATGTTGTCTTTATTATCTTTTAGATTGGTTGCTGCTTCCTCTCCTAAAAGGATGTTGCGTAACCGGTCATCTCTTCGGTTTTGCACAAAAAGTTTTTTTTCTTCATATCGCTTCATGATTTGCAATTCTCTTTTTTTAAAAACATCTTTGGATAGACTACTGTCATCACGTCGAGTGATAACTTTTACATCAATCACTGTTCCATAGACCCCGGGTTCCGCCCTTAAAGAAGTATCTCGATAATTTTCCGCTTTTTCCCCAAATATCGCTCGGAGTAATCTTTCTTCGGGTGTAAATTCTGTTTCGCCCTTGGGCGTGATTCTGCCTACTAGGATATCTCCCGGAATGATTTCCGCGCCAATCCGAATTATACCGAAGGCATCTAAGTTTGCTAAATCTTCTTCCCGAGTTCCGGGTATATCTCGGGTAATTTCTTCTGGGCCCAACTTAGTCATCCGCGCCTGAATTTCAAATTCAAGGATTTGGATGGAAGTAAAAGCATCCTCCCGGAGAATATTCTCTGAGACCAGAATCGCATCTTCATAGTTATAACCGCGCCAGGGAAGGAAAGCGACAAAAACATCTCTCCCCAAAGCTAATTCTCCTTGATCCGTATTTGCCCCATCGGCTAGTAAATCACCCTTTTTCACCTTCGTTCCTTCTGTAACTATTGGTTTTTGATTATGGCAAGTGTATTGATTGCTTTTAAAAAACTTTTGTAGGCGAATTTCTTTAAGTCCAGAACTGGTTCGGAGTAAAATGCGAGAAGAATCAACTTTAACAACCTCCCCATCCTCCTCGGCTAAAAGCAAAAAACCAGACTCTTCTGCCCATCTTTTTTCCACACCAGTAGCGACTAAGGGTTTTTGGGGTACAAGAAGAGGAACTGCTTGCCGTTGCATATTAGCTCCCATTAATGCTCGGTCAGCGTCATCATGTTCCAAAAAAGGAATAAGGATTGTAGAAGGAGAGAATATTTGTTTTGGCGAAATGTCCATATGAGTAACTTCTCCGGGAGAAACAGTTATTACATCCCCGCGCCGCCGGGCGATAACTTCTTTCGCGACAATGCGTCGGTTTTCATCAATTGGTGTATCTACTGCCGCGATGGTTAAATTTTCTTCTTCGTCCGGACTGACATAATTTACTTCTTTTGTCACAATCCCGTCTTTAACTTTCCAGTAAGGAGTAGTAATAAATCCATGCTCATTAATATTGGCATAGGTGGCTATTGTATTTATCAATCCGATATTCGGACCTTCTGGTGTTTCAATGGGACATATCCGTCCATAATGAGAATAATGGACATCACGAATTTCAAAACCCGCTGTTTCTTTTGTTAAACCACCCGGACCAAGTGCTGAGATTCGTCTTTTATGAATAAGACTAGCCAGAGGATTTGTTTGTTCCATAAATTGACAAAGTGGATTTTGAGTGAAAAATTTCATAACAGTTGAAGATACCCCGCGGGTATTTATTAGTTCATGAGGTGTTAACTGAGTATTTTCGAGTAAAGCCGCTTTTTCTCGGATACCTTGGCTTAACTGCTGGAGAGCGATACGAAAATGATTAGCTAAAAGTTCACCTACAGCCCGTACCCGTCGGGCCATCAAGTGGTCAACATCATCCGGAGGTAAAAGTCGGTGATGAAAACTAAGCGCCCGCTTTGTTATTTTCATAATGTCGTCTCGTGTTAAACCGGTTTTCGTGAGGGGAATATTTTCGTTGAATATGCGATTTAACCGGTATCGCCCACAACGACCTAATTCAAATCGCCGTTTATCAAAAAGCATACCGTTGACAACACTTTCGGCAATTTCTATCGAATGGGCAGCAATCCCTCGTATTCGGTGATATATTTTTTTTAAGGCATCTTCTTTGGAGGTAGTAGAATCCTGTTTTAAACTCTGAATGATGACCGCAAGACCCGGTGAATTTGCCCGGACGCACTTTGCTTTTTTAATTTTTTTGGATACGAGAAACTCATAAATCCCCGGTGTTATTTCATCTCCAACATCACAGTAAACTCTTCCATCCTCACCGGTAATCTTCTCAACAATTACATCGCCTACATTTATTTCCTTTTCTTCTACCAAAAAGAGATTTTGGAATATTTCTGTTAATGAATAGCCCAGAGCGCGGAAAAAGGTAAAAATTGGTATTCGGCGACGTCGATCTAAAAGAACAAACATCTGGTCATTGGAGTCAATTCGTATTTCAAACCAAGCACCCCGCAGAGGCACTAAAAGTATAGACTCTTCGCCTTCCTCTCGTTGAAGATAAAGACCGGGTGCCCGATGGAGTTGACTAACGACAACCCTTTCAATCCCATTAATAATGAATGTCCCCTGATTGGTCATAAAGGGGAGGTTCATTATAAAAATTTTCTGTTCCACTACATTTTTCACCTGATAATCTTCTTTTGTTGGTGCTTTTCGGATTAAACGGAAAGTAGCGTAAAGTGGAATTGAATAAGTTAGTCCTTTTTCAATCGCTTCTTCAATTGTATAGGTTGGCTGAGAAAATTCGTAAAAGAGATATTCTAAAAGAAAGTTACGGTGGGGTTCTTCTATTGGGAATACTTCACGAAAAAGTGCTTCCAAGCCTTCACACTTTCGTTTTTCTGGTGGAGAATCTATTTGCAGAAAGGATTTGTAGGATTCTAACTGAATTGATAATAAAGGAGGAATATCCCACAAATGCTTTAATTTTCCAAAATACTTCTTCATTTTATCTTAAAAAGATTTTCTCGCCCAAGGATTAATTCCTTCGCGAGCAAGCATCTTTTGGGTTCACTTTACTTCGACCTTTGCCCCAACTTCCTCCAATTTCGCTTTTATTTTCTCGGCCTCTTCTTTGGAAACTCCTTGTTTAATAATACTTGGTATGTTATCAATCAAATCCTTCGCTTCCTTTAGACCCAGATTGGTAAGGGCGCGTAATTCCTTGAGAACTTGAATCTTTTTATCCCCGACCGAAACAAGCGAAACATTAAATTCCGTTTTCTCTTCTTTTGCTTCAGTTGTTGGCTGTTGGACTATTGGTCCTGCGGTTTGTGGCATAAAGACCGAACCGGTAATGCCAAATTTTTCTTTCAGGGCCTGAACTAAGTTGTGAAGCTCCTTTACGCTTAAGTTTTCAATCATACTAACTAACTCTTCTACTTTCGTTGACATATTATCCTCCATATTTTTTAACTATACTTCATCTTTCAAGTTTTGTCAAATATCGTTTAACTTTTATTTTATCTGTTAGTAGCATAATCATTTTTGGGAAATTGTCAAGGATTATCTTTTTGGGTAATTTTTTCCATTACGCTAATAAGGTCACTTTGGATTCCTTCCAAAAGAGATGTCAACTGAGTAATCGGTGAAAGAAGTGAAGAAAGAAAATTAAAGAATAACTCTTCGCGAGGGGGGATGCTTGCTAGGAAATCAAATTGATTAGCTTCAAATACTTCTTTTTCTAATATCGCCCCTTTAAACTTGATAGGGTAACTTTTTTGGCAGTCCTTTAAAAAACGAGCCGGGGCAATTTCGTCGGTTCGGCTGATGATTAACGAAGTCGGTCCTTTTAAAAAAGGGGTTGCTTTATCCAGAAGTCCATATTCACGGAAAACAATCGCTGCTAATCTATTCTTGACGACCGAGAAAAAAAGGTTAGATTCCTTCATTTTCTTCCGGAGAAGATTTAAATCACTAGTTCCAATTCCTTGATAATTAATAAAGTAAATTCCTTTTGCTCCTTTTAATATTTCCCTTACCTTTTCTACTATTTGTTCTTTTTTCACTTTAACTCTCCTTCCGTGCTATTTCTACCAATTCTTTGACATCCAACTTAAAAGAAGGTCCCATTGTTGAAGATAAATAACAGGAACGGATATATTGACCCTTTATCGTTGGTGGTTTTATCCTTATGAGTTCGCTAATTAAAGCTAAGATATTTTTCTCTAATTTTTCTGATTCAAAAGATACCTTACCAATCAGAGCATGAATATTACCGGTTTTGTCCATTTTTAGTTGAATTTTCCCTGCCTTCAGACTTTTTACCGCTGAGGCAATATCAAAGGTTACCGTGCCGGTCTTAGGCGAAGGCATTAAGCCTTTAGGACCTAAAATTTTTCCAATTTTACTAACCTCGGGCATGGCATCAGGAGTAGCAACTAAAACATCAAAATCAAGCCAACCCGATTTTATCTTTTCAATATATTCCTCAAAGCCGGCATAATCCGCTCCGGCTTCTTTCGCTTCTTTTTCCTTTTCGCCTTTGGTGATAACTAAAACTTTTGTTTCTTTCCCTGTTCCGTAAGGTAAAAGAACTGATCCCCGAACCATTTGGTCTTGTTTTTTAGGATCGGAGCCCAGTTTGATTGCCACATCTACTGATTCATTAAATCGGGCGTTAGCTAATTCCTTTAGCATTTTAATCGCTTCGGTAAGTGAATAAGACTCCTTTTTTTTGATTTTGCCTAAAATTTCTTGATATCGTTTGCTGCGCTTCATTTTTACCCTTCCTCAATTATTATTCCCATCTGTTTTGCTGTTCCTTCAATGATCCGCATTGCTACCGTCAAATCGTCGGTATTTAAATCAGCAATTTTCTTTCGAGCGATTTCTCGTAATTGGCTCTTTGTGATTTTTCCTACTTTTGTTTGATTTGGTTGCGGCGAACCTTTTGCTAAACTCGCTGCTTGTTTGAGGAGAACGGAAGCGGGAGGGCTTTTTGTGATAAAAGTAAAAGTTCGGTCTTGGTAGATTGTGATTACTACCGGAATGATGATCCCGGGAGTTTCCTTTTGGGTAGCAGCATTAAACTGCTTACAGAACTCGACGATATTAACGCCGTATTGTCCTAAAGCTGGACCAACAGGCGGTGCTGGCGTCGCCTGTCCTGCTGGAATTTGAAGTTTAACCAAAGCAATCTGTTTTTTTGCCATATTAACTCCTAAATTGACTGGACTTCAACAAAATCTAATTCTACGGGTGTTTGCCGACCAAAAATGGTAACGTTTACCCGTACCCGACGTCGCTCCGGAAAAATTTCTTCCACGGTTCCAGCAAAACCACTGAATGGACCAGAAATTACTTTCACTGTCTCTCCCTTCGTGAACGGCGTTTCGGGCGTAACTTTTGTCCGACCACTCTCAATTTGTTGTAAGATTTCCTTAAAATCTTCTTCGGTTAAAGAAAGAGGTCTATTCTTTGTCCCCAAGATATGGGTAACACCTGGGGTAGAGCTGACCAATTTAAATGTTTCTTCGTTTTCGTCCATTTCTACAATAAGGTATCCTGGATATAATTTCTTCTCCTCTGGCACAAGTTCTGACTTTTTTATTTTTAGCACCCGCTCTGACGGAAGAATCACCTTTCGGATTACATCTTTTAAGTTCAATTCCGCAATCCTTTTTTCCAGAATTTCTTTAACTTTTTTTTCTTTACCGGTATAGGTATGAATAATATAAAAGCCCATAATTCTTTAATGAAGAATTAATTATAATAAACCAGAAAAAAGGAAATCAAAAAACCCAACGAAAAGAGAAAGAATGACAGAAAGAATAATCACCATCAAAGTTGCCAGGAGTAATTCGTGTCGGCTTGTCCAGGTTACTTTTTTCAATTCTCCAATTACCTCTTTGAGATATGTTTTTATGACGTTAAAAGGTTTCCTTAAATTCATATTAAAATTCTTCCTACTTTATTCTTTTGCCACAGGCCAGGAGGGATTCGAACCCCCACCCCCCGGATTTGGAGTCCGGTGCTCTAACCGTTCGAGCTACTGGCCTATCTAATCTCTTTGTGAGCCGTATGCTTGTGACAGAATTTACAATATTTCTTTAGTTCTAATCTTTCTTGCTTATTCTTATTTTTTGTCGTCGAGTAATTTCTTCTTTTACATTCCGCACAGGCCAGTTGAATTAATACCCTCATCGTTATTCAATAATCTTACTAACAACTCCGGCTCCGACTGTCTTACCACCTTCCCGAATCGCAAATCGCGAACCTTCCTCCAACGCCACTTCGGAAATCAATTCCACCTGTAAGGTAACATTATCCCCTGGCATAACCATTTCGACTCCAGCCGGTAATTGGACCGAGCCAGTAACATCGGTCGTTCGGATATAGAATTGAGGGCGGTAGCCGTTAAAGAAAGGAGTATGGCGACCACCTTCTTCTTTCTTCAAAACATAGACCTGGGCTTCAAATTTCTTATGAGGTTTTATTGAACCAACTGCTGATACAACCATTCCGCGGATTGCCTGATCTTTCTCTATACCACGAAGCAAAATACCAATATTATCTCCCGCTACTCCTTCATCTAAGATCTTCCGAAACATCTCAATACTTGTGGCTACGGTTTTGATATGAGTTCCAAAACCGATAAGTTCCACTTCCGTGCCGGGAACGATTCTACCTCTTTCTACCTTTCCAGTCACCACTGTTCCCCTTCCAGTAATTGAGAATACATCTTCTACGGGCATCAAGAATGGTTTATCTAAGTCACGGACCGGAATTGGAATATAGTCGTCCACTGCTTTTACCAATTGGAAAATTGGTCCACACCACTGACATTCTTCTTTCCCACAGCCACATTCCAATGCTTTAAGAGCACTTCCGCGCACAAAAGGAATTTCATCACCCGGAAAGTTATATTTATTTAAGATATCCCGTACCTCTAACTCCGCTACTTCAATCAATTCAGGGTCAGACATCATATCAATTTTATTTAAGAACACGACAATCGCCGGAACATTTACCTGTCTGGCTAAAAGGACATGCTCTCTGGTTTGAGGCATCGGTCCGTCTGGAGCGGAAACGACAAGAATTGTTCCATCCATTTGTGCGGCACCGGTTATCATATTCTTAATATAGTCAACATGACCTGGGCAATCAATGTGAGCATAATGCCGTTTTTCACTTTCGTATTCAATATGGGCTAATTGGATTGTTAGTCCCCTTGCTTTCTCTTCGGGTGCCTTGTCAATCTGGTCATAGGGAGTATATTTTGCCAAGCCCTTTTTCTCTAAGCAAAGGGTTATAGCAGCCGTGAGGGTTGTTTTGCCATGGTCCACATGCCCAATTGTCCCAATATTTAAGTGAGGCTTTTTTCTTTCAAACTTCGTCTTAGCCATAAATGTTTCCTCCCTTTTTTCTCCTTTAAGCCCACGGCCGGAATCGAACCGGCGACCTCATCCTTACCAAGGATGTGCTCCACCGACTGAGCTACATGGGCAAAAGATATTATATCCCATAATTTCCAAAAGTCAATATAGTAAAGCATTATACAAAAATTTAAGAAAAAGTCAATGAGCGGGTGACGGGATTCGAACCCGCAACCAACGGCTTGGAAGGCCGTTGCGCTACCTTTGCGCTACACCCGCATGGGCAGGGAAGGATTCGAACCTCCGAAGGCATTATGCCAGCAGATTTACAGTCTGCCCCCTTTGGCCGCTTGGGTACCTGCCCTTTTTAATTTTAACTTTTAGCCGACAGAGGGATTTGAACCCCCGACCTGAGGTTTACAAAACCCCTGCTCTACCACTGAGCTATGTCGGCACAAAAGTATAATAAATAAAAATTTTCTTTTGTCAATAACCACAAACGCCAGAAAAACTAATTCCTAAAATTAAGGTCAGGTCCAAAAAAACCAAGTCCCTTACTACCCATCCTTCTACTCCCAAAATTAGCCTAGGGATTAGGCAAAAGATTAGACATCTTCTCAGACCTTTTTTTAAGAAAGAGATTGTGATAAAATTAGCCACTTCTCTGAAAGAGAAATTAGTGATAAAATTAGACCTTTAACTATTAGAGAAATTGGACCGCAAAAAACGGTCAGGGGCTCGTAAGAGAGGTGGGGGAGGGGAAAATAGGAGAGGCGGTGGTAGGGCTCACTTTAAATTTATCCCAAAAACAAATAAGTTGTTGAAAATAAAAAGTTTAAAAAGAAAGACCGCTTTCTTAATATGCGACTTTTATGTCGCCTAACCAATCTCGCGACCCGAGTATTTCTTCTTGACAAATTCCCTTTCATTTCACCCAAATTGACCCAATCCTTAATACCCAAAACTCGTAGCCTTCCTGACGCTTCTTATTAAACCTGCTACCTATATCTTTAACAAAAGGTCATGGTCAAGATGATCCTGAACGGTTTTAAGGGGTTCTAAAATCTCATCCTGGGTAACTAAATAATCTAATATCAAAGGTGGAAAAAAGCAAAACTCTTTCTGCACCTTATACCCTGAGGAAATAAGTTTCTGATAAGGCGTCATATTCCCTATTCCCATATGAGAACGATCCGCCTAAGGCGGATAAACTTTAATCCACCAACCCCCTAATCGGATAAAATCTTCTTCACTCTTTATCTTTATAAGATGAGGAATATAAAACTCATAGTCATCAGTTTGATGAGACCTCTCAACAAATGGATTATCTTCT
>JBDRVU010000005.1:0-22285 GCA_039802085.1 Caldifarciminota bacterium
GAAAAACCAATCTTCTTTTGTGGGGGAGGGGCAATCAATCCGGGATTGGTTAAGGCGATAAAAAGGGTCATGGGAGAAGTAATCATTCCCGAATTCCCTCAATTTATCGGTGCTCTGGGTGCAGCCCTCTCCGGACTCTTAGGATAGGATTCCGAAATCTGAATGTCACCCTAACTTGATACTACAACTTATAAAATAACTATAAAATCGCCGTTTCCCATAAGTCTTTATAAGGGATTAATTATATCTTAATTCTGTTTTTAAGGTGTAAGTATATCTTTCTTTTTTGACGATACCCAATCCGAAGTTTAACTTAAAGTTATTTAGTCTCCTTTCGTAACCCAAAATTATCTTCATTAGATTTCGATTGATGTATTCCCTTTCCCGAAAAATTTCTTCTTCTTGATGATAGAAATCTATCCCCTGATTTAAGATCACCTTATAGCCTTCCAAAGTTATCTTCATTAGATTTCGATTGATGTATTCCCTTTCCCGAAAAATTTCTTCTTCTTGATGATAGAAATCTATCCCCTGATTTAAGATCACCTTATAGCCTTCCAAAGTTATCTTATTGCCGGAAAAAGAAAGAGAGACCTTCCCGGTAAATTTAAATCCCCTTCTCTCTTTTTGGTATTTATCTTCAATCCCCAAACTACCAATTAGCCCGAGAGAAGGTTGATAAGTAATTTTCAGCCCACCTCCCCTCTTTGCCTCTCCAAGATAAAACCTCTCATAGATTTTGAACTCTAATCTTCCTTCCTTTTTCTGCCACTCAATTCTTAAAAGTTGGGGTAGAGAATCATATTCAAAATTAACCCGCGTATTGTAAGAAAAGGAGAAACGTCCGGAAGGAAAGGCAAAAATAATTTTTGTATCCGCCCAGAGTTTATCACTTTTCCCTCTAATATTGGGATAACTGCCATAAAGATTAAAGAATTTACCTTTCTGATAGGATAATTTAATCTGGTAATTAAAGTGGTGCCAATTTGACCGGCACTCGCCATCCCATCCCCAACCACCCGGAAAAGACTTTACCCAGTCCATACTCCATCTTTGACCCAAAATCCCTCCTGTCAATGAAAAACCGGTCAAGAAAAGCCTCCGCCCAAATAGAAAGGCTTCGTTATAATTACTGAATAGGAAGAGAAGGTGAGAAGTGAAATCTTCACCGTGCCATCTCAGTCCCCCGCCTAACGATTTTTCTTTCAATCTCCCCTTATTTGCCCGGGAAAGGGAATCAGTATGCTGACCATTATAATAAATCTTTTGGACAACCCCAGCGGTATCAATGATTGCGGTTAGACCTTTGGCGGAGAAGAATAGAGTTCCGCTAAATCCTTCCCCTCTTCCCAATTCCATACCTAAGCCTCGCAAATAATGAGTTTCCGAAGGAAATCTTATTGGCTCTAAATGATTTTTTTGAATATCTTTTGGAAAGAAATTGCGGTAATAACGGAAATATGGAGGAGAAAAAATAAGTTCCGAGCCGATAGGAAAAAAATCACCGAAGAGTAAAGAATAATCTTCTCTTTCCGTGGTGAGATTGAAGGCGCAATAGTCAAAAATCTCCTCTCCTTTATCCGTTTCGGTAAGAAACCGAAAGGATATCTCTTGGTTAACAAAACCGAGGGTAGCAAAATTATAAATTTCCTCAGGGGTGAAAGAGTTTCGCAATTTAAGGTTATCGCGGTTTTTATTTTGGACTTTAATTTCCTCTTTCCTAAGAAAAGGGCTAATCTTCTGCCACAACTCCAATGTCATCCCCGGAATATCTAATAACTCGGTTAAATTTCGGAATCCCCCTCTTTCCTCTCTTCTTTTGATAACTGCCCGCGCTAATCTTCGGTCCACTCCGGGCAGTCGCAATAAATCTTCAACGGTAGCCGAATTGATTGCTACCGGGCTTTCTGCTAACTCCTCCAAAAGACTTTCCCCATAATTTCCTAAAATCGGGAACTCTTCCGTGGAGATTTCGGTTAAGACAAAAAGGAAGAAAATTAAAGGGAAGATTTTAACTCCAAACTCAGAATGTGGGATTCCCGCAATTGGGGATGCCACCTTAACCCGTAATTAAAATTGAAACTATTTAAAGAGAGGCCAAAGCCTGAAGTAAATCTTATCGGATTGGTCTCAAAACCAATTCCGCCATAAAGGATTTTATAGGCAACTTTCAAACCACCACGCATTGCCTCTTCTCTTTCTCTTTCATAATCAAAATAGAAATCAATCCCATCTCTTAAAGGAATACCAATTCCGAGGATAAAAGTTAGAGGCATCATTTCGCCATAAAGAGTCTTTGGTTGATTGGTATGGAGGAGAATAAAAGAAATTAAAAATCGCTCCGGAATAAAAGATAGGGATGGTGATAAAGAAAAGAAAAAGTCTGATTCGTAATTGGGTATGGAAAGATGATAAAAAGAAAGAAGCAATCCGAAGGAAAGTGAGTTAAAAAGGGGTAATCCTTTACTAAGAGAAAAAATCCACTCTCCGTATCCCGGATGCATCAAACCAGCGGAACTAAAACCAATTCCCCATCTCCTCAACCAAAGGGAGATTTTGAGATATTTTAAGTCCGAAAGGGAATAGGGTTTAGTAAAGGTAAAAACGATACCGCTTTTTTTATTTTTTAATTGAAGCGAAGGATTAAAGGAAGCAACAACCGGAATGTCAACGACCGTGGCTTGAGCGGAAAGAAGCGAAGCGAGACCACCCATCTCTTGGAATTCAAAGATACCGAGAAGGGATAAAACCAAAAGCCACATCCGATAAAATAATTGGGATATTTCTTATTGTCAACCTTCCTTTTAGAGAGTTTGGGAGAACATAAAACTCCTAATGGTAGTACCTGCCCATTTTCTTTTTACTGCCGATAAAGATATTTGACTTTTATTAAAATTTTACTAAACTATTAAAAGTTAAATGAAATGCGGGGCCGTGGCGCAGTTGGGAGCGCGTTTGACTGGCAGTCAAAAGGTCACGGGTTCGAATCCCGTCGGCTCCATTGACCGATGAAAAAAAAGATTTCCTGGTTTTTAATCTTCACGATTGAACTATTATTCATTTCTGTTTTTCTTGTTTGTGCCCCAACCCCGCCCACGGTAAAACCCCCTTCGGTACCGGATCGGGAAGAACAAAGGCGCCGGGCAGAACAGAGCTATTCCTTAGGGGCGGAATACTTCAAACAGCGGGAATACGATAAAGCCTTAGAAAAGTTCCTGGCCGCAATTGAATCTGATTCCACCTTCTACGAGGCTTTCATCGCCGCTGGCAATATCTACAAATTAAAACGAGATTTTGGCGAAGCGGAAGTTTATTTTCGGAAAGCACTCAATTTGGATAAAAAGAAGGTAAAAGGTTATGAGGCATTAGCCGACCTCTACCTCTCGGGGAAGAAATATCAGGCCGCGGAAAGCCTATACCTTATGGGCATTCAATTGGACTCAACCTTTTCTGAATTATACTTAGGTCTATCCCAAATTTATACGGAGAGTGGCGATAAAAGAAAAAGTGACTCTCTCTACAAAAGGATGCTGGTTTTATTCCCGGACGATATTGGCATTTATCGGGCTTATGGTGACTTCCTTTTAAGAGAACAAAGATACAAAGAAGCGAGGGAGATGTTTCGCCCTTGCTGCCAGAAATTTCCAGAATATGTGGCATTGCGCGAAAAGTATGCGGAAATCCTCTTCAATCTTAAAGAGTATGACAGTGCCTTAGTCCAACTTAATTTTATTTTAGAAAAAGAACCGGATAATCTCAGTGCGACATTGAGAAGAGCGGATGTTTATGCCCGTAAGAAGAATTTTAATCGGGCGAAAGAGGACTTAGCCAAAGCAAAGAGGCTAGCCCCGGATGATGCCCGGGTATTTGTCCACAACGCCGATTTCTATCAAACAATCGGCGATTTAAGCAAAGCGGAAGAAGAGGTGAAGTCGGCTTTGCGAATTGAACCCGATTTGGATATCGCGCTTATCGTCTACGGTGATATCTTAAAAACCAGGGCAGGAAATGCCTACAAGGCAAAGAGGAAGGAAGATGCCTATTATCTTTACAAGGCTTCTTTTGCACAATACGAAAAGGTCCCAAGTAAAAGTCTCTATTATAACTATGCCCTGGTGGAAATGAAAAGGTGCAAGACCTTTATGGATAAAATAAAAGAAGAACTCTGGTTTGAGGGAAAGAGGGTTGAATAATGAAAGAAATTGATGATGGGAAGTGGAATAGAAGAGTCCTTTTACTCAACCAGAATTTTGAGCCACTCACCATCACCGGGGCAAAAAAGGCAATTTGCCTTTTGTACTTGAGAAAAGCGGAACTGGTGGCAGTTTATGAAGGGTTGAAAGTGCGAAGTGTATCTTCTTCTTTACCTCTCCCTTCCGTGCTTCGTCTTTCTTATTATGTCCGGGTCCAACGACGAGAAATTCCCCTAACCAAAAGGAATATCTATCGCCGCGACAATTATCGCTGCCAGTATTGCGGGCGGACCAATATCCCCCTCACCACTGACCACATCATCCCTAAATCCCTCGGTGGCAGAGATACCTGGGAAAATTTAGTTACCGCCTGTACCGAATGCAATACCAAAAAGGGTGCCAAGACTTCTAAAGAATTCCCCTTAAAACTTATCCGTCGACCCAAAAAACCTAACATCTTTAGTTTCCTTTTGAGTTCTATATCAAAAATACCCGAGGACTGGAAACCCTATCTCTTCCAGTAAGATTGGGGAAAAAGGGCACAAGAAATTAAATATCTCTTATCTTCCATTGATTCTTATTCTTTTTTTGTGGGAAGCGGAAGGACTCATTATTGAAAAGGTCCAGTTAAAGGGAAATCGCATTTTGAAGGACGTTGTCAATTTTCCTCTTTTTTCCCAACCAAAAAGAGAAGTTTCTGATTCGCTCATCAATTTAGACCGGGAGCGCATATTAAAATTTTATACGGAAAATGGCTTTTTTAATACTGAGGTCTTCGTGAAAAAGATAGTGAAAGGGAATAAGGTTAATTTAATCTTTGAGATCAAAGAAGGAAAAAGGGTAAAATATAAATGGTCCGGAATTCCGGCGAATCTACCAATTCCGATTAAGAAAGTTGTTTCTTCGGAAAGCGAGGTCGAAGTAAATATCAATCTGTTATTAGAATATTATGCTAATCAGGGAAGACCTTTCACTCGTATTACCCCAAAGAATTTTCACCAAAAGGAAGATACCCTCTTCTATGATCTTTTTATTTCCGAAGGTCATCCCGTTTGGTTAGATGATATCTCCTTCGTCGGGAATTTGACCAGGGAAGACGTCTTGAAGAGATTTCTTTCCCTACCCTTTCCTCTTCTCTTTTCCGAGAGGAAGATTAAAAGTCGGATCCGAAGATTGACCCGAGAGCCGGAGAACCCAATGGAATTTAAGGGTATAGAAATTATCTCTCAGGATGGAAGGTATAATCTAAAAATCCATCTGAAAGAGCCAACGCGTCAAGAGTTAGGATTGCTTTTTACTTATCTGCCGAAGGATAAAAGGATAGCCGGTTTTTTTTCTCTCACCTTACCCAACCTATTTTATACCCGAAGAGTGTTAAAAATTCAATGGGAAAAGGAGAGAAACTTCCTAAGATATTTCTTCTCTTATACCGAGCCATTATTTCTTCTTACTCAGAAAGCAAAAATTAATTTTACTAACAAAACCTATGATACCCTTGAGGCGAAGACCAATATTGAAACTGCCTTTGAATTTCTCACCCCTCAGGAATTCCTTACCGTATCTTTTCTTTTGGGCTACGAAAGGGTCTTAGAAAAAAAGGAGAAAAATGTGCAATTTTCCCACCTTGGGCAAGAATTAGTCTGGGAGAGCCGAGAAGGTATCTTACCAAAAAGTGGTCAATACTTCTCCCTTTATTCTTATCTCGGCAATAGAAGAGATGGAGAACGAAGAGGGATAAAAAGTGGGTTGCGATTAAAAGGAACCATAATTTTTGATTTGAGAAAGGTTTTCCCGAATTTTTCCTTCTTGGGCGAAGGGATTTTTACCGACACCCTTTTAGAACGAGAGAAGACCCATCTCGGTGGCCGGGAGCGATTAAGGGGTTTTAAGGAAGAGGAACTTCTCTCTTCCTTTATCTTTCTCTTTCGTCAGGATTGGAAACTCCCTTTAGGAAATGGCTTCTTCTATCCTTTTTTTGACTTCGGGGTCCGGAAAAAAGAAAGCGGCTATGAATGGAAAAGTAGCTTCGGCTTTGGTCTTGAGGTTGTTTTCAAAAATTCCTATTTAGAATTTATCTATGGAGTTCCCTCCCAACAAAATCTTCTCTCCGGTCGGATTCATCTCCTAACAAAATGGGGGTTTTAAGATGGTAAAATTATGCTTTCTTTTAATCGCCGGGATTATTCAGGGTTTAACCGAATTCTTCCCGGTTTCTTCTTCTGCTCATCTGGCATTTTTGGAAAAGGTCTTTTATGTACCAGAGAAGTGGCGCATCACTTATGCGGTATTTCTCCATTCCGGGACCCTCCTCGCCTTAGTGTTTTTCTTTATGCCAAAGATTAGGAAAAAGATAAAAGAACGGGACTATCCTCTCCTCCAAAAGATAATCCTCGCCTCTTTTCCCCTTCTTTTGGCTATCCCATTCCGGAATTTGGTTGCCAACACCTTTTCCCAAATGGAGATGATTGGGGTTCTTCTTCTCTTAACCGGCATTCTCCTTTTCGCCACCCGTTTTGGCAGAAGAACAAAGGAAGAGGTTAGTTATTCAATCGCCTTTCTTTGTGGTCTTTTTCAACTCCTGGCGGTCCTACCGGGAATCTCCCGTTCCGGGGCAACAATTTCTATCTTACTTCTATTAGGAATTAAAGAAGAGCCCGCTTATTACTTCTCTTTCCTCTTGGCTATTCCGGCCGTTGGCTTGGCTAATATCTACGAAATCGGACAAACTTTAACCTCTCCGGAATTTACCTTCTCCCCCTTGATTATTTTGGGCATCCTCATATCATTTCTCTCCGGTCTTTTTGCGCTTTTCTTCTTAAAGAGAGTAATAGAAAAGAAAAAGTTTTATCTCTTCTCTTTCTATCTCTTCCTTTTCGGCATCTTTTTACTCTTGATAAAATTATGAGTCGGGTAAAAATCTATAAGGCAACTTACCAAGAATTAAAAGAACTCATCCCGGTCATCTTTCAGGACTTCCCTTTGGAATTTAAGAATAAAAAGGTTTTCTTAAAACCGAATATGCTTTCCGCCCGGAAGCCGAAGGAAGGAGTTACGACCAATCCCGAGTTAGTAAAATTGATTGTTGAATATATCTTAGAAAAAGGAGGAGAGATCAAGGTTGGGGATAATCCCAGTGTTAGCGGGAAAGGAATTCAGACGAAGGTTGGAGAAAAGACCGGGATAAAAGAGGCCGCGCTCGGCCATTTTGTGGATATCTCCCAAAATCCAAAGCATGTGAAAGTTTCTCAAGTGGATGATTTAACGGTTTCCGGGGAAATTCTTGAATGCGATATCTTAATCTCCCTACCTAAATTCAAAACCCACCCCCTAACCATTTTAACCG
This sequence comes from Caldifarciminota bacterium, assembly GCA_039802085.1. GTDB lineage: Bacteria > Hydrothermota > Tepidihabitantia > Tepidihabitantales > JBDRVQ01 > JBDRVQ01. The sequence goes on from JBDRVU010000005.1 coordinate 7,537, forward strand.
GGGCGGTCAAGAATATGTATGGCATTTTAATTGGCGAGGAGAAACAAAGACTTCACTACCTCTTCTCAACCCCCACAAAATTTTCTTGGCTTCTTCCTTTAATTTATGAAATAAGAAAACCAGATTTAATTATCCTTGATGGAATAATTGGGATGGAAGGGTTTGGTCCTTCTAATGGTAATCTTCGGGCAATAAATCGGGTTATTGTCAGCCGAGATGGTTATGCCTGTGATTGGACGATGGCAAGGATGGTAAAGAAGAAACCGGAGGAGATAAACTTTCTCGCTTGGGCAGTAAAGATGGGACTTTTTAACCCCAAAGCGATGGAAGTGGCAGGCGATTTTATTGAGATCGAAAAATTTAAACTTCCCTTAAAATTAAGCGATAGCTTTCTTTTGCGCCTTATCACCAAAGTAATCTACCACCCGTTTCGTTATAAAAAAGTTAGAATTGATAAGAGAAGATGTCGACTCTGTTCTGCCTGTGTGAAAGTCTGTCCGAAGTCGGCTTTAAGAATTGAAGAAAAAAAGATAAGATACGAAAAAAACCTTTGTATCGCCTGCTTCTGCTGTCTGGAGACCTGTCCCGAAGGGGCAATTAGACCAACTTAAAGTTATATTAATTCCCACATTCCAACCAAAATCTTTTTCTGAAAAATGGTTTCAATAAGTTTTGTGTTATAGGATGCGTGAGGGGTGCGACCCGTATTTAATCTCCTGAAGTTGTCATATTTAGCATTGATTTTCCTTTCTATATCCCTAACGCCTTTATTTTTCCGCCGGTGGCGGACAAAAGCTTTTTTCAATTTCGAATCATTTAGCCAAGTGAAAAAATTGCTTGACAAAAGTAAAAATTTATGTTATTCTAATCTTTTCAAAAAGTCAAGGCGAGACGCCCTGACAAGTTTAAGTGTAATCCAAAAGGATAAAATTAAGGGCGTCGTTAGTTAATAATAAAATTGTCTTGACTTTATTAAAATTTAAATTATAATTAAAACTTTCTTATGAAAGAAAGCGAAAGGATACGAATTAAACTACGAGCCTATGACCACCGGCTCTTAGATGTTTCCGCAAAAGAGATTGTGGAAGCGGCAAGAAGAACCGGGGCTTTAGTCTCTGGGCCAATCCCTCTACCGACAAAACGGTCTTTATATACAGTCCTTCGCTCGCCCCATGTTGATAAGAAGTCAAGGGAACAGTTTGAATTGAGAATCCATAAACGGTTAATTGAGATTTCCAATGCCACATCCGATACGATTGATGCCCTGATGCGTCAGGAAGTCCCCGCCGGGGTAGAAGTAGAAATAAAGGCGGTATAAAATATGCTCTTGGGACGAAAGATAAAAATGACAACCCTTTTCTCAAAAGAAGGAAAGGCGATTCCTTGCACTGTGATAAAAGCTGGACCTTGCTTTGTTGTTCAGAAGAAGATAAAAGAAAAAGATGGCTATAATGCCTTGCAGTTGGGTTTTGAGGAGATAAAAAAGGCAAATAATCCGATGACCGGTCGTTTCAAAAAAGCAAATGTCCCCCCGCTACGATTCCTGGCGGAGTTTCGAACCGAAGATATAAATAAATATAATGTTGGCGATAAGATTGATGTTGGAATTTTATCCGAAGGGAGCCTCACCACAATAACTGGTTGGACAAAAGGCAGAGGTTTTGCTGGTGGGGTGAAAAGATGGGGCTGGCGGGGTGGTCCTCAGACTCACGGGTCAATGTCTCATCGTCGGATTGGTTCTTTAGGTTCTGGCACTTTTCCCGGACACCCCTGGCGAGGAAGAACTCTTCCTGGACATTATGGTAACGAAAGAGTTACAATCAAGAACTTGATGGTTATTAAAATTGATAAAGAAGCAAATTTTTTGTATGTCAAAGGGTCTACCCCTGGACCGAGGCGTGGGCTCCTTATTATTCGAAAACAGGGCTCTTAATATGAAAGCAAACCTCTTGGCGATTACTGGCGAAGTAAAAGAAGAGATTGAAATCCCAGACGAAATCTTTAATTGCCCAATCAAAGAAGGCATAGTTTGGGAAGCGGTGAGAAACTATCTAACTAATCAGAGGCAGGGGACTGCAAAAACAAAAACGAGAGGGGAGGTTTCTGGTGGTGGTCGGAAACCTTGGGCGCAAAAGCATACTGGTAGAGCAAGGCACGGGTCGCGTCGTTCGCCAATTTGGGTTGGTGGCGGTAAGGTCTTTGGTCCTAAACCCCGTGATTATTCTTACATCTTACCCAAGAAAAAGAAGAAAAAGGCATTAACCATTTCTCTCACCGCCAAGATGGAGCAAAAGGGGATAATCTTCCTTGAAGACTTTTCCCTTCCCCAACCCAAAACAAAGGAAATGGTCAATATCTTAAAAAACCTGGGAATTTTCGCAAAGGCATCCTGCCTACTCCTTTTGGGACAAATGACAAAAGAAGTGAAACTAGCGGGAAGAAATATCGCAAACTTCCAATGCAAATTAGCAAAAGACCTTAATACCTATGAGGTTTTGAAAAACGAGAAAGTAATCTTTACCCAAAGTGGTTTGCAACAATTTTTGGAAATCTTTTCCCAAAAAGGCAAAAAATCCTTTAACCAGGAGAAGTTATGTACTCAGCCCGCGAAATAATTATCCGACCACTGTCAACAGAAAAATCTTCTCGCCTTAAAGAGTTCCGTCAATATACATTTAAAGTTTTAAAGAGCGCTAATAAAATTGAGATTAAAAAGGCGGTGGAAGAAATTTTTAAGGTGAAGGTTAAAAAGGTCAGAATTCTGAATATGAAAGGGAAACCTCGCCGAATGGGAATTTTCTCCGGTCGCACCAGTAATTGGAAGAAAGCGATTGTCTCCCTAAAAGAGGGAGAAAGGATTGAAAGTTTAGAGGTATAATATGAGAATTAAACAGTACCGACCCTACACCCCAGCCCGACGATTTTATCACTCTTTCACCTTTGCCGAAATAACAAGCAAAGAACCTTATAAACCCCTTTTGGTAAGGAAAAAGAAAAAAGGTGGTAGAAATAATCAGGGAGTAATAACCGCTAAGTATCGTGGTGGTGGGGAGAAGCAATTCTATCGAATAATTGATTTCCGCCGAGATAAGAGGGAAATTATTGGCCGGGTAAAAACAATTGAATACGACCCAAACCGAACCGCTCGGATTGCCTTAGTTTGTTATCAGGATGGTGAGTATCGTTATATTTTAGCACCCGAAGGAATTTCCGTCGGCGATGAGATTTTAGCCACAGAAAAGGGAAATTGCCCAATCCGACCGGGAAATGCGATGCCCCTCCGATTCATTCCGGTTGGCATTGAAATTCATAATCTTCAACTTTATCCCCAGAGGAATTCTTATTGTGTCCGCGCCGCCGGCACCGCGGCCCAACTTTTAGCCAAAGAAGAAGATTACGCCGTTATTAAACTTCCCTCTGGTGAGATAAGAAAATTTAGCCTTAATTGTTTTGCCACTATTGGCCGTGTTTCCAATCCCGAGTGGAAGGATATTTCATTAGGTAAGGCGGGAAGAGTCCGTCATATGGGAATAAGACCAAGAACCCGAGCGGTGGCGATGAATCCAATTGACCACCCAATGGGTGGTGGGGAAGGACGTTCCCACGGTGGACGTCATCCCTGTTCCGAAAAAGGAATGATTGCCAAAGGTAAGAAGACCCGCAAAAAAAAGAAGTTTTCCGAGCGGTACATAATCCAGAGGAGGAAATAAAATGGGAAGGTCATCAAAAAAAGGTCCTTATGTTGACTTAAATCTTTGGCAGAAGATTAAAGAAATGAATGAAAAGAATGAGAAGCGAGTTCTAAAAACCTACGCCCGAAGAAGCACCATTCCTCCGGAATTTGTTGGTCATACAATTGCCATTCATTGTGGTAATCGCTTCCTTCCGGTCTATATCACCGAAAGGATGGTTGGACACCGATTAGGGGAATTTGCTCCTACCCGAACTTTTCGTGCCCATTCGGGTCAAAGAAAAGAAAAGAAAGAAGAAGGTAAGGAAAAGAAATGATTGAGAGTTCAGCGATTAGTCGTTACCAAAGGGTTTCGGCAAAAAAGATTAATCGGATCTTAGAACTGATAAGGGGAAAACCGGTACCAGAGGCATTAAACACCCTCACCTTTCTTAGAAAACAAAGAACAAAAATTTTTGTCCTAAAGACCTTAAAATCGGCAGTGGCTAATGCGATTTATAAATCAGGAAAGGCAAGATTAAAAGAAGAGGATTTATATGTGAAGGAAGCGACCTGTGACCACGGACCTTCCTTAAAAAGATTTCGCGCTGGACCACGGGGTATGCCACTTTTCTATAAACACCGAACTTCTCATATTAAAATAAAAGTTCAAACCAAGGAGTAATATGGGACAGAAGACTCATCCATTAGGTTTTAGATTGGGAATAACAAAAGAATGGAAATCCCAATGGTTTTTCGCTGACAAAAAGGAATACCGAAATAATCTTTTAGAAGATATTAAAATTCGCAGATACATTGAAAATCGAAAATATAGTGATGCCAAAGACATTCAGAAGACAGTGGACCCAATGATTTCTGAAATCGAAATCCTCCGGGTTGGTAATAAACTGACGATCATCATTCATACCGCTCGTCCCGGAGTGATTTTTGGCCGGGAGAAAGAGACTTTAAATTCCCTTCTGGCAGAACTCCGAACACTAACCAAAAAAGATGTTGATATCCATATTGAAGCAGAAAGGATGCCGGAACTAAATGCCCGATTAGTTGCTCGGAGTATCGTGGAACAACTTTTAAAAAGGGTTGCTTATCGTCGAGCAATGAAAAAGGCGATTACTTCTGCTCTTCGGCTTGGAGCTAAAGGAATAAAGATCCAAGTCTCCGGGAGGCTCGCTGGAGCCGAAATTGCCCGAAGTGAATGGCGGAGAGGTGGCAGCGTTCCCCTTCAAACCCTACGTGCCGACATTGACTATGCGGTAGATGTTGCCAAAACAGTTTATGGCACGATTGGTATTAAAGTTTGGATTTATAAGGGTGATGTCAATCCAGAAAAAAGTGTTTAGAGTTAAGGAGTGATTATGTTGATGCCCAAGAGGGTAAAATTTCGAAAACAGCACCGAGGTCGGCGAAAAGGCAAGGCGACCGCAGCCAATAAATTAGATTATGGCGAATACGGCCTTCAGGCATTAGAACCTTGCTGGTTATCCGCTCAGCAAATTGAAGCGGCTCGGATGACAATTGCCAAGTACTTAAAGCGGGCCGGGAAGATGTGGATAAGAGTATTCCCGGATAAACCGGTCACAAAAAAACCTGCTGAGACCCGAATGGGAAAAGGCAAAGGAGATCCAGCATTCTGGGTAGCGGTAGTAAAACCCGGAAGAATCCTCTTTGAATTGGAAGGGATTCCCGAAGAAGAAATCCTTGCCGCTTTCCGATTGGCGAGTGATAAACTACCCTGCCGAACTCGAATTCTCAAACGAGAGGAGTTTATTTATGAGACGATCTGAATTACGGAATATGACCAATGAAGAACTTTTAAAAACCTATCATGACCTTAGGGAAGAGTATTTCAATCTTAATATGCGAAAGGTTTTAGAAACATTACCCAATCCTCTCAAATTGAGGATTTTAAGAAGGAATTGCGCCCGAATTTTAACCATCCTCCGGGAGCGGGGATATAATAAAGAACAAGTTAAAAATTGGGAGCGAAGCCGTGGCCGGAAATAGAAAAACTTTGATTGGCGTTGTGAAAAGTAACAAAATGGATAAGACAGTGGTTGTGGAGTGCGAAAGATTAGTTAAGCATCCGAAGTACAAAAAATATCTAAAAAAGAAAACCTGGCTTTATGCCCATGACGAGAAAAATGAGTGCCAGATTGGGGAGCGAGTAATGGTTAAGGAAACCCGCCCTTTATCAAAATTAAAAAGGTGGCGGGTTGTGAAGAAAATATGATTCAAGATTTTACTCGTCTGGTAGTGGCAGATAATACTGGAGCAAAGGAAGCGATGGTAATAAAAGTACTGGGTGGTTCCCGTCGTCGCTACGGACGACTTGGTGATATTGTTATTGTTACAATCAAATCGGCTTTACCCCAGGCACCAGTTAAAACTGGGGATAAAATGAAAGCAATTATTATTAGAACCAAGAAGGAATACCGAAGGACTGATGATTCCTATATCCGATTTGATGAAAACGCCTGTGTTCTGATTGATGATAAGGGCGAACCAAAGGGAACAAGAATTTTCGGGCCAGTGCCGCGTGAGCTACGAGAAAAAGAGTTTACCAAAATTATTTCTCTAGCAAGTGAGGTAGTATGAAAACACTTTTAAAGAAAGGCGATATCGTTGAAGTCCGTCGGGGCGAAGAAAAAGGGAAACGGGGGAAGATATTAAAAATCTTACGAGAAGAAAATAAAATCCGTTGTTTGATTGAAGGAGTGAATTTAGCCAAGAAGCACCAAAGACCGCGGGGAACGGATAAACCAGGGGGAATTATTGATATCCCGCAACCAATTGCTGTTGCCAATTTAATTTTCATTTGCCCAAAATGTGGTGAGAAGGCAAAACTGCAAAGAGCGGTAATAGAAAAAAGAAGAGTACGGCGGTGCCAAGAATGTGAGGAGGTTATTGAATAAAATGGCGAAGACTAATTATCGACCGCGGCTAAAAGAAGCCTACCAAACAAGAATAGTAAAAAACTTGATGGCGAAATTCAATTACAAGAATATCCACCAGGTACCAAGATTAGAAAAAATTGTCATCAATGTTGGCGCGGGAGAAGCAATTGCCGAACCAAAGATTTTGGAGGTAATCACCGAAGATTTAATGACCATCACCGGACAAAAGCCAGTTATCACTCGGGCGAAAGGAGCGGTATCCGCTTTTAAGTTGAAGAAAGGGATGCCGATTGGTGTGAAAGTAACCTTAAGAAGAGACCGGATGTATGAGTTTTTGGATCGGTTCTTAAATTTTGCCTGCCCCCGCATCCGAGACTTCCGGGGTTTCTCTCCGGATTCCTTTGATGGTCGAGGAAATTATAACTTAGGAGTATCAGAACAGTTAATTTTCCCAGAATTAGATGTAGCCAAGGTAAAAAAGGTTTTTGGTATGGATATTACCTTTGTCACCAGCGCCAAGAGAGATGATGAAGCAATGGTGTTATTAGAAGAATTTGGTATGGTCTTTCGGGCTTCGGCTCAAAAACGGAGGTAAGAGAATGGCGAGAAGGTGCCATATCGTTAAGGCGCACCGGGAAGCAAAATTTCCGGTGCGAAAAAAATTTCGCTGCCAACGTTGCTTTCGTCCCCGAGCTTATCTCCGACGATTTGGCCTCTGCCGCATCTGCTTTCGGGAACTTGCCTTGAAAGGAGAAATCCCGGGGGTAAGAAAGGCAACCTGGTAGGGAGGGAAAATGGACCCAATTGCTGATATGCTAACCAGAATCAGGAATGCCCTAATACGGGGAAAGCCCGAGGTGAAGTTTCCTTACTCTAAAATAAAATTAGAAATTGCGCGGATCCTCTTAGAAGAAGGTTATATTAATAACTTCCAAGTTTTAGGCGAAGGAGCCAAGAAGGAAATTTCTATTCTTTTAAAGTACACCTTAGAGGGAAAACCGGTCATTTCCGAAATTAAGAGGGTCTCTCGTCCTTCGCGACGGGTCTATGTTGGTTATCAGGAAATTCCCAAGGTGGCTGGTGGTTTAGGAATCAATATCATTTCCACCCCCAAAGGGATACTGTCCGACCGCGAAGCAAGAAAACAGAAAGTGGGTGGAGAAATCATCGCCGCGATTTGGTAAAAATCTATGCTTGAGGAAATTAAAATTACCCAAGCGATAATTGACACTTACTTTAAAAAGTTAAAAGATGCCTTAGAAAGTGAAGTAATAATTATTGGTGCTGGACCTTCTGGTTTAACTGCGGGCTATTATTTGGGTAAAGAAGGAATAAAGACAACAATTTTTGAAAAAAGTCTTCGTCCCGGTGGGGGAATGCCAGGTGGCGGAATGATGTTTAATCAGATTGTTATCCAAAGTGAGGCAAAGGAAATTTTTGCAGAATTAGAAATTCCGATAGAGGAGTATGAGCCAAACTATTTCACCGCCGATGCCTTGGAAACATTGGGAATTTTAATCACTAAATGCCTTGGGGTGAAAACAAAGATATTTAATCTGATTACTGGGGAAGATGTTTTAATTCGAGATGATAAAATTTGTGGTGTGGTAATCAATTGGACAAGTGTGGAAGAGGCTTCACTCCATGTTGATCCCCTTACCGCCCGATGCCAATTCTTGGTTGATGCCACTGGTCATCAAGCGGAGATAGTAAAAATTGTGGAAAGGAAGGTTGGTAAGAAACTCTTTACCCCAACCGGGGGTGTCATCGGGGAAAAACCGATGTGGGCGGAGATTGGCGAGAAAACAATTATGGAAAATACTAAGGAAGTTTATTATAACCTCTTTGTCTGCGGTATGGCAGCAAATGCTGTCTTTGGCGGACCGCGTATGGGGCCCATCTTTGGGGGAATGTTTTTATCCGGGTGGAAAGTAGCCCAAATAATAAAAAAACGCCTTAAGTAACTGGGGGTGGTATCAGAAAAGATATTGGTTTTTCAGGGTTATCCCTCATACCTTTCTCTCGATGACCACCGCGGTGGGTTTAACCCCAAAAATTCGAGATAAAGAATATCCGACATAAAAGGGCTACTCATTTTCCTAAAAACTGGCCTGGGAAAATTAAAAAAAAGAGGTTGGAGGGAAACGAACTTTTTTTCCTTAGTCCCTTTTTCCCTGTTTTATGCTAAAAAGTTTCTGGAGTGTTTTCAGGTCCGGTATTTTACTTTTGAGAAAAATTGGTTATAATCCAATCTTGTGGAAAATGAATTAAGTAAAAAGACACTCGGCGCTTTAACTTATAAAAATTTCCGCCTTTTCTGGTTTGGGCAGATAATTTCTTTAACCGGCACCTGGGTGCAAAATGTTGCCCGCAGTTGGTTGGTTTTACAATTATCTAATTCCCCCTTTATCTTAGGACTGGTTGCTTTTATTGGGTCAATCCCAATTTTATTATTATCTCTATTTGGTGGCGTTTTTGCCGACCGGGTCTATAAGCGTAACCTTATTTTATTCACTCAATCAATTCTCGCCATTTTAGCTTTCATCTTGGCGGGCTTAGTCTACTTCAAATTGATTAAAGTCTGGCATATTTTAATCTTAGAAGCGCTCGCCGGGATTGTCTTCGCCTTCGATGCCCCGGGAAGGCAATCCTTTGTTAAGGAATTAGTTAGTAAAGAAGACCTCTTAAATGCTGTCGCCTTAAACTCTTTAATTTTTAATCTAGCCCGGATGATTGGACCAACGGTGGCTGGTCTTTTAATCACGGCAGTCGGGATCGCGGTCTGTTTTTTTGTTAACGGTTTAAGTTTTCTGCCGGTGATTTTGGGCCTTTTTTTCGTCCGAACGGTGTTTTCCCCACCGGAGAAAAGTTCTTATAGTAAAGACTTAAAAGATGCCTTCGTTTATATTTTAGGAAATAAAGAGATTTTCTCCCTCATCCTTATGGTTGGATTTTTGAGTGTCTTTGGCGTCTCATTTTTAACCTTGGTTCCAGTCTACGCCCGGGATATTTTGCGAGTCGGGGTTAAAGGTTATGGCACAATGATGTCCGCAGTTGGTTTTGGTTCCCTTCTTGGTGCCGGAATTTTGGCTACTTTAGGGAAAAATCTAAAAAGGGGAAGGATTGTTCTTTTAGCCAGTTTTTCCTTCTCTATCTTTATCCTTTTCTTTTCTATTCAAAAAATTTTCTTGCTTTCCTTATTTCTTCTTTTTGGGCTCGGATTATGCACAATTATGCAGAATGTGACCGTCAACACAGTCATTCAGGAAGTAGTTCCGGATAATTTGCGAGGACGGGTGATGAGTTTTTATGTGATGATGTTTATGGGGATGTTTCCGGTTGGGAGTCTTTTGGCGGGTGCGGTCGCTCAGAAATTTGGGGCGCCAGTCGCCACCGCCACCGGTGGAGTGATCATCCTTTTCTGGACTTTATATGTTGGCTTCACTAAACCAATGATAAGAGAAATCTAATCTTCCTAAAAACCAACTTTACAAATTTTCCCTCCTTTGCCATTTTTCCCGACAAGGAAATAAACTCCGGGGGAAAGTTCTTTCCGATAATTATCCAGACCATCAAAAAAGACTTCTTTTCCCCAAAATGGTAATTTCCTTCTCACCCGTCCCAAAAGGTCAATTATAAATAATTCCCCGCGCTCATCATCTTCAACGTCCAGAAATATCTTCGTTGCGGAAAAAAATGGGGAGGGATAAGAAAAAGGCCGACAGGGTTTTTCTATCTCCTGTACGAGAAACTCAGAGATAAAACCCTTGTTACCAGTAGAGTCCTCCGGAATAACAAAGAACTTATAAATCCCTTTTGGCTGATTGCTAATGAAAAAGGAGGTGTCCCTTATTACCCAGCCATATCTTTTGTGGTTAGATAAAGAAAGAATGGTAATATCATCAATGAATACCCCTAAAAAATTTATTGTGCCATCGGTCTGGTAGCGAAATCTTAGTCGGAGGCTTTCTGCGGTGGGAAGGAGATAAGAAAAAAATCGCCAGGTTAAGTTCTGCCCGTAAATTGAATCTATACTCTCCCAATTTCTCCCATCCTTTGAAACTTCAATGTAGAATATATCCCTCTTTATTTCCTCATTGGCATAGGTCTCTTCGGTTTCGTAATAAGTCCAAAAAGAAAGAATTCCGCCCTCCGGTAGGAAAATGGGTTCTTTTAAGGTTAGATTCTTATTTAAGTTAATTCCAGCCCCCGAGAAAAAAGAAGACGGCGGTGAATGAGAGCGGTCAGCAATTGTAAAATCCCCTTCCCATTTATTTAGGTTATTACCCAATTCATAAAGAATAGTTTCCGAAGAAGTAAAGGAATGGAGGTGATAAGTAACCGGAGCAAAATCAAAGGAACGATTCCAGGAAATGGTAAATTCGTTTTCCGCGCCCACCGTGCTTTTCGCCAGTTTCACTGGGGTCGGTTTTATATCGTCTATACCGTAGTAGTAATAAAGGAAATGTCCCCAAAAGGATTCTTTTGAGAATTGTAAAGTTAGGTAATCTAAATACCACCGTTTAAATTCGCCGTAAGCAAGAGGGAACCAAACCCCAAGACCCAAAATCTCTTCCTGATTCGTCCCAATAATTATCTCCTTTAATTTATTTTCAACCCCCAAAATCTCTAAGAAATGAATAAGGTCAATATGACAATCTTCCGGTGAAGGTGGAGTTTCTTGCATCGGGTAGGTAAGGCATATTCTCCGTTTCGCTTTTAAGAGATTTCTCCCTTTCTTTTTTATCTCTTCGGTTAATTCTTTTAGGTTTATCTTTCTTAGAGCGGATAGGTCATAAGCGGCATAAATCCCTTCCCTTCCTTTCTTTCTAATCAATTCCACCCACACCCGAGCCAAATCTTGGGCACTGATTCTTGGGTTCTTTTCTAAGGTATCTAAAAAACCTTCGTAGTCCCAGGCAACAATTGGGATTAAAGAAGGGGAGGCAAGACAAATTTGGCAATAGTCTTTTATCTCGGTTAAGACTTCAATCTCTCCCATCAGACAGGCATCAAAACCAACGATGGTGATCTCCTTTCCTAAAATCTCTTTCGCCTTTCTTAAAAAATTTCTCAACTCCCCTCCGGCGACACCAACGGAACTTCCGGCCGAGGCATCATAAAGAACTGCCCGCTGAATGAGAGGAAAAACTTCTGGATACCAGCCATTGCCGTGGTCATAGAAGATTAAAATATACTTCTGGGCGGGATAATAATCCCGACAGAAGGCAATAAACTCAGAAAAGAAATTTATATCTGCCAAATCACTTTCCGGTAGAGAGACTTTTAAGTGCTTCTCCCCGGAAACAATCTCATAAACCGCGGGCGGAAAAGAAAGGTAATCAATTAAAGCCACAATCTTTATATTCGGATTTCTGCCAAAGCGGCTAATACTTTCTAAGAGACTAGCCGCGGCTTGAGAAAGACCATTATCGCCATCCAAATAAAAAATTACCGTCCATTCCGTAGCCGTCAATAGCCCAAAAACCAGAAGAAAAAGGAAGATTCTTGTCATTTAAGAAAAAGGGCGGCCGGTTTTACCGACCGCCCTCTCCTTTTCGGGAATTAGATTAAAACCCGATATTAAGCGTAATCCGATGGGAACCCGCAAGAATTTGATTGTGACGGTAGTTGTAGTTAATAAGCCAGGAGAGATTTTCGCCGGTCTTAAAAGCTAATCCCAAGCCACCAGATAAACCAGTGAGCGGACCAACTCCTTTCTCTGCACTTCGGTAACCCTCACTACTATTGAAGATGTAGCCAGCACGCAGAAAGAGAAGATTAGAGATGTTGTATTCCAAACCAAGATTGAATGTCTCGTTGATGTCATTATAGTGCACCAGGTCTAGGCAGGAAACCAACTTCTCTTTTTCTTTATCAATCAGATTATAGGCGATGCCGAAGCGGAAAATTGTTGGCAGAGCAAATGGGGTTGTCTTATACCGAACCGGGACCTCCTTGCCGGTCACTGGATCCTTTTCAATCCGGTCCAATTGTCTTCCGGAAAAGGACATCTCTTGACCGAAGTTGGACATTGAGGCACCCAGTCTTAAAGATCGGAACCCGGTATTGTAGTGGAGGCCAAAATCTAAGGCAATACTTGAAGCAATCATATCCCAGATTTTTTCGTAAACACCTTTCACCGTTGTACCAAAGGAAAGTTTATCCGTAATCATCCGGGCAAAAGAAATCCCCGCGGAAAAGTCCGAGCAAGGGAAGGTCATAAGCAAGGAATCATCTTCCCGTACCGGTGTCCCTAAACTATCAACCCGATAATATTCCAGGTTGCCGATATTCACCGCGCAAACCGAAATACCCAAAACACCAATCCCAGTAATCGGGGTGCAGAAAGAGATATAGTTATGGGTAATATCCGCGAGCCAGTCAATATAGTTAAGCATCACTTCTCGCTTGGTGAGGTGGGTGAGACCGCTTGGGTTATAGAAGATCGCCGAAGGGTCATCCGACAGGGCAACGAATGCCTCCCCCATACCGGTTGGTCTTCCGACCCCAATCTTTAAGAAGGGGGCAGCGGTCGTTCCCCTTTTATCAAATGGTTCCTTCTCTTCTTCCTGGGCAAAGGAAAGAAAGAAGGTTAGGGCAATTAAAATTAGACATAGTGTTTGCTTTCTCATCCTATCCTCCTTAATAAACAACCGCAAACTTTCCGACATAATCGCCAATCGCGGATTCCACATAGAAGATGTAAACACCAGAGGCAATCTTCTGGTCGTGGGTATTTAAGAGGTTCCAGGTCGCGGTGCCGCCAAAATCTTGGGATTCGTGTTCAATGATCTTCACTAGATCTCCCGCCATATTGTAAATCCGAATCTTGCACTTGGCGGGTAGACCGGTGAAGGCAATCTTCCGGGAAAGTGTTGTCTTCTCCCATTGGTTCGTAACAATATAAGGATTGGGCACAACCTTTACCTTAAACTCTTTCTTCTTTAAGGTATCAATTAGCGCCGCCTTGGTCTTGATCTCCCATTTGGTATAAGAGAGGGCACAACCATAGGTCTTATTGGAGTAGACATACCAGGTATCGCCCGCTTGAATCTTCGCTCGCAGTTCTCGGGTTAGGGTATCACCACCACCCGGTCGGAATTTAATATAGCCACCCGGTAAATAGATCGCCTTTTCGTTAATCCTTAAAGTCGGGGAAGGGGTAGCGCTTGGACCGTACTGAAATGCCCAACCATCACCATCCTTAATCCGATTACCGGTATAACCAGAGAGCGGGGTATAATTAACCAAGGTGTCGTTTGTCAGGTCATAAACCTCAAGGGTTAAGGAATCACCAACCGGTTTCCAGACTAATTTATAATCACTACCCCGGAATGCCCACATCAAAGGCGCTACCGAAGTGACTTTCAGGGTTTCCACGGGATAAAGGCCTTTCACTTTAATACTCTCAAAAGGACTAACCGCGGAATCTAACTCAAAGGTCAGTTTCGGTTCAATGCCAAAGAAATAGGGGATATTGTAAGTTCTAATTTTGCCGGTTGTATCATAGAATAACCGAATGGTGTCTAATAGTAGGGTGGTATCATTTTTCTTAGTTAAGAGGGCGCGATAGAAAGGACCTTTCATTATTGTATCATAAGCCGGGGAGATGAAATGTAAGAGATACTCCTCATCTCTCACTTCTTGGGGATTGGTTTTTAGAATCTCAAATTTTGCTCGGGTATTCTCTTGGTCACCCCGGACTAACTGAACCTCCGCCTCCGGTACTAAATAGTTAGCCGCTTCCTTTCTCGGAATTGCCATCTTCTCCTGGATTCCCGCTTCCAAGACCAATCTCTCGCCCCGCATAAAGTTGTAGTCAAAGGCGGTAACCGCATAGTAGTATTCCATCCCGTTCACCACATCCTTGTCCTCATAGGAGTAGAAAAGTCCTTTATCATTCGCCCAGGTATAGATACTTTCTACCTTGGTTGTTTCGCCACCGACAATCTTATAAGTAAGACTGGTATCCGCCCATCTTATCCCATTCTTCAAATCACCGATTGCCACCTGGGACCAGTTAACGGCATCGGTTGATTTATAGACCTTATAACCTTCAAAGTCATACTGCCGATAGGTTGGGTCAGTTCGGGAAGCAATCCGATAGAATGGGTCAGGCACCCTTTCCTGGGAATTATCCCAAACCACAGTCACCTTCTTA
>JBDRVU010000006.1:0-22232 GCA_039802085.1 Caldifarciminota bacterium
CTCAAGATTTCATCTTTCTCAAATACGAGATCTTTAACTGCAACCAGTATCCAATAAATAAAGGTTATTTTGCCATCTCCCTTGATGGCGATGTGGGTGATTACAGTGATGACTTCGGTGGTTGGTTTTCAAGGCTTCAAACTGGTTTCATCGGTGATTATGATAATCACGAAAACCCCGGTTCTTCTTGGGAAAGTGGTACCCCGGGAGCAGTAGCAATAAGATTTCTTACCGCCAATCCACCTTGTAGCCTCTCTTCATTTCGACTTTATTCCATTGAGAATGAGCCGGGAGATGACCCGGGGCGGTATCAACTTATGACACCGGGCTTCACCTTAGATTCCCTCCCCGGTGATATGCGCCTCCTTATCTCCTTAGGTCCTTTTAGCCTTCCACCGGAATCTTCCATCACCTTCTATTTTGCGCTGATTGGGGCAAAATACGGTGAAGAAAATGAACCACCCCAAATAAGAGATACCACAGACCTTATTATGGCTTCGGAGTTAGCAGAGATAATCTTCCACCAAAGAATTGGTATTGAAGAAGGGTATATTGGGTGCGCCCCTGATTTTCCTTACCGTATCTATCCCAACCCTTTTTCTCGTAAACTCTTTATCCTTTCCCCACGGAATGAAGAGATAAAAGTAGAAATCTACAATATAGAAGGGAAATTAGTAAAAAAACTTTCCGGTCAAAAAAATATCTTCTGGGATGGTCAGAGTAAAGAAAGAGAGAAAATACCGGCTGGGCTTTACCTTTTGCGAATTAATCAGGGGAGAAAAACGAAGATAGCGAAGGTCATTCACCTTGGAGATTAAATTTGCGGGCATAGGATTTTAAGGGAGTCGTGATTTCTATTAACACGGGCAACCTCCGCAAAGCGAGACTTCGCCAAAGGCGAGGGGAGTTTGACGGAAAAATTTATTCTGCTATAATGAAAATTTATGAAGGTAATTTTAGCGGGATATAATTTAGATTTAGAAGGATTAAAAAACTTAAAAAATTTAACCCCCGAGACAATCTCCGCTGCCTACGCCCGAATTAGTCGGAGTTATTTATCAATTCCGGATTTACGAAGGGAGGCAAGGAAGGAGATTACCGAAGCCAGAAAATCCGCCCGAACCATAATTTATGATATGGGACACCACTCCATCGCCGAGCATTCGGTATTCAATTTTGATATTATGAATGTCTCCCGGTTGGCGGTGGAGGAAATTGAACATTTTCGGTTGGTTTCCTATACCGAAAAGTCTCAACGCTATGTGAAATTTGAAAAAGGGGTTTTCTTCCCAAAAGAATTAAAATCTACCCCTTATGAAGAGGAATATCGCCGGTTAGTAGCGGAGCAGTTTCAATTCTATTATCTTTTAATTGAACGGTTAAAATCTTATCTCTTAAAAGAAAATCCGCATCTCAAAGAAAAATCTGCTGAAAATAGAGCCAAAGAAGATGCTCGTTATTGCTTGCCTCTCTCAACCTTAACCCAATTAGGAATGACAATCAACGCTCGAAATTTAGAATACCTTTTGCGAAATTTTGCCGCAGCGAGATTGAGGGAGGTGAAAGATTTAGGTAAGAGATTATTCTCACTTGTAAAAGAGATTACCCCTTCCCTTTTTCTCTTTTATCAAGCCACCCCCTATGAAGAAAGAAAAAAAGATATAGAAAAATTGGCATTAAGGTATCTTCAGACAAGAAAAGGGGAAGAAGAAAGAAATAGCCCAATAAAACTTCTTAACTATTCCCGGGAGGCAGATATGATTATTGCCACCGCTTTCCTCTTTTCTAACTCTTCCCTTCCTTTTACCGATTTGGTAAAAATTGCTCACGAGAAGAAAGAAGAAATTTTTAAAACCGCCTGCCGCCATTTAGAGTTTTATGATGCCCTACCCCGCGAGTTTGAACTCTCCCACCTCGTTTTTGAAATCGCCCTCTCGGCATCCGCTTTTGCCCAATTAAAGAGACACCGAATGGCAACTTTAATTAAACAACCCTATTCCTTAGATCTCGGTTGGGTTTTGCCGAAAACGATTGCTGAAATCGGTGAAGAAAAACGGTTCGCCCAATTGATGAGAAAAACCAATAAACTCCATCAGAAGATAAAAAGGGACTATCCCGAAGTGGCAGATTATATCCTAACCAATGCCCATAGAAGAAGGGTCCTTTTGGGTCTAAATGCCCGGGAGTTATACCATATCGTCCGACTCCGCTCCGATGCGGCGGCGCAGTGGGAAATAAGAGAAATTTCTGATATAATTTGTCAGATTGCCAAAAGGAAACTACCCCTTACCTTCTTCCTTTTGTCGGGAAAGGATAAATACCCCGAAGTTTATCAAAGGGTTTTTGGCACTCCACCCAGATTTTCCCCTCCCGTTACTTAAAATTCTTGGGTTTGCGCCTCTAACCGACCGGGGGTCAAATCCCTTTGGACCGAATCTAAAGGCACGGCCGATGGGTAATATGTTCTTAAAACATAAGGAGGGAGAGAAAAACTTTCATCGGCAATATAAGATTTTGCTGGCTTCTCTTCTTCAAAGATGAAATGGGCAATTTGGTCTCTAATTTCGGAATAGATTGGTAGATAACAGGCTAAGACCTCATCGTAGCGATTGAGATAGACTGGTGCCTGATAACCAATTAAAGTACTCAATTTAATATCCTTTGGGTCAAATCCTTTTTCGGAGAGATTTTCTAAGATGTAGATGACATCTTCTATGGTCATATCGGTATCTTTACCGATGACCGCCATCGCATTTTTGATGAATTCTTCCTGAAAGACTTTTCTTTTAGCAACTAACCAGAGATTTTCCCAGACCTCCTTCATAAAAATTATGGAATTTCTTCCGCGGTCAATATCATCCCTGGGCCAAATTCTTCGGCTGCGCAAAAATTTTCGGGCATCTTCCACATTTTTAATCGCCCTCTGCCTTAGGGAGATATCTTTTAGAAAAGGGAAAAGGAGGGAAAATACCTCTTGAAAGGAATAAAGGTTAATTGTTAGGTAACGATGGATTGGGACGTGATAATTTTTTAATAGAACCTCTTTTAGTAATTTCTCCTTCCCAAAGAAATAACTATGATTGATCTTATCCAGATTACAGAAATCGGTATCACTTTCTGCTTTAGTGTAGCCTGGAATATGGACCAGCATATCCCGTGGGATATTTACCATATTGACAATCCCTTTATCCAAATTGATATGGATAATATCAATAATATCACTCCGGCTTTTTTCTTCTAAGACCTTAACCACCCGGCCATCCGTCCCTTTTTTGGTAATCATCTGGGCATCGTTAGCAATAATAAGCAAATTGAAGACCCGACCCAAATCTCCCTGATAGGGAATTTTCCTTTTTGGTTTTTCTCCAAAAGGGGAAATGAATTTTATCAAGAAAAATGAGAGAAGTAGGAGAAAAATTGCTAATAGGATAAGAAAATAAAGACGCCGCATCTTTGCATTATAAACCATTAATAAAAAAAATCAATTAAAACACCAATTTTTTAATCTCCCCGGCCAAGGAGAAAGTGGTCATGGTCAATATGACCCTGAACGGTTTTAAGATCCGCCTGAGGCGAATAAAATCTTTATTTTCTCATTTAAGAACATTATAGCCAAGTGAAAAACATAGTTGACATTTTCCCTAACTGGCTTATAATAATTTTTAATTAAAAAATAATTACGGAGGAATTATGGCTCATAAGAAGGGACAAGGTTCCTCAAGAAATGGCCGAGATTCCCCGGGTCAAAGGTTAGGGGTAAAAATTTTTGGCGGTCAGGTAGTAAAACCAGGTAATATCATAATCAGACAATGTGGTACCCGTTTCCTGCCCGGAGAAAATGTCGGTCTAGGTAAAGATTATACCCTTTTTGCAAAATCCGAAGGTATCGTTCGCTTTGAGTGGTTGGCAAAAGACAAGAAAAGGGTTTCGGTAATTCCCTTCCATTAGGAGAGAAAGATGAAGATAAAATTCTTGGGGCACTCTGCCTTCCTGATTACCGGAGCAGGTAAGAAAATTATTACCGACCCTTATAAATCCGGCGCCTTCGGTTCTTTAAATTATAAACCAATAAAAGAATCAGCCGACATTGTGACGATTAGTCACGAACACGATGACCATAATTATTTAGGGGAAATAAAAGGAAACCCAAAAATTATCCGGGGAGAAGGAGAAAGAGAGATTAACGGAGTTAAGATAAAAGGGGTTGCTACCTATCACGACCCGGTAAAAGGAAAAGAGAGAGGCAAAAACACCATCTTTCTCTTAGAGGTAGAAGGGATGAGATTAGCCCATCTGGGCGATTTGGGAGAATCTCTTAATGAAGAGGTTTTAAGGGAAATCGGAGAAGTGGATATTCTCCTTTTACCGGTCGGCGGCTATTTTACCATTTCCGCAACCGAGGCCACCAAGATAATGACGGAATTAAAACCGAAGATTACCATCCCAATGCATTATAAGACCAGTGCCTGTGATTTTCCTATCTCTCCGGTGGATGATTTCTTGGGTGGGAAAAAGAATTGCCGTTTCTTAGAAAAATCGGAGGTTGAGATAAAAAAAGAAGACCTATCCGCCTTTGGCGGAGATGAGGTTTGGGTATTAAAACCAGAGAGGGTATAGATATGAGAGAGATCGAAGATAAGAAAATTGTGGAAGAAGTTAGTCGTTTATGCATTGAAGCAAACTGTATCTTAGGGGAGGATGTAAAGAAGGCGGTAAGATCCGCTATCTCTCAGGAAGAATCCCCCTTAGGAAAAGAGATTTTGCAGACAATTCTTAATAATGCGGAAATTGCCGAAAAGGAGATGTTACCCATCTGTCAGGATACCGGAATTACCGTGGTCTTCGTCGAACTTGGTGCCGATGTGAAAATAAAAGGTTCTTTAGAAGAGGCAATCAACGAAGGCGTAAGGAAGGGTTATAAGGAAGGTTATTTGAGAAAATCGGTAGTTTCTTGTCCTTTACGCCGAAAGAATACCGGTGATAATACACCCGCGATAATTTACACCCGAATTGTTTCTGGTGACCGGTTAAAGATCATCGTTATGCCAAAGGGTGGGGGAAGTGAAAATATGAGTGAAGTGAAGATGCTCACGCCCGCCGCCGGGGTAGAAGGAGTGAAGAGGTATGTAATAGACCGGGTTGCCCGGAGTGGTGCTAACCCCTGTCCCCCAATCATTGTTGGCGTGGGCATTGGCGGGACAATGGAGATGTGTGCCCTCCAGGCTAAGAAGGCACTTCTGCGGGAAATTGGTTCTTCTCATCCTGACCCATTCTATGATAATTTGGAAAGAGAGTTACTCGTCGCGATAAATAATTTAGGTATTGGTCCCCAAGGTTTTGGTGGTCGCACCACCGCCCTATCGGTATTTATCTCCTCATTCCCCTGTCATATCGCTTCCCTACCCGTGGCGGTAAATATTAACTGTCATGCCGCAAGACATAAAGAGGTAATTCTATAAAAAGGAGTTAAAGATGGCAAACTATAATCTGAAAACACCGCTCACCGAAGAGGTGGTGGCAAAATTAAAAGCCGGAGATTCCTGTCTTATCTCTGGTATCATCTATTCCGCTCGGGATGCGGCTCACAAGAAATTGGTGGAAGCGATTGAGAAAAGGGAGAAATTACCCTTTGACCTAAAAGGGGCGGTTATCTATTATGTCGGACCCTGCCCCGCAAAACCCGGTTATCCAATCGGTCCTTGTGGTCCAACCACCTCCGAAAGAATGGACCCCTATACTCCTTTTCTTCTCGCTAGGGGGGTAAAGGGTGTTATCGGTAAAGGGAATCGCACCCAAGAAGTAGTCCAGGCATTAAAGGAACATAAAGGGGTTTATTTTGCCGCGATTGGTGGCGTGGCCGCGCTTTTAGCCAAAAGGGTTAAGAGTTATAAGGTGATCGCCTATGAAGATTTAGGACCGGAGGCGGTGAGTGAAATGGTGGTAGAAGATTTCCCGGTGATTGTGGTTAATGATATTTATGGGAATGACCTCTATGAGGAAGGAGTGAAGAAGTATCGGAAATAAAGAAAATGGAAGAAATCTCTATCTATGTGATGGGTAAGGAATACAAAGTGCCAAAGGGGCAGACGATAATGAAGGCACTGGAATACGCCGGCTTCTTTTATGTCCGAGGAGCAGGTTGCCGTGGTGGATTCTGTGGTGCCTGTGGCACAGTCTATCGAACCAAAGATTCCTACCGATTGAAGGTTGGACTCGCCTGTCAGAATACAGTGGAAGAAGGGATGTATTTGGCACAGATTCCCTTCTATCCGGCGAATAAAAAGTTATACGACATAAAAACCCTTTCTTTGGGACCAGAAACTTTAATCACTATCTATCCCGAGATATTGCGGTGTATCTCCTGTGGCAGTTGCACCAAAGTCTGTCCTCAGGATATCAAAGTTATGGATTTTATCAACGCTGCGATCCGGGGGGATATTAAACAAGTAGCGGAACTATCCTTTGATTGTATCTTGTGCGGTCTCTGTGCCTCAAGGTGTCCGGCGGAGATTGTTCAGTATTATGTTGCCCTTTTAGCCCGTCGGCTCTACGGTGCCCACATCCTAAAAAAATCTCCTCATTTGCAGTCTCGATTAAAAGAGATTGAAGAAGGAAAATTTGATGAGGAACTGAAAAATCTTGAAAAAATGGAGATTTCCGCCCTAAAGGAGAGATATCAAAAAAGGGATATAGAAAAATAATCGGGAGGTTTTTAATGATTTATTCCCAGGAGATGATAGAAAGTATTAAAGAAGTGGCAAAGACGCGGGAAAAACGGAAAAATGAGGTCTTAAAACCCCTCCCCGCACCAGAAAAGGAAGAACTCCTTAAAGCCTTCCATCCCGACTATAAATCAGGAAGTACGCGCCCTTTACGAGTCGGGGTGAATAAAGGGGAGATGGCGGTCAACGAGATTGCGGATTTAGTAGAATCTTATTCTTTTCTCAAGCCCGAAGAACCAATCAAAAATCCGGACTATCAATGTGATTGTTTGATAATTGGTGGTGGGGGGGCAGGCGTAATGGCGGCACTTTCCTTTTTGGAGGCCGGCGGAAAGGATGTTATTTTAACGACCAAGTTGCGTTTAGGCGATTCCAATACCATAATGGCTCAGGGAGGCATTCAAGCCGCCGACAAAGAGAATGACTCACCCGCTATTCACTACTTGGATGTAATGGGGGGTGGGGGCTATAAGAATATACCAGAATTGGTGAGAACTCTGGTTTTGTCCGGTCCGGCAATTATTCACTGGTTAGAAGAAAAGGGGATGATGTTTGATAAAAAAGAAGATGGCACGATGTTGACAATTCACGGAGGCGGAACTTCGCGTAAACGAATGCACACCGCTAAGGATTACACCGGAATGGAAATTATGCGCATTTTGAAGGATGAGATTTGGAATCAAAAGGTCAAGATTCTTGAATTTTTGGCCGCAATTGAATTACTTTCTACCGAGCACGGTGAATGCTGCGGTGCCGTCTTTATCAATTTAGAAACCGGAGAAAAAGTGGTCATCCAGAGTAAAGTGGTCATTTTAGCAACGGGTGGTGCGGGAAGACTTCACATCCAGAACTTCCCTACTTCTAATCATTACGGGGCAACTGCTGATGGTTTAGTTTTAGCCAATCGGATTGGGGCAAGAATTATCTTCATTGACACAATCCAATATCACCCAACCGGAGTTGCTTTTCCGGAGCAGATTGCCGGACAGTTGATAACAGAAAAGGTGAGAGGAGTCGGCGCCCAATTGGTTAACCAAAATGGCGAAAGATTTATCTATGAGTTAGAAACCAGGGATTGTGTGGCATCCGCCATCATTCGGGAATGTTACGAAGGAAGAGGTATTAAAACACCTTCTGGGGCAGTTGGGGTCTGGCTTGACACCCCTTTAATTGAAATGAAGGGCGGTCCCGGAACGATTGAACGAGAACTGCCCGCGATGTTTCGTCAATTTTACCGTTTTGGAATTGATATGCGCCAGGAACCAATCCTGACTTATCCCACCCAGCATTATCAGAATGGCGGTGTTTTAATTGATGCCAACTGTGCCACAACCGTTCCTAACCTTTTAGCCGCCGGCGAAGTAACCGGTGGGGTACACGGTAGGAATCGGCTGATGGGAAACTCTTTATTAGATATTTTAGTTTTTGGTCAGAGGGCTGGCAAAAAGGCATCAGAGTTAGTTGGTTCCATTGAGTTTAAAAAACCAACCCTCGCTCATCTCTTTAATTTTCATAAAGAGTTAAAGGCATTGGGGGTTCCCGCAGAAAAACGTTCCCCCATCATTTTGCCCGATTACCGACGGGAAGATAGAAGGGGAAGATTACCCTGGCAGTGAGAAAGCAAAAGGGGAAATACCGGGCTGGGATATATCTCTTTACAATTTTTTCTCTGGTGTTTGGAGTAGGTCCGTCCTTTGGCGGGAGAAATCCAGAAGGGCAAATTTCGGTCTCTTCTCTTATTCCCGATTCTTTAATCCAATCCGCCTTGGGCGAAAAAAACTGTCCGCCCTGGGCGGATTTTAAAGAATCTTTACGGCGGCTGGGTTTTGATTTTAACGAGGCTGGGGGTGATTTTGATTTACCCAGTTTGACTTTCGTGGTCTCTCTGGAAAAACCAGTAAAAGTACAAATTATGGAAAGAGAGAGGACTATTCCTATAAAATGCCCCCGAGTGGAAAATAATTATCCCGCGCTTATAGAAAAAGAAAAGGAGTGGACCGGAGAAGAAAAGGAAAAGAAGGCAAGCAGACCATTATCAGAGCACTGGTTAATTACGGACACTTCCTTTTTGGCTAAAGAAAAGGTTGGAAAATTAAAGGTCTATCCTTTTACCGTTGACCCAAACAGTAATTATTTACTTTATCAACCATACCGATTTGAATTCTCTCCGCCAAAGGCGGACCTTCCCGCCGCCAGCGGGAAGGCGATTAGACAGGAAGACCCGGAGAGAAATTTTTTCTCTCGGTTTCCTATCTGGTTCAAGATAAAAATTGATTCCACTGGTCTTTATAAAATCACGGGAAAGGAATTAAAGAGGGCAGGTCTTAATTTATCTTCGGTTTTGCCAGAAGGTTTTAAGTTATATAACATCGGCGAATTTTTACCACCGGTCTCTTATCCGGATACGATGGTGGAAATCCCAATCTATGTCTATACCGGACAGGATGGGAGATTTGACCCGGACGATTACATCCTCTTTTACGGAGAAGGGGTTTCCCGATGGGAGGAAAAGAGGAGAAGTTATTATCAAGATATCTTTTCTCTTTATAACTATTACTGGCTCACTTATTCTTCAGAACCAGGAAAAAGGATTTCGACTGTTTCTCCTCCTCTAACCGGTCAACGCCTTCCACTTTTGTGTAGAGTCCATATGGAAAAAGAACTTCTCTGCCCACCCCGGGGCGGAACTTTATGGCTTTGGGATCTGATTTCTTTACGAAGAGGAGAAACTAAAACCTCAAAGTCCTTTTCCTTTTCTTTCCCGGAGGCGGAGACTTTAATTGGTTTATCTTTCCGGGTCTTTTCCGCGGAACGGAATTGGTTAGTTCGGACATTTGCTAATGATTCTTTTTTGGATTCTTCTTTCGTTTCTTCGGCTGGAACACCGGCTGGTCGGATAATTTCCATTACAAGACCGCTTCCCTTGATAGATGGTAAATGTGTTGCCTCCATTGAAATTTCCGCCGGTGGCGATCGGGATCTTGATGTTTTTATTGATTGGTTTGAGTTTGACCTTTCTTTGAAGAATAAAATTTCTCCGCCCAAAGGTGGACTTGAGGTCTTTTCTCCCGAAAGGGCAGATTTCGTTTTTTTGTCAAAAGAAGATTTTTTTCTTCTTGATATTTCCGAGCCTCTCGCACCAAAGTTTTTAAGATTTGAGAGGGAAGGGGATTCAATTTCCTTCTCTTCCTTAGAAGAGAGTACGGCTGTCCTTATCTGTCCAATTTCCCAAACCCGCTCGGTCTTAGGAATTGAAGAAAAAAGTGATTTAAGCCTTTCTCCTTTGCCTTATCTAAGCGCTGATTTCTTAATTGTGGCGCCAAAGGAATTTCGGCGTCTGGCAAATTTATTCGCTGACTACCGCCAGAAGTCTTCCGGGCTTTCGGTCGGTTATGCTCTTTTAGAGGACATTTATGACCTATACCTTTTTGGCATTGAAGAACCTTATGCCTTAAAAAGATTTTTCCAGAGGAAACAACCGCGCTATGCCCTTTTATTGGGAGATGGAAATTATGATTACCGAGGTATTCTAACCGGTGCCAAACCAGGAATCCCACCTTATGAATTCGGCACCGGTTTTTCCTATGAAGTT
This sequence comes from Caldifarciminota bacterium, assembly GCA_039802085.1. Taxonomy (GTDB): domain Bacteria; phylum Hydrothermota; class Tepidihabitantia; order Tepidihabitantales; family JBDRVQ01; genus JBDRVQ01. The sequence continues at coordinate 10,315 of JBDRVU010000006.1, forward strand.
TACGAAAGATACCCTTTGGCTCTGGATTGCTGGTATGCGGATTTTGAAGATGACGCTCATCCCCTTTATCCGGATTTTATCCTGGGGCGAATTCCCTGCCGGAGTGAAAAGGAAGGGATGGAATACCTACGCAAGGTAGCAAATTACGAAAAGAAAATAGAACCTTATCGTTTGCGATTTTTATTCTCCGCGGATGATGAATATTTAGGCGACCCTTATACCCCGGATAATTGTGGTTTAGGGGTTCATATTCGGAGTTGTGAATACTTAGAGAGATTTTTACCTAACTTTTTTGAGATAAAAAAGGTCTATCTTACCGAATATCCCCTCTCTTCCGTGAAAGATAAACCAGGGGCCAGAAAACAATTTTCCGATGAGCTTTCTGATGGTGCCTTGGGAGTCATTTATTTTGGGCACGGTGCTGGTTTTCGGCTGGCTCACGAGCAACTATTAAATATTGAAGATGTCTTCAAGATAAAAACTAATGCCCAATATCCCTTTGGTTTCTTTGGCAGTTGCGGGGTAGGCCGGTTTGATGATTTTGAATTAGGAAGATATCGGGAGGCAATCGCCGAAGATTTAATAAGGAATCCCGATGGTTTTATCGCCACCATAGCCTGCACCAAGGCATCCAGCCCGGGCACAAACGAAAGACTGTGCGAAGTCCTTCTCTCTTCTTTATTCTCGTCCAGAAGGGCGGACGGATTAGGAGAGGCATTTTTCCGCGCCCAGGTTCACGATATCAGTTATCACTTATTTGGTGACCCATTAATTAAAATCTCCTTTCCGCCGGAGGCGGATTGGCTAATTTTAAGAAAGGATACCCTTCGGCCGAAAAAGGTTTGTTCCTTTTCTGGCACTTTTAATCCACCGAAAGCGGACAGTCCGCCTTTGACAGAGAGAATCTTCTCTTCCCGGATTTTTTACGGTAAACGATTCCGCAAGTACACCTCAACCGTTTATTATAACAATAGCCCCTATATCTTTCGGATTGATTACACCCTACCTGGTTTTCGGGTGGGAGGACAAAAAGACCGTCAGGCTGGCTCTTCCTTTCAAATCAATTTCATCCCGCCCGCTGGTCTACCCCTTGATACGGTCGGCGACATAAATAATTTCTACTTAGAACTTCCCAATACCGCGGAAATTATCTCCTTTGTCTCCGGCCAAGATTCTTCTTATGTCCTGCGCTGGGATAGTATCGTTCGGGATACCACAAGCGGCGACCTGGTTGACGGTGAAGGTCCACTTCTTCGACTCTTTGCCGAAGGCAGAGAATTAAAAGATACCGCTTATCTACCGAAGACCTTTTTCCTATCAGGAGAGATGGTTGACCAATCAGGAATTTTCACCTCTTCCTATCGTTATTATCCCCGGCTCTTTCTTAACGACCAGGAATTTGATTTGTCGCCTTTGCTCCGGGAGGACTATCATCCCTCGCGCCTTCGTTTTAATTTATCCCTTTCCCTTTCCTCAGAAACAACGAATCTAAGGATATTATCTTATGATAATTTTTTGAATCCGGCGGAGAAGCGAGTAAAAATTACCACCCTCCTTTCTCCTCGACTCTCTATCTCTGAACCTTTGGCTTATTATCGGAAAAACTCTCTTACCTTCACCTTTACCCTTTCTTATCCCGCCCTCTTAGAAGTAAAAATTTGGACGCTCGCCGGTCGGTTTATCAAATCATTTTCTCAGGTTTGCCCTTCGGGCCGGAATACCTTCTCCTTCCCCTTAGCTCTCCCCAAAGGGGTTTATTTATATAAGTTATCCGCCAATTCTTTATCCTTAAATCAGAAAGCCGAGGTCTATGAAAAACTTTTGGTTCATTAATTGTGCCTTGATTTATTTTTTAGCGGGCGGCTTTGTGCTCACCGCTCAGGATTATTTCGGTAAAAATAAGGTTCAGTATGAAAAGATTACTTTTCAAAAGAAAGAAACTGCCCATTTTTTGCTCTTCTATCCGGAGGGCGGAGAGGTGCTCGCCAATTTTGCCTCCTCTGTAGTCGAAAACCAGGCGGAATTTTTAGAGAAAAACCTGTCCGCCTCAGGCGGATTAAAAAAGAAATCCGCCGAAGGCGGAAAGACCCCAATCATCCTCTATCCCTGCTTTTTCAGTTTTAGTCAGACGAACATTATTCTGGATTTAATTGAAGAAGGGATTGGCGGCTTTGCCGAACTCTTGAAAAGAAGGGTAGTTGTTCCTTTTGAAGGTGATCTAACTCTCTTCGAAAGGACTTTGCGGCATGAGGTGACTCATATTTATGAGTACGAAATTTTCTTTAAGCGGGGTTTTGGTTTTTTTGGTCAAAGGGTTTCCGTTCCCTTATTTATCTTGGAAGGCTTCAGTGAATATTCGGCGAGTAAGTTCTTAGATTCCGATGGCTTTTCCGATGTCTATTTGCGGGATTATGTGGTGCGCAATAAATTTTCTTTGGAAGGTTTGGCTGGAGATTATAGTTATCTTTCCTATCGGTTGGGAGAGGCATTTTTCTTTTTTGTTGAGAAACGCTACGGTGAGGAAAAGGTTTATGAGTTTTTAAATAACTTAAAGAAGAAGGGTTTTCCTGAAGGAATAAAATTGACCTTTGGTAAGTCAGTAAAAAGTCTGGGCGAGGATTTTGTCGAACATCTAAGGTTAAAATACTTCCCCCTTTATTCCCGGCGCGGTTCAGATTCCGTAATAAATTTTCTCACCCATTCCAAGAAGGGAGTTTATAATACAACGCCGATAATTACCCCCCAAGGAGATAAGGTTCTATTTTTATCCAACGCCGGAGGAGACTTTGTTTTCTATTTAACCGATGCCTATTCCGGAAAAATTTTGCGAAAGGGGATAAGATTTAATTGGGCCAGGGAGGATGTCCGCTTCTTAAAAAGGGTGGCAACGATTACTTCAACTCCCGAGGAGCAAATTGCTTTATTTCTGGTTCGGGAGGGAAAAAGGGAGTTGCGCATTCTGGGAAGCGACTTAAAATTAAAAAAGAAATTCTCTTTGCCCTTGGATGAATGCTTTGAGCCGAGTTTTTCTCCGGATGGCCGGATGCTGGTATTCGTGGGTTTGAAAGATGGTTTTTCTGATTTATACACAATTTCCTTAGAGACAGGCAAAGTGGAAAGATTAACCGCCACCTTTGCCGACGAGTTCTCGCCTTCCTGGACACCGGATGGTGAGACTATCATCTTTGCAAAAAGGAAGGAAGAAGAAGGTTCAATTTCCCGAAGAATGGAAATCTGGGGCTATGCGATTAAGAAAGGGGTAATTTTCAAATTGGCTGGTGATTTCAAGGAGATTAAAGACCCAATTCGTTTACCTTCGGGGGAGATTTTATTCCGGGGGGAGGACCGACAAATTTTCCTGATTGACACAAGCGGCAAAGTTCTTAAAACTAATTTCTTCTCTGGTTTTGATTACCTATCTATTGCTCATAATGGGCGGTTATCTTTTTCTTATTTTCAGGATGCTTCCTGGGAGATTGGGGTAACCGAGTTAGAAAAGATCCGGTTTTTTTTAGAACCAGCCGAACCCGAATCAATACCGAAGGCAACTACTTTTTCTCCCTCCGAGGAGAAAGGAAAACCGGCCGGTTTTTCCCTTTCTATGGATTATGCCCAAGGGGCTTTAAGTTGGACGCCGGGTTTCTTCTCCGGTTACGCTTATCTCTCCTTTTCTGATATTTTGGGTGATCATCGCTTTCTCCTTCTTACCGATTTATCCGGAATAATTGACTTCGCTAATTTTTATTTTTCCTACTGGTATCTAAAAGAAAGAATTGATTATAATTTCACCATCTATCAATTCTTTTATGGCTACGAGACCCAGAACCAGATTTGGACCTTTCGGGACCAGGGGATTTTCCCTGGAATTTCTTATCCCTTTTCTAAGGTAGACCGAATAGAAACCGGCATCGGTTTCGCAACGCAAAACATCCGTACCTACCGAAAGGATCCCGAGGCGATCGTACCCATTGATTCTAATTATTCTTTCTCCTTCCCTTATTTTCTTGCCTATGTCTTTGATAATACTGTTTGGCAGATATTCGGACCAAAGAAAGGTCTTAGGGCCCGGGTTTCGGGTGAGATCAGTTTCTTCGGCCGGGATTATACCACCGGCTATATTGACTTCCGCCATTATCTCAACCTTTTTTCCGATTATACTTTTGCCTTACGATTATTGAATATCGGAAGTTTTGGCAAAAACCCTGATTCTTTTTATATCTCTGGTGAGTTCTGTCGGGGTTATGGTTATTATCAGTTTATTGATACCACCGGAATTTTTCTCTCGGTTGCCAATTTAGAATTTCGTTTTCCTCTGATTAAAGAGATGAAATTGGGTTTACCACCAATCTCCTTGAAGAATATCGCCGGTCGGTTATTTTTAGATGGCGCTGCCCTTTGGAAAAATTCCCGGGGTTGGCTCAAAAAGGATTCCTGGTTTAGTAAGTTTGGCTGGGGTTTTGGGATTGGAGTTTATATCCCCCCTCTGCCGATAAGGGTCGATTTTTCTTATCCCCTATCCCGGATGGCAGATAAAAAATGGCAAATAACTTTACTTTTAGGAGAAGAGTTTTAAGATTGCGCTTTGCGCTTTGCTTTTTGCTTTTTGATATTTTATGGGCGAGGGTTTTGGATACGATAAGGAGTTATCAGGGATTCAATTATGAGTATTCCTTTCATTCCTCCCTCTTGCTAAAAGAAGGAAAGGGCGTTGGCTATACCAATCTTCTTTTGTTAAGGGAAGAGAGAAAAGGGGAAATCCGTTCCCCTGCCGGAGTTAAGAAATACCATTGTCTGGGAGCCGGTGATTGGGAATATGTTAAAAGTAAAAAGGGATGGGAAAAAAGGACCAGGAGTGAGGACTCCGATATCATGAGGATTCTGGAAATTCTTCTGGTTAATGATCCGGCATACGGAGAGACCCTCTTTAAACCCAATTTGATCTTTCTTGGTTTAACCGACAACGAAAACGCAAAAGGCAAGATTCGTTACCAAAAAGGAAAACTCCGGGAAATAATCGCCCAGGATTCTTGGACCAAAGTTGACTTTCGGATTAAGTTAAATGATCATTATCGGCTGAAAGACCTAAGAATCCCCTTTTCCCCGGAGATGCGGATAATTTTCCCTTTGCCCCAAAGAAAGGAACTATTAGGTACCCTCCAGCGCCGATTAGCTTGTCTGAAATTGAATTACCAGTTAAAACGGCAAGGGAAAAAGGCGACTTTGGCACTGGAAGAAAAATTAGAAGAAAATATCCTAGCGCTTCTTTTTGCCTCCGGGAAATTTAATATCTACCAGGATAGTTTGCTTTTCGCACCGGGAAAGTTAACAAAATTATCTCCTCTTCCCTTGGGTATCATTTTTGCGATACCGTCAACCGCAAAACCAACTCAACCAGAAAATCTTACTTTACGGATTGACGAAAAAATCTCTTTACCTTTAACCCTTGACCAATGGGAAAAAGATGGTAGAATAAAGACCTTAAAAGTAGAGTGGAAAGGTAAGGAAAAGGATCTCTTATTTTGCGTTTTACAGGAGACGCTACCTTATCCGATACCTTATGAGGTGAAAAAATGACCGAATCTTTTCTTTTGGCAACTTACTTTGTTTTATTGCTATTTTTAGCCCTTTATGCTACCCACAGTTATCTTATTCTCTACTATTACCTAACCTCCCGGAGAAAATCGCGAAAGGACCATAAAACAGAAAATTCTCCTCCCCCATTAGACCATTTCCCTTTCGTTACCATTCAACTGCCGGTCTATAATGAAAAATATGTCATCGGAAGACTTTTGGCATCAGTGGTAAACTTAGATTACCCGAAGGATCGATATGAAATACAGATTTTAGACGACTCTACTGATGAGACAACCTTCATCCTTTCTTCCCTGGTTGAGAAGTACACCTCTCTGGGATATAATATTAGCCTCCGGCACCGGCCGAACCGAAATGGATTCAAGGCCGGTGCTTTAAGGGAAGGATTGGCTTTTGCCCGGGGTGATTTTTTAGCGATTTTTGATGCCGATTTTATTGTACCACCGGATTTCTTAAAAAAAGTGCTCCCTTATTTCTTTACCTCCGAAAAAGTAGCGGTGGTGCAAACCCGTTGGGGTCATTTGAATCGCGACTACTCAATTTTAACCCAGGGACAGGCATTAGCCTTAGATGCCCATTTTCTATTTGAACAGGATGTGAAATACCAAAAGGGACTTTTTATCAATTTTAATGGCACTTGTGGTGTCTGGCGTAAAGAAGCCATCTTGGCCGCGGGTGGTTGGCAGGATGATACCTTGACCGAAGATTTAGATTTATCCTATCGGGCACAACTTAAAGGTTATAAAATTATATTTTTACCCGATTTGGTCTGTCCCGGAGAATTACCAATTGATGTGCAAGGATTCAAAAAACAACAGTTCCGCTGGACAAAAGGCGGGATTGAAGTAGCCAAAAAGATTTTGGGTGTGGTTCTCCGAACAAAACTGCCTTGGCGGATAAAATTTTTCTCCTTCACCCATCTCACCTGTCCCTTCGTCTATTTCATCCTTCTCTTGCTTTCTCTACTTTCTTTGCCCATTATCAACCTAAAGGTTAAATATACCGAACTAGTTATTAATCCACTCACCTCCTTGGGGGGCGACTGGGCAACTTACTACTTATCTCAGAGCCGGGTGATTAATTTTTACTACCTGGCACTCTCCCTCTTTACCATCTTCGTTTTACCCTTCCCAATTACCTATATCCTCTCTTACTGCCGAACCAGAAACCTAGAAGGGAAAAAGGTTGAAGGAGGAAATTGGTTTTTAGTCTCCTTTCTTTTGATCGGCGGATTTGTTTCCCTTTCTATAACAAATACCCTGGCTTGTATCCAAGCCCTTTTGGGCAAGAAGACCGAATTTACCCGTACCCCAAAATTTTCGGTTGTCGGTAAAGAGGGGAGTATAAGAAATAAAAAATATGTCCCTAAGCCTTCGCCAATTACCTTCTTGGAAATGGGTATGGGATTTTATCTCCTTTTTACCCTAATCTATTCCCTCAGCCATTGGGAATTAGCACTGGCGCCCTTCTTATTGCTTTATACCCTCGGTTTCTTTTTTCTATCAATTTCTGCTCTCTACCAGCACCGCGAATTTAAACTCAGCTTTAAGAATCAGTGGGCAGAGACATCTCAACCAGCGGGTGAAAGGGACGGCAAGAGACTTTTCTGAAATGTTGGGAAATAATCAATCAAAAATGAGGTGCTTTATGCCTTATCGCAAATATTGTATCCTTTTTTTTCTTTTCCTGGCTTTCGTCTTCTTAACCTGTGCCCCGGGCAATAGCCGATGGCATCCGGATTTTAACCCTGGACATAAGGCGGGATTCTGGGCTGGACTCTGGCACGGTTTAATAATCGTGATCACCTTCATCGTTAGCCTCTTCACGAAGGAAGTGGGCATCTACGAAGTAAATAATGTTGGCTGGGCTTACAATCTGGGATTTTTACTGGGTGCTGCTTCCTCTTTAGGCGGGGCGCTGCGGATCACAAAGAGGAAAAGAAAAGAAATCTGTTCCCGACGAAAAGAAGAATGGGAAGAGATTGGCAAAAAGATAGAAGAGAGTGTGAGAGAGGGATTAAAGACTTGGTTAAAAGAGACGGAAAGAGCCGAGAAAGAGAAGGAATGGGAAGAGATTGGGAAGAAAATTGAAGAGAAGATTAAGAAAATCTTAAAAGAGTGGACCTCCGATTAAAATAATGGAAAAAATTACCGACCAACTGATTTCCTTTTTTCGGCTCAATTCCGGAGACCGGGTGAAAAATTATGGCTATTTTGAAGGGCTTTTAAGTATCATCCTGAATATTATCCTTTTTTTAGTTAAGTTTATTTTGGGGACACTTTTCAATAGCGTCGCTTTGATTACTGACGCCTTTCATAGCCTTTCCGATGTCTTAACATCTTTTTTGGTTGTCATCGGTTTTAAGATTTCAGCCAAGCCGCCGGATGACAAACACCCTTTTGGGCACGGTCGGGTCGAACGGATTTTTGCCCTCTTGATCGCCTTTCTCTTAATTGGTGTGGGAATGGAATTTTTCCTTACCTCCTTAAAGCGGTTAATAAATCCGCAACCAATTGCGGTGAACCTCTTGGTAATTATCATACTCATCCTAACAATTTTAGTTAAAGAATTCCTCACGGCGGTTTCTCAAATACTTGGTAAAAGGATAAAATCTACCTCCTTGAAAGCCGACGCCTGGCATCATCGGAGTGATTCCATCACAACCGGTTTTGTTATCCTCGGCTTTATTTTCTACCACTTTGGGTTTTTTCGTCTTGATGGTCTTCTCGGTATGGGAATTTCTGCCCTGATTATTTATACCGGCGTCAAAATAATAATTGAAGCCGGAAATATTCTGGTTGGTTCGGCACCTCACCCATCCCTTATCTCCCGGATAAAAGAGATTGCCCAGGGAATTGACGGCGTAAAGGATGTCCACGAGATTCAAGTCCACGACTACGGAAAGAAAATAGTTGTCACCATTCACATCTGCTTAAAAAATGATACCCATCTTGACGATGCCCACAAAAAGGCAGAGGAAGTAGAAAAGGCAATAAAGGAAGAAATGGCGGAGGCGGAGGTAACAATCCATCTGGAACCAGAGGATGAGATAAAATAAAGAAGAATACCCTTTTCGCCGAGGCGAAGTCTCGCCTCACCGCAAATCTCAAAAATTAAATGTAACTTCTAATTAAGGGATGGGGTGAGTTCTTCTGTCTAACTTAATTATCCCTTTTTCCGTAATAATACCGGTTAATAAACTATGGGGTGTGACATCAAATGCCGGATTAAATACCTTGACCCCCTTTGGGGCAATCCGTTTTCCCCGACAGGTCAAAACCTCTTCTTCTTTTCTCTCCTCCACGATAATCTCATCCCCGTCCTTTAAGGAAGAATCAATAGTGGAGGTTGGGGCAACACAGTAGAAAGGTTTTTTATAATACCAGGCGCAGATGGCTAAGGTTAGGGTTCCAATCTTATTGGCGAAATCAAAATTGCGAGCAATTCGGTCGGCACCGGTTAGGACAATATCAATATCCTTCATCACACTGCCTACCATATTATCGGTTATGAGATATGCCTTTATCCCCTTCTTTTTTAATTCCCAAGTGGTTAATCTTGCCCCTTGTAGAAGCGGTCGGGTCTCACAGACAAATACGGTTATATCTTTTCCCTCTTCCTTCGCCTTATAAATCACACCCAAGGCCGTGCCGATTCCTGTGGTTGCCAAAATACCCGTATTACAGATGGTTAAGACCTTTGTTCCATCCTCTAATAATTTGGCACCATGTCTGCCAATCCTGTCGCATCGTTTTTTTTCTTCCCCATCAATCCTGACCGCTTCTTCTACTATCCGGGTCCGTAATTCCCCTTCCGGCAATTGGCGAGAGAGAATGCCTTCCATTCTCTTTAGGGTCCAGAAGATATTGAATCCAGTTGGTCGGGCATTTTTTAATTCTTTAATCACTTGGCAAAGTCTCTTCTTCAAATCTCTTTTAGTCTTGACCGCCTCTAAGGCAACGCCATAAGCCGCCGCGACCCCAATTAAAGGTGCGCCCCTTATTTGTAATTCCCTTATCGCCTTAATAAGGAGACGATAATCTTTAATCCTTCGGTAGGAAATTTTTTCCGGAAGTTTTGTCTGGTCTAATATTTTGAGATAGGGTGGATGAGAATTAAGAGCGGGAAGGAGAGAGAAAAAAGTTGTTGAATCGACACCCACTTTCTCCTTCCCGCCTGGTTTTTTTATTTATTTACAAGCGATTTTCAGTTCCTTCCCAGCGCGGAAGGCAGGTCGTTTCTTTGCCGGAATCTTTATCTCTTCTCCGGTTTGTGGATTACGGCCAGTTCGGGCTTTCGTTTTTTTCACATAAAACCGACCGAATTTCGGGAGGGTCAGTTCGTCATCTTTCTTCATCACCATCTTCACCGCATCCATAAAGGATTGGAGAGCGAGCCCCGCCTGTTTCTTAGAGATTCCCGCGTCTTTGGCGATTTTATTTATGAGGTCCAATCTGTTCATAGTTTATCACCCCCTTATTATTTTTTTATGGAATATCGGCGATAGGTTATTGGGTTGAAAATAAATGATTACGCCCTGGTGGGAAAATAGTCTTGACCAGGATATTGCCCGGATGGGCACTATCACCGCTTCCATTCCAAAAATATACACAAAAAAAGGATTTTGTCAATAGAATTGGGTAGGAGTGGCATTACTCTATAAATTCGGTTAAGCCAATATTTGGGCTTTTAGTTAGGCTTTCGGTTAAACTATCAATTAGATTTTCGGTTAAATCTATAATTAGAATCCGGATTAAACATCCAATTAGACCCTTTGTTAGATTTCCAATTACCCTTCTTATTATTTCTTCTTTTATTCTTCCTTTTCGGCTCTTAATTACACTTGAACTTAGACTAATTATTAGCCCCTTAATTAAAACTCTTATTAGACCCCTGATACCATCCCCTGTATGCTACACCCAATTTTATAAAGATAAATCCCTCCTCTCTTATAAAAGTCTTATCCGCCAGCGGCGAGACTTTGCCAAAGGCGAGCGACTTAATTCCGTTTTCGGTTAAGGACTAATTCTCTCTTAATGCCTCCTTAATCTCTAATAAGACCTCCCTTAAAAGACCTCTCTTTTCTACCCAGTCTTCAATTACAAAAGAAATCTCCCATTCCTTCTTTTCCTTTAAGAGTTTATAGACCTTTCTGCCGAAGGCATAATAGGCAAAATGATAGATAACCGAAATCCCCCGCTCCTCAAGAATCCTTTTCACCTTCTCTTCCACAAATAAGACATAATCCGCTACCCCTTTTAGGTATCTCCTTCTCGCTTTGGGATAGTAAGAAGCATATCTTCTTGTCATCTTTTCTAATTTTTCAATGGGCTTTCTCTTTCTCATCTCAATCTTCATATCTCCTCCGGCAAGGTTATGCCAAATATATCAAACCTTATCCTTCTTAAAATCTCCGGTTGGAGAATTCTACTTCGCCATTTCCCTTCCCTAATCCTTATCTCCCGGAATAAGGGAAATCCCGCATATCTCTTAGAAAGGCTATATAATTCTCGGGCATAGCATAAATAAAAGGGGATGAGACTAACCGGTAGGTCGTATTCGCTTAAAATCGCCTTTGCCTTTGTCTCAACCTCAAAAATCTCTTTGAAGTAGGCAGTAATCTGTTCCAGCATCTTCTCCTTGAAGAGAGCAAGGTCTCTTCCGATAATCTCCGGTTCTAACTTAGATATATACTTCTCTATTCGCCTTAAAGCATCCTTCATATTACACCTCTCTATAATAAAAACGGAAATACCCCCCAATTTCTGACACCAAACTTTTCTCTTAATTCCAAGTCTTTGATTTTTCATAACTTATTTTTTAATAGATAGATTTAAGCCTAAAACACGCCTCTTTGGGGAAATCGGTAATATCCGCATTCTTGCTATCTTCTACTGAAAGTGGTCAATGATTTTTTAGAGACCTCTTTTATCTCGCCTCGCGCACGCTTGACAAGAAAAAAATTGTTATTATACTCTTCCTCATAAAAATGAGAATAATTAATTTATTAATCAAAAGGGGTATATGAAACTTCTCCGAGGAGGCGGTCGCCTCGAGTCTTACCAAGTGGGATGGCAATCCCTCTCTTACTATAATAACTTCTCATTTTTAAAATTAATTACTTATAAAAACGGAGGTGTTTATGAATTATAAAAAAGACTACACAATAAAGGATGTCCAGGATGTCTATGACGGTCCTGGTGGACTACTCTGGGAAGCGGTAATGGGTGAGCAGATTCACTCGGGCGGACCAGAAGCAACTGACTTTTTGGCGGAAAAAATCGGACTCAAGCCCGGTCAGGTTGTCTTAGATATCTGCAGTGCCT
>JBDRVU010000007.1:0-15673 GCA_039802085.1 Caldifarciminota bacterium
ACCCGGAATTGATACTCAGTTTTACCAACCGGATTTTAATAAGAAGAAAGAGAAGATTATTTTGCATTGCGGCCGGTTAAAGAGGTATAAGTCAACCGACCATCTATTATTGGCAACTCATCTCCTATTTCAGAAGCGAAGGGATTTTCGGGTGGTGATTGTTGGGGATGGGGATGATTTAATGAGATTAAAAAAGATGACCAAAGAGTTAGGGATGGAGGCGGTGGTGGAGTTTACTGGTTATATAAAAGAGGAGGAGAAGTTAAATCTTTATCAATCCGCTTACTTTTTGGTTGAGAATTCCGTTAAGGAGGGTTGGGGTCTAATTGTGATTGAGGCAAATGCCTGCGGGACACCGGTGATTGCTGCCCGCTCTCCTGGTTTGGTTGATGCGGTAAGGGAAGAAAAGACTGGACTTTTTTATCAATACGGCGACATTAAAGGGTTGAGCGAAAAGATGGCTTTTCTTCTTGACAATGAGGAGATGGTTGATAGAATGGGAAAAGAAGGGAGAATTTGGGCAGAAAATTTCTCCTGGGAGGAGTCGGTACAGAAGATGGAGGATTTGATAAGATTAGTTTTGGCGAAGAGATGAATGCCTTAGAGGTTAGGGATTTAACGAAGAAGTTCCGCCGGGGAAAGGGTTGGAAAAAGAGGGAAATCCTGGCGGTGGCTAATGCCAATTTCTCCATTACCGAAGGGGAAATCTTTGGTCTTCTGGGCCCGAATGGTGCGGGGAAGACAACTTTGGTTCGGTGTATCGCCACCCTATTGATTCCGGATGGAGGAAAGATATTTCTCTTCGGTCGGGATGTCTTTGCCAATTCCCTTTGGGCTAGGGGCAATATCGGTCTTTTAACTTCCGGCGAGCGGACGCTTTATTGGAAACTCTCCGCGGTTGATAACCTGAAATTCTTCGCGGCTCTTTACGGACTTTCACCTAAGGAGCGGGATAAAAGGATTGACTATCTTTTAGAACTTTTGGGGCTGAAGGAGGTGGCTTACGAAAGGGTGGAGAGGTATTCTTCCGGGATGAAGCAGAAATTATCTTTGGCTCGGGCTTTGCTCCACGACCCAAAGGTTTTACTCTTAGATGAACCAACCTTAGGTCTTGACCCAGGTTTTGCCCGCTTCATCCGTAATTTTATAAAAGAGGAATTGAAGGGGAGATATAAGAAGACAATTCTTTTAACTACCCATTATATGGAGGAGGCGGATGAGTTATGTGACAGAATTGCCTTTATCAATAAGGGTAAGATTGTTGATGTGAAAAGACCAGAAGAGTACAAGAGGGAGATGCCCCATAAGGAGGTTTTGGAGATAAGGTTTATCGGTTCTTTAGATAAAAGGGAGTTTGAGAAGATGCCAACGATTGAGAGTGTCTCCACCTTTACCAAAGATGGAATAACGACCTTAAAAATTATCGCACCCCGAATTGAAGAGATTCTGAACGAGACGATAAATATCGTGAGTCGGAACAATAAGATCCTTTTGGTCAATAACCTCCAACCAACCTTAGAAGATGTCTTCATCTATATCACGGGTACTTCCTTAAAAGAGGATACCAAGGAAGAATTGGAAGAGTAAGATGGTGAGGAATCTTCGGGTAATTAAGGCAGAGGTAATAAAGACAATAAAAATTTGGTTCACCTATCCGATAATGCTTGTCTTCTGGGGAATTTTTCCTTTGGTTTGGGTGATGCCTTTTATCTTTCAGGGTAAGGCATTTGTTGGGGGCTTGACCAGCGAATCTTTTAAGAGCCTCACTGGCACCGCTAATTACCTCTCCTTTGTTCTTTTAGGGGCGATAATTTCCACTTACATCTTCTCTGGTTTATGGGGGGTAGGAAATGCTTTAAGGGAAGAGACCTATTGGGGAACCTTAGAATATATGATTGTCTCACCGACCCATCCGATGGTGATTCTGGTCGGTAAGACCATGGTAGAATTCTTATATGCTTCGGTGGTGGTTATCGCTCAGGTCCTAATCTCGGTATTTATTTTGGGTTTAAGGGTAGGAATAAGTCAATTCTTGCCTGTGGTTCTAATTGTCTTCTTACTTCTGGTTGGATTTTATGGTTTGGCGATTGGTCTGGCGGGATTTACTCTTTTGATTAAAGAAGTTCACGGATTTGTTCATACATTAGAATGGGTCTTCTATCTCTTCTCTCCGATTCGTTATCCAGTGGAGATAAATCCAATAACCAAAACCCTTTCCCTTCTTTTACCCCTTACTTATGCCTTGGTAGCAGTCCGGGCGATAATCCTCTTGAATAAGAGAATCTTAGATTTGGGTCAAACGATTCTTTTCTTGGGGATTATGGACATCGTTTTTTTAATCGCCGGGATTTTCCTTTTTGCCTACTTAGAAAAGAAGACGAGGAAGATGGGAACAATTGCAATGTATTAATATGAAAAGATTACTTGGTTATCTGCGAGCAATCTGGGCGGAAAATATTAAAGAGTGGAAGATAGAATTATCCTATAAGGCGGATTTTATCCGGGGGATGATTGACCCCTTGGTTTATCTTTTGCCCCATTTATTATATGGCATTGCGATTGTTGGGGGGCGCTCTTCCCCTTATTTAGAGAAACTATCCGGGAGTAGTGATATTGTAACCTTTGTTATCTTGGGTTATATCTTCATCGGCTTTTTGAATATGGCACTCTGGGCGATGGGTTTCTCTTTAAGGAAGGAGCAATTCCATGGGACATTGGAGGCGGTCTTTGCCACTCCGGTCCCGCGTTCGGTCTTTGCCTTGGGGATGGCTTGCCATTCTACCTTGCATCAGTCAATAATCGTTGTCTTCCAGTTAATTGTGATGTATCTCATCTTCTCTTTCACAATTAAAGTTAGTGGTATCTTGCCATCCCTATTGATTATCGCTCTGATGCTTTTTGCTCTTTATGGCTTTGGGATGATGGTCGCGGCCCTTACTTTAATTTTCAAACAGGGCTGGCTGGTCTCCGAGGCACTTTCCGGAATAATGATGGTCATCACTCCAATCGCCTATCCCTTGGCAGTCTTGCCAATCTTTATGCAAAAGGCAGCACTTTTTGTACCAGCAACCTATGGGGTTTTAGGAGTGAGATATTTCTTAATCGGAGAAAGGTTACCTTTTTCCTTAACTACTTTATTTATCCGGCTTCTTATTCTTTGTGTTGTTTGGATCGCCTTTGGCATTTTAGTCTTCAATCTCATTGACCACCACACCCGAAGACAAGGGATATTAGGCACTTACTGATTTTATCTTTGAAATGATTGTTATCACCTTGGGCGAGATAACGGGAATTGGTCCGGAAATTGTCTTAAAGGCGATTGGTAAATTTTCTCCGGAAAAAGTGAAAATCATTGGTTCAAAATCGGTACTGGCTGAGACCAAGAGTAAACTGAAACTGCAAATTAACTTCCAGCCTTACCTCTTAGATCTCTTAGAAAAGATTGACTTTGAGTTTGGAAAACCAGATAGGAAAACTGGAAGGTTTGCCTTTGAGGGTTTAAGAATTGCGGTCTCAATGGTGAAGAAGGGGGAGGCAAAAGGGGTTGTTACGGCGCCCATCTCTAAGGAGAATATCTACCAGGCAGGTTTTCGGTATCCCGGTCAGACCGAATTCTTCGCCCAGGAATTTCGGGTGAAGAATTATTGTCTCTTAGCCTATCATAAAGAGATAAAGGTTGCCTTCTTAACCCTCCATTGCCCATTAAAAAAGGTGCCAGCGCTGATTAATTCTCACTTGGTGATGGAAAAGGGTTTACTGCTTTATGATTTTCTCAGTCGGTTTGAAGGGATCAAAAGACCAAAAATTGGTCTATTTTCCCTAAATCCGCACGGCAGGGAGTTTTCTTCAGGCGAAGAGGAAGAAATGGAAAAGGGGATAAGGAGATTGAGAGATTTGGGAATTGATATTTCGGGATTAATGCCGGCTGATTCTTTTTTCTGGTATTATAAAAAATACGACGGTTTTATTTCCCCCTATCACGACCAGGGGATGATAATGGTTAAGACGCTCGGTCGGGGTAAGGGGGTAAATATAACCTTAGGACTTCCTTTTATTCGCACTGCTCCTCTGCACGGTACCGCCTTTGATATTGCCGGAAAGGGAAAGGCGGATAGTAAAAGTATAGAGGAGGCAATAAGGTTGGGCTTAAAATGGCAAGATTTATTCCAGTAAGATTAATTTTTGAGAAATCTCCTGATTACTAAATTCCATTTTGAGAAAATAGATTCCCGGTCTTCTTTGACCATTTTTGTCCCGACCATCCCAAACGATGCCTTTCGGCGGTAGGGTGAAGGAATTGACCAATTCCCCGTTAGTGTTATAGATTTTTAGAGTTTTATCTTTTCCATTTGGCAAGAAAGAGATTTTGGTCTTGTGCCCGCAGGGATTGGGTGATACCCTTAAAGAGGATAAGGGAGAGGAGATTTTTTCTTCCCGGATGGTGTTGATTTCGGTATCGGGAATCGCTAAGGTGGCTAAGGTGGCAACCAAATTTTTTACTACCCGGGCGAAGAAGATGGTATCAAAAGAAGAGGCAGTGATGCGGTCTTGGGTGGTATGGTAATAGGGACAGAAGTCATACTCAATGGCACAGATTGCCTCGTAGTTCTGTTGCCAATAGGAGTAATGGTCAGACCAGGAAGGTGCCTCGGTGGAGCGCCGGACCGAAAGACCGATATTATACCGCTCATTACAGAGATAAAATGTATCGCCAATTGCCCTTGAACCCAGTCTTGTGCTGGTATAGACCTCAACCATATTGCTTCCCATTTCGGTCGCAATCATATCCGCATTGAGAACACCCATAATGGAATCATCTCGGTTACGAACCAGTCGGGCATGGGCGTCGCTGCCGTATAGACCAAATTCTTCCGCATTCCAGTTAATAAACTTAATCGTATATTTCCAGGGATAAGGGCTCATATATTTTGCGGCAATTATTGCCGCAACCGTTCCGGAGGCGTTATCGTCGGCACCAGGGGCATAGGTAGAAGGGGATTCGGAGATACAGTCAAAATGGCCACCGATAATCCAATATTTATGGGGATAGACCCGACCATTCTTAGTGCCAATCACATTGCTATCGGTCCGATTACCACTCCAGGTGAAGGTGTGAAAGTTGACCGAATCTAAATTAAAACTTTGAAACTTTTCGTAGATATACCAACCGGCGGAAGAGTTTTTTGATGCCAGGGCATACCGAGTGCGAATCGTATCCAAATGCCCTTGAATCATAACCGGAACTTCACCGGATAGTTCCCGAACTAATTGGGCAACTTCGGTTGGTGTGATGCGTGCTAAAATCTCTTGGATTACCGGATTTTCCGAGTTTGGCTCAATTTTTAATAAAGGAGGTTCTTCTTTGGCTGGTTCGGATAAGATAATGGGCTTTAAGGAGATATTGGTAATCTCAAAACCGGAGGGAAGAAGAGAGATTAGGTCTTTTTCTTTCCCTTTGACAAAGAAGGTATAACCATCTTCGGTTAGGATTTCACTTCTTTCGGTAAGAAGTCTTTTGCCTTCCTCTTTAGATAAATATGGGGAAGGGGAGACAAGGTAGAAAAGTTCGTCTGGGGAAACGGGCAGGGTGGTTAGGATTTTTGTCTTCGGCGATAAAGTTTTTAATTCCGTTTCTTCTATCCGACCAATCACCAAATTTTTTAGAGTAGCCACGGGGCAGAAAGAAGGGAGACTTCTTATTTCAGAAGGATTAACCTGAATAAGAACCTCAGTGGCAAAAAGGCAGTTTAAGAAAAGAAAGAAAATGCTTTTCATTTATTTACTCCTTTTTAATAAAGATTTAGGAAAATGTAAGGGAAAAATTAGAAATATCAAGTGGTTCCTTCTTTGGGGAAAAACCCTTTGAATTTTTTCCCCATCGCCCAGCGGGAAAGATAAAGAAAAGGGAAGTCAAGGCCGCCGATTATCCCCTTGATTATTATCTGACCGAAGATTAAAGGGATGACGGGTTGGCGACCATAAAAGGCTAAGGTGATAAATAAAAAACTATCCAAAGTTAAACTTAAAACATCGCTAACGACATTTCTCAGCCAGAGCATCTTCTCTTTGGTTAAACGTCGGAGAAAATCATAGAGAAAGGCATCAAAGTTTTGACTCAAGAGAAAGGCAATCCAACTGGCAATGGTGATTCTTGGTATTAGGGCAAAGATTTTTTGCCAGGTTTCATTTCCGGACCAGAAAGGAGCGGGTGGAAGATTTAGTCCCATAATTAAAAAGAGGTTCATAAAGACCTGGCTGAGGAAGGCGAGGAGAATCATTCTCCGCACCGCGCTTTTACCGAATGCCTCATTGACGATATCAATGATCTGGAAGGTGAAAGGAAAAATTAGAACGGCCGCCGGAGCGGAGATAGAGAAGATGCCAAAGTTAAAGGTGCTAATTTTAGTCGCTAAAATTTGTGCCAGCGCCAGATAGATGATGTAAAAGACAACCGCTAAATCGGAACGACCGTAGACTTTGATATACCAACCAGAAGAATAACTGACAACAGAAATTGTTAAAAACCAAAGGAGAATGACGAGAAGCATATCGTTTTAAAAAACTTTGCCAATCTGGAAGTGAATTTCCCATTTTCTGGGGCGGGCATCAATGCCGTAACCAAAATCAACTCCAACCAAACCGACCATCGGAATCTCCAATCGCACACCGGGTCCGCATCCCCTCTTTAGGTTTGTGAGATTGATTTGGGAGAAGGAGTGGTAGGCATTACCGGCATCAAAGAATAAGATGAAAGAGAGATAAGACGCTAATTTTAATTTGTATTCCATATTAAATACTAATAATGCCTTGCCGCCAATTGGATAACCATTGGCGGTTGGTCCTAAGGAACGGTCGGGATAACCCCTAACCCCATCATCACCGATCCCTCCCGGAAAGAATTTTTCATAAAGGGGTATTGGCTCATTCTTCTTAATCTCACCGATCAGACCTAAACGGGAGCGAAACATTAAAGAGAATTTCCAGAAGAGAGGGAAGTGATTTCTCTCTTCTATGACGGAACGGAAGAAACGGATTTGGCCAAAGGAAAAGGTTTGGGAGAAACGGTAATAGGAACCAGCCGAGGGGTTAAAAATATAATCGCGGGAGTCGCGGATGAAAGAAAATCCTGGTTGAATGAAGTTTTTTCTTATCGTGTCGGGATAGATGGTGTAAGGACCAACTGGCTGATAACGGGAAGAGATGGAGCGAGGAGGGATTAAGGTTTGACCGAAGCGCAGGGCGAAATAACCACGGAGAAAATCCAAAGCGAGAGGATAAGATCCACCCAAGTCTATACTCCGGTCTTGTTTATCATAGTAGTCATAGGGTTGAGTGAGATAATTTATCCCAATGTCAAAGGAAATTGGTCGGTCGAAGAGATAAGGTTCTTGGAAACTAAAACTGAGATTGGTCTTTCTGCCTCCTTTTTCCAATTTGAGACCAACCTTTTCTCCTTTTCCTAAGAAGTTTGGTTGGGTGATTTCAATGTAGCCGGTAACACCATCTCGTTGGGAATAAGAGACCCCCCCGCCCAAAGTGCCAAAGGTTTGTTTTTCTTTTACCCGATAGATGAGGTCAACTTCACCAGCCTCTTCGGAAACTTTCCGATAGTCAAGTTGGACATCTTCAAAGAAGCCGAGGTTGAAGATATTCCGTTGACTGCGCAGGACCTCACTTCTTTTGAAGAATGTGCCCGGGAGGGTAGTAATCTCGCGCCGAATTACCTTCTCCTCGGTTCTTTTATTTTCTTCAATTTTTACTAAGCGGATAAGAGCGGGAATTCCTTCTTCAATCCGAAACTGGATGTCTACGGTGTCTTCCCGGATTTCTTCAATCGGCACAATCTGACAGTAGATATATCCTTCCTCGGTATAAAAGGCATATAATTCCTGGATTCCCTTATTTATCTTTTGGTAGTTATAAACCTCCCCTTTCTTCATCCGCAATTTCTTTCTTAATTCCCCTTCGGCAAAGACTTTTTCTCCTTCTAAGGCAATCTCTCCGAAGTAGAATTTTTTCCCTTCGTTTAGTTCAATCGTTAGATTAATAAACTCCCCCTCTTCGCTCCAGGAGTAGTCAATCACCTTCGCCTCTAAGAAGCCCTTCTCTTTATAGAGGTTGATAATCCGGAGCAGGTCTTCTTTCATTTCTTCTTCTCGAAACCAGCCTTTTCGGTACCACCTCTTTTCTTTATTCTTCATCACCTTCCCCAAAGCCTTCGCCGAAAGGTTTTTATTGCCTAAGAAGCAAATCTTTTTGAGGCGCATCTTTTTCCCTTCGTCAATTTGGAAGTAG
Source organism: Caldifarciminota bacterium (assembly GCA_039802085.1). Lineage (GTDB taxonomy): Bacteria > Hydrothermota > Tepidihabitantia > Tepidihabitantales > JBDRVQ01 > JBDRVQ01. Next base: position 8,296 of record JBDRVU010000007.1, read on the forward strand.
ATGGTTATCCGGTGGAGAGAATCTTCTTCTGATTTTAAGGTTTTTACCTTGGTTAAAAGAAATCCCTTTTCTTTATACAGGGTAAGGATATTTTGTTCAAAGGTGAATATCTTATTGGGTGAGAGAACCTCACCCGCCTTTGCCCCAATTTTTTCTTTTAACTCCTTGGTCTTAATCCGCCGATTGCCAGAAAACTCTATCGCCTTCAAGTAGGGATTGTCTTTGGTTTGAAATTTGACAATCACTCCCTCCTTCGTCTGGATTGTTTCGGCAATTATCTCAGAGAACCGACCCGACTTATAAATCCGCTTTATTGCCTCCCGAATATCCTCCGGGCGATAGGGAAGACCCGATTCTAAACCGGAGAGTTTAATCACTAAAAGCGAATCAACAAATTCGGTCTGGGCGGTGATTTTGATAATAATGGGTGATAAAGATTGGGCGAGACTGCTAAAAAAAGAACTAAGGATGAGAAAGGAAAAAATAGTTAGCCGATTATGAGAGGGAAAGAGCACTATTCAATTGCTAATAGGGAGCAAAGCGAAGGTTTAACCATTTTTAGCTAATTGGTAATTCTTCGGGTGTCAATTCTCGGAACCGGAGAGTATTCTCTTCTCTTTCAATGATAATGGTGGAACCTTCTCTAAATTTTCCTTTTAATATCTCTTCCGCTAATGGGTCTTCCACTAATCTTCGGATTGTGCGTTTAATCGGTCTCGCTCCGTATTCGGGGTCAAATCCTTCTTCCACCAATAACTCCCGGGCGGCTTCACTCAAAACTACCTTCAATCTCTTTTCGGCTAACCTTTCTTGGATATCTCGTAATTGGACATCAACAATTTTTTTCATCTCCTCCTTTCCCAATTGCCGGAAGACGATCACCTCATCAACGCGGTTTAAGAACTCGGGTCGGAAGACGCGTTTCACTTCGGTAAGCAGTTTTTCGCGCATCTTCTCATAAGAAAGTGCTTCCTCTTCTGGATGGAATCCCATCATTTGGGCTTTTTTAATCTCGGCGGTAGCGATGTTTGAGGTCATAATGATTACCGTATTTTTGAAATTGACCCTTCGCCCTAAGGAATCCGTTAACTGTCCATCTTCTAAGATTTGGAGAAGAATGTTGAAGACATCGGGATGGGCTTTTTCAATCTCGTCAAACAGGACGCAGGAGTAAGGTTTCCGGCGCACCTTTTCCGTGAGTTGCCCACCTTCTTCATAACCGACATAACCAGGTGGGGCTCCGACCAAACGGGAGACATTGAACTTTTCCATATATTCGGACATATCAAGGCGGATTAAGGCATCTTCATGACCGAAGAGGAAACGAGCCAGAACCCTGGCCAATTCGGTTTTCCCAACTCCGGTTGGTCCTAAAAAGATGAAAGAACCAATCGGTCTCCTCGGGTCTTTCACTCCGGCTCGGGAGCGGCGAATCGCTCGGGCAACTACCGCAATCGCTTCGTCCTGACCAACAATCCGTTTCTTTAATTCTTCTTCCATTTTTAATAACCTTTGGGATTCGGATTCTTCAATTCGGGAAAGTGGGATACCGGTCCACATCGAGGTCACCTGGGCGATATCTTCTGGGGTGACAACCGGGAAGTTACCTGCCTTTTCCCACTCCTTTCTCTTTTCCTTTAAGAGGTCGGTTAGTCGTTTTTGTTCATCTCGGAATTCGGCGGCTTTTTCAAACTCCTGAGACCGCACCGCTTCTTCTTTCATTCTCTTTACCCTCTCAATCTTTTTTTCAATCTCCTCCCACTCTTTATTGACAATTGGTCTTAAAAGTTTTACCCGAGCGCCCGCTTCATCAATGATATCAATTGCCTTATCCGGCAAGAATCGGTCGGTGATGTAGCGGTCAGAAAGATAAGCAGCGGATTCAATGGCAGATTGGGTATAGATGACATTGTGGTGAAGTTCATATTTTTCCTTTAATCCTTCAAGAATTTTAACTGTTTCCGCGGCGGTTGGTGGTTCAACAATTATTGGTTGAAATCTCCTTTCTAAGGCGGAATGCTTTTCAATATACCTTCGGTATTCCTCAAAAGTGGTAGCGCCAATGCATTGGATTTCTCCCCGGGCTAAAGCGGGTTTTAACATATTTGAGGCATCAATTGCCCCCTCCGCGGCACCGGCGCCAACAATGGTATGCAATTCATCAATAAAAATGATACAATTTCCGGATTTGATAATCTCATTGAGAACGGCTTTCAATCGCTCTTCAAACTGTCCCCGATACTTGGTTCCCGCGACTAAGGCCGCTAAATCTAAGGCTAAAACTCGCTTGTTCCTTAAAATTGGTGGCACCCGATTTTCCACAATTCTCTGGGCTAAACCTTCAACGATGGCAGTTTTTCCAACGCCGGCTTCACCAATCAAAACTGGGTTATTCTTCTTTCTTCGGACCAGAATCTGGATAATCCTTTCAATTTCTTTTTCCCGGCCAATGATTGGGTCTAACTTGTCTTCTCTTGCCAATTGAGTCAAATCCCGGGAGAAATAATCAAGGGCGGAGGTTTTTGTCTTATGTTTTGTTTGCGACGATATACCTTCACCCCCAAGAACTCTTAAAATCTCATTTCGGACAAGGTCAATCTCGGCACCCAAGGAGAGGAGCACTTGGGAAGCTATGCCTTTTTCTTCCCTTAGGAGTCCCAAGAGAATATGTTCGGTGCCGATGTAAGAATGGTTCATACTTTTTGCCTCTTCAATCGCATAATTTATCACTGACCGTGCCTCTTGATTAAGAGGGATTTCACCAAAAACAATTGCCTCCTGCCCATAACTGATCGCATTTTCTACTGCCCGACGTAAATCCTCCAAGTCAATTCCTAAGTTGATTAAAGCCAGAGCCGCTACTCCACCTCCTTCTCGGATGATGCCTAAAAGGAGATGTTCAGTGCCGATGTAATCATGGTGCAACCGACGTGCCTCCTGGCGGGCTAATTGCAGTACCCTTTTTACTCTTTCGGTAAATCGTTCTTGCATAATTTATTTTATCATAATATTAGATACCTGTCAATAGGATTTTGGTTCTATCTCGGTTTTAATTCGTGGTAGGGAAAGCCCTGTTTTTCGTGCCAGCGCCTCGGGTTAGAAAAATAGGCGAGGATTTCCTTATACTCGCGCTCCGTGATTAAGGTGATATCCTGAGGGATGCGCTTAGAAAGAAGGGCGGCGCGGTTGGTTAGGAATAAGAGAGAGCAATTGAGAGAAGTCAATTCTTCCCGGGCACCCTCCTGGCGGTCAAAGATGACAAAGGTGTATTCGCAAATTCCACCCTTTGCCCTAATCTCCTCAATCGCCCGGCGCTTGGTCCAGCCTTTAACTACTGTATCGTCAACTAAAAGAACCTTCTTTCGGAAGAGTTCGTGTTCTTTAATTCCTTCCAAGAGGGGTGCTTCCTTATATCTTCGTTCCCTCCGGGCGAAGAAACTGGGTTTGGCAATCTTCTGGGCTAAAAGGGAGGCAAAGGAGATACTTCCCGCTTCAATGCCACAAATCAGGTCAAAATCGTAATGGGCTAAAATCAAAGCGGATTGGGAAATTAGGAAGTCAAAGACGCGAGGGTAATTAGGGAGGCATTTAAGGTCAAGATAGATTGGGCTCCGATTTTTTCTTTCGTCAACCTTAAAGAATGGTTTAATGTCACCGAGACTAACTTTCACGGCGCCAATCTGCCAGAGTAAGGCGGCGACAATCTCCGATAAAGTCCCCGAGACCTTCTTTCTAATATATTCCAAATCTGGTTTAATTACCCTTTGCTCCCGGAGAAGACGAAAGAGGGGGTCAATAATTTGAATTTCTGATTTGGCATCCCAGCGGCTACATTCAAAGGAGAGGCGGGTCGCATCAATATCATAAATAAAATTTAGATAGGCGGTTTTCCGATTGTTTAGGTAAATGGGGAAGGTATCGGCGTTCGCTTCCTTTTTTGGCTCGCCAATTGCTTTTGCCTTGGGGAAGATATATCTCTGAAAGAGGCGGAAGAAGTCTTGGGCTAAAGATTTCACCTCTTTTGGTTCAATGATAATGGGCGTGGCAAAACTGACAATCCCTTTTTTTATCTCAAATCCCACTAAGGGAAGTTCCACGAAACGCATCTTCTATTATAGTAATAATTTAGAGAAATTTCAAGGAGTTTATTAACTTGGCTATCAGGGGGCGTGATTAAATATAAAGTGAAAAGAGGGTTTTGCTTTTTTTAGAGCCGCTTAAAACTATTCAGAATTATCTTGACCATGACCAAATTTCGTAAGTTTTCAATAATTTTTTATTGTTCCATCCTAATTAAATTAGGCGACATAAAAGTCGCTTAATAAGAAAAGGCCTTTCTTTTTAAGTTTTTTATTCCCAAAAATTTATTGCCTTTAAGATAAATTTTAAGTGAGCCCTACCACCGCCTCCTTTATTACCTCCCCTCCCACCTTTTAGCCACGCTTCGGACGATGCTTTCGGGAGTAATTTTTCCGGGAGTTAGATGTCTAATTTTTCCCCTAATTTCTTTCGGAAAGAGATGCCCGGTTTTCTCACTGGTTTCTTCTTTCGGAAAAGGCATAAGAAAATTTCTAATTTATTACCTAATCCCCGGACTAATTTTGAAAGGGGAGGAATGGGTAGTGAGATATTCGGTTTTTTAATCTCTTCTGTTTGACAAAGCCTTAAATGTCCAGTAAAATAGGTTATGAAGTCATTTTTAGCCGAGATTTTTACCGGTTTAGATATAGACTACGGTGATATCCGAGTTGAGGAGAGTGCGCTCTCAAGTATTGTCTTTCGGGGAAAGGAGTTGGACGAATGCCGGCAGAATTTTGAAAGGGGTGGTATTTTGCGCCTTTTCAAGAATGGGAATTGGGTTTCCGCCAGTTTCAATCAGATTGATGAGGGTTTAAAAGAATTGGCGAAGAAGAAGGCAAAGGAGTTAGAACTCTTGCCGCCAAAAGAGCGTTCCCTTTCCCTTCTTCCTAAAATTGAGATTTATGCGAAAAAGCAAGATAAGGATTCTCTTCCCTTAGCAGCGAAGGTAGAATTGGTAAAAGGTTATAATGAGATTCTCCTTCGCTTTCCGGGGATTGTCTCTACCCTTTCTGGTTATGGCGAGCGGGATAAGAAGATTTATTTCTATTCTACGGAAGATAGATATATTGAAGAGGCAAGTAGATACTTTCGGATTTTTTTACAGGCGATTGCCCGGGATGGCACGAATATCCAAGACTATGCCCAATCTTTTGCCTCCCGAAAAGGGATTGCGGATTTGCAAGGGAAGGAAGAGGTGGTGGAGAAGATTGCCCAGATGGCATTGGATTTATTGAAGGCGGAAAAGGTGGCTGCCGGAGTTTACACCTGTGTTATTGACCCCAAATTAGCGGGAGTCTTTGCCCATGAGGCATTCGGGCACCTTTCGGAGGCGGATTTTCTCTATACGAACGAAAGGCTCAGGGAGTTATTGAAAATTGGCACGACCTATGGGGTTTCGGAACTGGCAATTGTTGATGACCCAACGATAGAAGGTGAGTGGGGGAGTTATCGGTTTGATGATGAAGGGGTAGAAAGTAGAAGAACTTATCTCATTCGGGAAGGGAAGATTTCCTCCCATCTCCATTCCAAAGAGACGGCAAAGGCGATGGGGGAAGAGTTGACCGGGAATGCGAGAGCGGTTAGTTATCACTTTCCCCCGATTGTTCGGATGTCTAATACCTTTATTGAACCGAGGGATAAGAAGTTGGAGGAGATGATTGGGGAGATTGACGATGGGCTCTATGTCGCCGGGACCAGGGGCGGAATGACCGAGTTGGAGTTTTTCACCTTTTCTTCCCAATTTGCCTATAAGATTGAGAAGGGGAAAAAGACGAAGTTGCTTCGCGATGTGATAATCCAAGGGAATGTCTTTGAGACTTTAAGGAATGTTGAGATGATTGGTGATGATTTAATTTTTTCTCCCGGTGGTTGTGGTAAAGGTGCGCAATCTCCTTTACCCGCCGCGACTGGTGGTCCGCACATCCGGATTAAAAATTGTCTGATTGGAGGGAAATGATGGAAGAGAGGATTATTGAGAAATTGAAGGGAAGGGTGGAAGGTTTTGAGATAATTGTTGATGAGATATTAAACAGTCTTTCCGAATTCCGTGGGGATGAGCCCTACTCCTTGGAGACGAAAGAGACGAAAGGTTTGGGGTTGAGGGTGATCAAGGATGGGAAATTAGGTTTTGCCGCTACGACGGACCCGAATCGGATCCCGGAATTGGTTGAGTCCACTATCCAGATTGCCAATTATGGGGAGAAGGTAAATTTTACTTTTCCTAAGGAAATCCCTCAGGTAAAATGCCAACTGGTTAACGAGGGCGTTAAGAATACTTCTGCGGCACAACTTTTTTCTTTGGGGAAGGAGATAATCGCGGAGACGAAAAGACAATTTCCCCAATTTAAGATTGACTTGAACTTAAATCATACCATCTTCCGGCGGCGGCTTGTAAATTCTTCAGGATTTATTGGCGAATACGAAAAGGTCTCTTATACTCTTTCCTTTATTGGTCTAATTGTGGGAGATGACGGCTTGATTTGGATTTATGATTATAAGAATCTCTCTAATGGTCAGCCTTTTTCTGTTTTAGAATTCGTTAATCGTCAGGTCCTTTTAGCTCAGAATTCTTTGAAAAAGGTGCCGTTAGAGACTAAGGAATATCCAGTAATTTTTGCCCCTTCTTATGGTTTGATAGAATTTCTTTTCCCTCTCTTGGTGGGAGTGAATGGGAAGAATTTTCAGAAAAGGATAACTCCCCTTTTGGGTCAGGAGGGAAAAGAGATTGGTTCCCCTTTACTCTCGGTTTATGACGATGGTCTTTTGGATTATGCTTCTGGTTCTGCGCCCTTTGATGGGGAAGGGATAGCAAAGGGGCAGACGCCCTTAATAGAAAAAGGAGTTTTTAAGAATTTCCTTTTTGACTTAAAAACCGCTAGTCTCTGTGGTCGAAAAAGTACCGGCAACGCCAGTCGTTCTTATAGTAGTGAGCCTCTCCCCGGTGCTAATAATCTTGTTATTTCACCAGGAAGGGGTACTCTTTTGGCTGGGATACAGGGGATAAAGGAAGGGGTATTGATTTATGAGGTGATTGGTGGAGGGCAATCAAATGTTCTGGCGGGCGACTTTTCTTTGAGTGTCGGATTGGGGTTCAAGATTGAAGATGGGGAAATCAAAGGTCGGGTGAAAGATTGTATGATCGCAGGAAATTTTTATGAGGTGATAAAGAGGGTTTCCCAAATTGGGGGGGAGTTGAAGGATTTAGGAAATTTCTATCTCCCTTTCATTAAATTTGAGGATGTGAAGGTTACCGGAAAATAGGAGGATTTATGAGTTGGGAGAAATATCGGGTACCACC
>JBDRVU010000007.1:15683-21996 GCA_039802085.1 Caldifarciminota bacterium
TTCCTTTCTGTGAGGAGATTGTTGGTCAGGACCGCGCGGTGGCGGCATTACGGATGGGATTGGAGATTGAGAGTATTGGGTATAATATCTATGTCACGGGACCGGTGGGCACCGGACGGACAACAACGGTGCGCTGCCTCTTAGAAGAGATTGAGAAGAAGAAAAAGACTCCGGATGATAAGTTGTATGTTAATAATTTTAAGGACCCGGACTCACCAAAACTAATTAGACTGCCGGCGGGTAAGGGGAGAAGATTTAAGAAGGATATGGAGGATTGGATTGAGGTTCTACAGAAGAATATCCCTTTAGTTTTAGAGAACGAATCCTTCCAGCGGCGGCGGAATATTTTAATTGAGGGTTTTAAGGAATGGAGTTCAAAAAAGACAATGGATTTCAGTAAGAAACTGGAAAAAGAGGGTTTCGCCATTGTTCAACCTACCCCATTTGTTAAGCCAGAAATTGTTTATAAGTTGGGTGAGAATTTAATGAAGATAACGGATTTGATTTATGCAATAGAAGAAGGGAAGATAACCAAAGAGGAATACGAGCGTATTAAAAAGAGGCATCAGGAGTTGATGGAGGAGTTGAATAGTATCTTTAAGGAGTTGCGGGAGAAGGAGAAGGAGACAAGGGAGAAGTTAGCCAATATGGATAAGGATGAGGTGAGGCCTTTACTTTTAGACCAGATCAAGGAGATAAAGGAGAAGTATCAGAATGAGAATGTTTCCCTTTATTTAGATGAGGTGGAAGAATCAATTCTTAATAATTTGTCCCTCTTCCGAGAAAAGAAGGAAGAGCAAAATCTTCCTCCAACCGACCCATTCTTAGATTACCGGGTAAATCTTTTGGTTGATAATGCCCAAGAGACGGGGGCACCGGTTATTTTTGAGACCTCACCAACTTATAAGAATCTCTTCGGGGTGATTGAGCGGGTCTGGGATGCCCGGGGTCAATGGCGTACCGATTTTACTAAAATTAAGGCGGGTTCTTTGGTGAAGGCGGATGGCGGTTTTTTGGTCCTCAATGCCTTAGATGCCCTAATTGAGCCTGGGGTCTGGAATACCTTAAAAAGGACTTTAAGAAACCGGAAGGTGGAGATTCAGAATTATGATTTGTATTCTCTATTTTACTATTCCGCCCTGAAACCAGAACCGATTGAGATTGATGTGAAGGTGATTATGATTGGTGACTCGCTCTTATACTCCCTTTTAACAACCTATGATGAGGATTTCAAGAAGGTCTTTAAGGTTCGGGCAGATTTTGACTGGCAGATGCCTTTTGATGAGAAGATGGCAAATGAATACGCTAAGGTGATAAAGGCAATTATTGTCAAGGAAGGGCTCTTACCTTTTGACAATACCGGGGTTAGCGAGATAATAAATTTTGGCATCCGTTTAGCCGGAAGGCGCAATAAACTTTCTGCCCGGTTTAATATCATCGCTGATATCTTAAAGGAGGCATCCTACTGGGCGAAGAAGGGGGGGAAGGATAAGGTTTCTGCGGAAGAGGTGAAGAAGGCGATTGAGCACCGCCAATTTCGCTCCCGATTGATTGAAGAGAAGATTCAAGAGATGATTGATGAGGGGACTTTAATGATTGATACCGAGGGGAAAGTTATCGGTCAGGTTAATGGGCTTTCCATTTATGATACCGGAGAATATGCCTTCGGTCGACCAACCCGCATCACCGCCCGCACCGCAATGGGCACCCAAGGGATAATTGATATTGAACGGGAGGCGGAATTATCGGGTAAGATTCATAGTAAGGGGGTTTTAATCCTTTCGGGCTACTTAAGATATAAATACGCCCAGGAGCATCCCTTAATTATGAGTGCCAGTATCTGTTTTGAGCAGTCCTATTCCGGGGTGGAAGGTGATTCCGCTTCTTCGGCGGAACTATGCTGTCTCCTTTCCGCTTTATCTGGTTTACCCCTGCGGCAGGATATCGCGATTACCGGTTCGGTAAATCAGAAAGGTGAGATCCAACCAATTGGTGGGGTGAACGAAAAGATTGAGGGCTTCTTTGAAGTCTGTAAGAAGAGGGGGTTGAAAGGAACAGAAGGGGTAATTATTCCGGAAAGGAATCTGGAAGACTTAATGTTAAAGGAAGAGGTGATTTCTGCCTGTCGGGAAGGGAAGTTCCATATTTATGCGGTGAAGATGATTGATGAGGCGATTGAGATTTTAACCGGAGTGCCGGTGGGGGAGAGGGACGAGAAAGGGAATTATCCCGAAGGGACGGTTAATTACTTAGTGGCAAAGAAGTTAAAGGAATACGCCTTAAAATATAAGGAATTTATCGGGGAAGGGAAGCGGGTCTAATTTATCTTTTCAAGTAAAAGTTAAATGGGATTGAAACCCAAACCTTTACCGGCATATCCTTCTGTTTTGCCGGTGAAAATTTTGCCTGGCGGGCGGCAACTAATGCCGCTTCGTCCAAGGCATCGTTACCCGAGGATTTTAAGATTTGGGCATCAATCACTGAGCCATCAATATCAACTAAAACCTTGACAATTGTTTGCCCTTCAATTTTTGCCCGGCGAGCCATTTCTGGATATTCGGGTTTGGGAATAGAGATGGGGTTCGGTTTTATCTCTACTTTGGCATAAGGAACAATCTCCGGTGCGGTCTCTTCTTTTGGAGAAGGGGTTGTTTCAACCGGTGGTTGGGAAACCACAGTTTCTGGTTTTGGTTTTACCGCCGGAATGGTTTCTGTTCTTCGGGCAAGGGTTTCGGCTCTTGGTCTACGGGCGAGAGTTTCCGGTTCGATTCTTTCTTCAACTAATTTTGCTAATGTCTCAGTGGGAACGGTTTCGCTAATGGTGGTTTCTGGTTTAACCGTTCCGGCATAAGATGGTCTCTTTGGTTTTGGTCGGGATGAGAGAACCAAAAAGAGGGATAACGCCAATACCAAAACTATCCCCAGACCAATTAAAGCGGTTTTCGGGATTTTGGGCAGTTTCTTTATCTTAGGATAAGTAACCTTTACCTTTTCTTCTTTAACCGGAATTACCTCTTTTCCTTTACTCAAAATGACCTTTACTACTTCGCCTTCTTTTAGGGTCTCACCAGGCAGGGGGGATTGTTGAGAGATAGTATTTTGGGCATAGGTTTCGGAATACTCCTCCCCGGCAATAATCAGTTTAAGGTTCAGGTCCCAAATAATTTTTTCGGCTTCCTTTCTCTTTTTCCCCAGTAATGAGGGAACAACAATTATCTTTCTCTCAATCGGTTTCTTCCCTTTACTCAAAATTACCCGAATCGCGCTCCCCTCGGATAATTCTTCACCGGGATCTGGGGTCTGACTTAAGATACAATCTTTGGGAATTTTCTCGGAGAAGTCCTCCCATTCCAGAACTAATTTTAGTCCGAGTTTAGTCAGTTCCTTTTCCGCTTCAATAATTGTCTTACCGATTAAATTGGGAGATTTGATTGGCTCTTTGCCTTTACTCAGAACCACCCGCACTAAGCCATTAACTACGGGCTCTTCTGGTTCGGGTGATTGTTTTATTATCTTCCCTTTTGGAATGAGGTTAGAATATTCCCAACCTTCGGTTGCCAATTTTAAGCCCAATTGGGAGACAATTTTTTCTGCTTCGGGCAGGGTCTTATCAATTAAAGGCGGCGCCTTAATTAATTTTTTTCCTTTGCTGATAATGACCCTTACCTTTTCCCCAGGTTTTAATTTCTCTCCCGCGGCTGGGGTTTGTTTTATGATAGAGCCGAGAGGGAAGTTTTCCGAAAATTCCTCACCTTCGACAAGGAGTTTTAATTCCAAAGAGGATAAAATCTTTTCGGCGGATTTTTTATCTTCACCAATGAGGAGGGGAACTTTAATTAGTTCGGGTCCCTTACTTTCTATTACTTTTATTACCTCACCTTCTTTTAATTCGGTCCCTGATTCCGGAATCTGTTTGAAGATGATGCCGACGGGAAATCTTTCGGAGTATTCCTCTTCCACAATTAATCTTAAATTGAGGTTGGCGACAATCTTTTCCACTTCTTCCCTCTTCTTGCCCACGAGAGGAGGGACTTTAATAATTTTGACGACCGGGGGCTTCTTGCCTTTACTTAATACAGCCTTTACCACCTCCCCTTTTCTTAAAGATTCATTAGGTAGGGGAGATTGGCGCAAGATTTTTCCCATAGGGATGGTTTCGGAATAATCTTCTCCTTCAACGGCAAGTTTTAATCCTAAGGGGTATAATATCTTTATCGCCTCGCCTTCGGTCTTTTCGGTTAGGTTGGGGACTTTAATAAGGGGAAGACCTTTACTCAGGGTGACCTTTACACTTTCTCCTTCTTTCAGTTGGGTTTCGGCGGGGGGTGATTGTTTTAGGATGCATCCTTCTTCCACGGTCTCAGAATAATCTTGATTTTCTACCAATAATTTTAAGCCCAAATTTTTAAGAAGGTTCTCCGCTTCCAGCCGTGTTTTACCGGTTAAGAGTGGAACATTGACAATTTTGACTACGGGCGGTTTCTTACCTTTACTCAGAATGACCTTCACCACCTCTCCGGATTTGACTTCCGTGCCTCCAGCGGGATTCTGGTTTAAGATGTTATTAGCCGGGATATTTTCCGAGAAATCTTCCCTTTCAATTTTTAATTTTAATCCGAGATTGGTAAGAATTTTTTCCGCTTCCTTTTTCTCTTTGCCGATTAAGTTGGGGACAACGATTGGTTTTTCTCCTTTACTTAACACTACTTTTATTACCTCACCTTTCCTTAGAAATTCATTCGGGAGTGGGGATTGGCGGAGGACTCTTCCTAAGGGGATATTTTCGGAATAATCTTCTCCTTCAACAGTAAGTTTCAATCCTAATGGGTAGAGGATTTTTATCGCTTCACCTTCGGTCTTTTCGGTCAGGTCGGGGACTTTAATGAGGGGGAGACCTTTGCTCAATCTGATTTTTATCGTTTCTCCTTCTTTTAATTGGGTATTGGGTTCGGGTGATTGTTTTAAGATTGCGCCTTCGGGCATTTTTTCGGAGTATTCCTCGCCATCCACAATAACGCCTAACCGGTTCCTTTTTGCTTCGGCTTCCGCTTCGGTCTTTGTTTTACCAATCAGATTGGGACAAGAGACTAATTTTTTCCCTTTACTCAAAATGACCTTTACCGTTTCCCCTTCTTTTAATTGAGCATTAGGTTCCGGTGTTTGTTTTAGGATGCATCCTTCGGTAATTGTTTCGGAATAATCTTCTTTTTCTACCAATAATTTTAGGCCCAAGTCGGCAATAATTTTTTCTGCCTCGCTTCGGCTCTTACCGGTTAAGGGTGGGATTTTGACAATTTTGACGACTGGTGGTTTCTTGCCTTTACTGAGAATGACTTTAATTACTTCCCCGGATTTAACTTCCGTGCCCACCGCCGGATTCTGGTTGATGACGGCATTGGTGGGAATCGTTTCCGAGAAATCTTCGCCTTCAATCTTCAGTTTTAAACCCAGAGGAGCAAGGAGTCTCTCCGCTTCCTCTTTTCCCTTACCGATGAGTAGGGGAACCGGAATTGGTTTCACCACTTTGCCTTTACTGACGATGATCTTTATCGCCTCACCCTCACCGAGCAATGTTTTGGGCTCCGGAGTTTGCCAGAGGATTAAACCCTGGGGTGTGATCTCGGATGATTCTTCGCCTTCAACGATTAGGTTTAAATTCATAGTAGCGACGATTGATTCCGCTTCTTTTTTTGTCTTTCCGACTAAGGAAGGGCAGGCAATAGTTTTTGGTTTCTCAACAATTGGTGGTTTTTCAATTGCCGGCTGGGTTAAAGCAGAGAGGAATTCTTCGCAGTTTTGGAATCGTTCCTCGGGTTTTTTAGCTAATGCCTTGGCAATTATTATCTCCCAGTGTGCGGGGATTTTTGGGTTTTTCTCCCGCATCTTTGGGGGTGGGGAAAATAGGTGTTGCTCTTCTACTGATGAAGCCTCGGTTCTTTTGAAGGGGACTTCTCCGGTCGCCATCTCGTAGAAGGTAATTCCTAAGGAGTAGATGTCGGAGCGTTTATCAAGTTTTTTATTCAATATCTGTTCCGGTGACATATAGGGGATAGTCCCAACCCGGATTTCGGAGACCAAACCTTGTCTTTCGCCACTAACAATCCGGGCGATGCCAAAGTCAGTCACCTTAACTTCTCCATTGGGGGTAAAGAGGATATTGGAAGGCTTTAGGTCAAGATGGAGGATTCCTAAGTTATGGGCATAAGCCACGGCTTCTAAGACCTGAGAAAAGATGGAAAGAATTTGCTCTTCGGGGAGAGGTCCCTTTTTAATTAAATCCGCCAAAGTTCTTATTCGTTGACCATCAGGAAGC
>JBDRVU010000008.1:0-20744 GCA_039802085.1 Caldifarciminota bacterium
AATTTGCATCAAACTCCGACCATCATTCGGGACGTGCTGGAGATTAACTCAAAGCGCGCGCTTCCCTGCTCACGTCCGCAAGTCGGACTCTACGATGCCAATGGACAGAAGATGATGGATCTCCGAACTGGCGAAAACGACGTGCGGCATCTCGCACCGGGCATCTATTTCATCCAATCCAAGCCGTCAGCGGCCCAGAAGGTCATTGTGACAAGATAAGGTAGACGGGCATTTAATTCAAGAAACAAAAAATAGGAAAGAGGGGAGTGGGTTATAATATCCAATGCCTAAGACCTAAATAATTCCTTTGCTTAAAAAACTGAAATAGTCGGTTTCGTTTCGGCCGATGATAATATGGTCTAATACCTTTATCCCGACTAAATCTAATGCCTTGGTTATTTCTTTGGTAACTGTTAAATCATCTTTTGATGGATCGGGTTCTCCCGAAGGGTGATTGTGAACTAAAATAACCGATGAGGCCTGCCTCGCCACCGCTTCTTTTACAATCTCTGCTTTGTCAACAATACTGGCATCTCGGCCACCTTTTGATAATTCCAAACAATCAACGATTTTATTTCGACTATCTAAAAATATGACATAGAAATATTCTTTTTTGGCGTCCCGCAAATAGCTGCCGAGATATTCCCGAACAAATTTAATTGCCCCCGAGACATCTCTTATCCTTTCACTGGAAGAAGCTTGTTCTCGGAATAGTCTTTTTCCCAATTCAAATGCGGCTTTTATCTGAGTTGCTTTTGCTAGTCCAATCCCTTCTACTTTTTGTAGTTCTATAATTGATGCGTTATCAATACCCCTTAGGGATTTAAAGCGATTAAGTAATTTCCTTCCCAATTCTTCGGCGGAAACCCCCTCACTGCCGGTCCTGAGGATTATTGCCAGAAGTTTACCTAAGGGGATTTTTTCTGCTCCCTCTTTTAAGAGTAATTCTCGAGGTCTCTCTTCCTTTACCCATTCCTTTATCGGTTTATGAGATTCTTTTCCTTTCAGCGCTTCTTTAATCTTCCTTTGCCAAAGGAGGCAATCCTCTTTTGTTTTTAGGTTTAACTTTTCAATCATCTCCTCTTTTATCTTTCCCGGCAATTTGCCTTTACGGAAGATAACTTTACCCGCCCGATAGATGGGATAAATCTTTTTCGCGGTTAAAAAGGAGACAATTTCTTCTTGGTCGCGGAAAAGCATATTGGAGTTTAATTCACCTTTGCCTTAAGTCAAGAGGGGATTGCCCAGAGGAAGAGATTAGGAATTAGTCATACTTACCGAATCTTGTGTTGGACTGTTTCCAGAGATTCTGGCAATTCAAAACCGGAAAAGGTTATTTTGTTTAAATAATACGAACCTTAATCCCCAATCTCTCCATCCTCTTTATTAGACCGAGGTTAAAATAAGGGATTAAGTCTTTTTTTAGATGCGAAGGTAGGAAAGGGAAGAGAGTTTTTTAGGGGGAAAGGAGGGGAGAGGAAAATGGGGATGACCCGAAAGGAGGAAGTGCTGGCGAAAGGAGAGGAGGGAAGAGAGACGAAATTATTTCAATTTATCCCCCAAGGGTGCCGTAGGGGGAACAGACCCCCATCTTTTTGAGGCATGGCTTTAAGTCATTGAAAATAGATAATTTAATGAAATTTTTCCCTCTTTAAAAAATTATCTGGTCAGATAATTTTCTTTGCCGTTTCCCAATAAGGGATAATAAGAGGGAACAATTTGGAGGCAAACGATATTTAAGAGAAAGATTATAATAAAGGTTCTAATTGAGGGAGTAATTGGGGAAATAATTAAGGCTTTAATAAAGATAGGCAATGATAGTCTCATTGTTATTCTTATTATTGAAAGCGAAATAACTTAATTGATTTTTCCCTTTTTAATGCCTGCCCAAAAAGTTGACTTTTACTAAATTTTAAGGATAATCTTCTTTATGAGCATAAAAGAGTTCCAAAATTTGATTAAAAGGATTTACTACGAAAAAGATAAGAAGAGAGGGGTTGACGGTAGTTTCCGGTGGTTAGTGGAAGAGGTTGGAGAATTAGCGCGCTGTTTAAGAACAAGGAAAAAGGATAAAGAAGGACTAAAAGAGGAGTTTGCTGATATCTTTGCTTGGCTTGTCTCTTTGGCTTCTTTGTGCGAAATTGATATGGAGGAGGCGGTTAAAAAATATAAGAATGGTTGTCCAAGGTGTAAGAAATGGAGATGTATTTGTCAGGGATAGAATTTTCACGGAGGTGATATGCAATATCTTCTTCTATTTTTATTCGGCTTAGCGCCGCCAGCAAATTTGCGAGTCTTTGATACTCCAAACGATGCTGGCAAGAGTATCACCATCTGTTGGCAACCTTCGTCAGAAGAAGGGGTGAGTTATTATGAAATCTCAAGAAGAGGCGAGGGGGAACAAGAATTTCAGGTTTGTGGCATTTCCCTCCCAACCGACTGCCAATTTATTGATGACAAGGTGTTAAACGGTAAGGTTTATTGCTATAAGGTCGTAGCGGTGAAAGAGGGAGAGAGGGCGGAATCAGAAATTTCCCAACCGGTAATTGCCTCCCCGCAGTGGTTTGCCACTAACCGAATAAATGTTCTAATTGGTGTCATCTTCTTCTCTTTCCTTCTTTTATACTTCATCTACCATGCCCGGAAAGGGAAGCAGTTATTCATCAGAAGAATTTCCGGGTTGGATGCGGTCGAGGAAGCGGTTGGTCGGGCAACCGAGATGGGAAAGCCGATTCTTTATATACCCGGCCTCGGGAGTATCGCCGATATCGCGACTATTGCTTCCCTAAATATCTTAGGGGAGGTGGCGAAGAAGACCGCTCAGTATGAGACGACCCTTTTGGTTCCCAATCGGGACCCAATTGTCTATACGGTTGCCTATGAGGTATGCAAGGAAGCCTATACCAATGTTGGCAGACCAGATGCCTTTAAGGGGGATAATATCTTCTTTATTACTGATGCCCAATTTGCTTATGCGGCCGCGGTTGATGGCATTATGGTGAGAGAAAAACCAGCGACCAATTTCTTTTTAGGAATGTTCTGGGCGGAATCTCTGATTTTAGCTGAGACCGGTGCCACAACAGGCGCGATACAGATTGCGGGCACCGATGCGGTTCACCAACTTCCCTTCTTCATCACCGCTTGTGATTATACCCTAATCGGCGAAGAACTCTACGCCGCTTCTGCCTATCTCTCAAGGGAACCACTATTAGTTGGTTCTTTGAAGGGGCAGGACTATGGGAAATTGGTTATTTTGCTCTTGGTTCTAATCGGTAGTGCTTTTCTTTTACTCTCCGCTCTACCCCAATTTAAGTTTTTTCAGGAGATACTAAAATTTTTCTCAGTTTCTTAGGAGGGAATATGGCAAGGAGTCTACCATTAGCTTTATGTTTCATAATGGGGGTCTTGATGGCGGTCCAGTTTTTTATTCCTCATCCCCTCTCCCAATCCTTCCTTGATTTAATCATCAAATGGGTGAGGATAATTAGTGCCTTTGCCTTAGCCTTAGGAGTGAGAAGTGTCGCCTTACGGCATTACGAAAGAATAAGGCGTCAGAAGGGAGAATGGGGTTTTTCCGCCGTGACGATTCTTTCCCTCATTGCTACTGCCCTTATTGGTCTAATCTGGGGAGTAGGTGCAAAATCATATCTCCGGCTTATCTTTTCTAATATAATGGTTCCCTTAGGGGCGACGATGTTTTCCATCCTTGCTTTTTATATGGCTTCCGCGGCTTACCGCGCCTTCCGCGCCCGGACGGTTGAGGCAACGCTTCTTCTCATTGCTTCCTTTGTAGTGATGTTAGGGATGGTGCCAATTGGAACTGCTATTTCACCAGGACTATCCGATTTAGCAGAATGGCTTCTTTCGGTTCCCAATATGGCGGCGAAGCGAGGGATTATGTTTGGTGTTGCCTTAGGTGTAATTGCCACCTCCTTAAAGATTATTTTAGGAATTGAAAGGGGTTGGTTGGGAGGTAAGCGATGAGTTTTTGGGAAAGACTCGGGAAGATTGACCGGAAGATAATATTTTTGGTAATGGCGGTTGTGATAATCATTCCACTTCTTTCTCCCCTTAATCTCGTTGGGAAGGTTGGCCGGCGGACAAAAGAACTTTTCCAGGCGATCGATAAACTTCCAGAGGGTTCCTATCTTCTAATCACAATTGACTTTGACCCCCAATCAATGCCGGAGTTATATCCGATGTATTTAGCAATCCTTCGGCATGCATTTGCTAAAAACCTTCGGGTGATTGTTACCGGACTCTGGGTGACCGGTGTCGGTTTGGGCGAAGAAGGTTTAAAGACCATTGCCCCGGAATACAATAAAGTCTACGGCAAAGACTACGTATTTTTGGGTTGGAAACCAGGGATTACCGCGGTGATCTTAGGGATGGGAAGGAGTATGAAGGAGACTTTTCCCACGGACTATTATGGTACCCCCTATGATTCCCTTCCCATATTTTTTGACGACATCACCTATAAGAATATCCCATTTATGGTGAGCCTCTCTGCTGGTGTGCCGGGTTATGATGCTTGGATTGCCTATGCCCAGTCAAGATTTGGCATTAGGATTGGTGCCGGTGTCACCGCGGTCTCCGCCGCGGATGCCTATCCCTATCTTCAGTCGGGACAACTTACTGGTCTATTGGGAGGGATGAAGGCAGCAGCGGAATACGAGTTTTTAAACGAAAAGGCAGGATTTACTAAAGCCTTTAAGCCCGCTTCCCAACTTATGGATTCTCAATCCTTAGCCCACCTGGTAATAATGATTTTAGTTATTATCGGGAATATTAGTTACTTTGCTTTAAGGAGGAGGAGATGATACCCCAAGAGATTTGGATTTGGATCGGAGCGATTTTGACCCTTTTTATTTTCTCCTTTCTTTATGGAGATAACCCATTCTATCGCTTCGCCGAGCACCTCTATGTTGGGGTTTCGGTTGGCTATACGATTGCCATCACCTGGCATAACTTCTTTTATCCTGACTTGATTGTTCCACTTTTTAAGCAGGGAAACCTTTTTTATCTCATACCCTTTCTCTTAGGGATTTTATATTTTTCTATCTTTTTCCCAAAAGTCTCTTGGCTAATTCGGATTCCGATGGGATTTGTTTTGGGTTATGGTTCCGGGGTGGCAATCCCTGCGGTCTTGCAGGCGAATATCATAAAGCAGATGCAAGGAACATTCCTCACACCGGAAATTCTCCACCGAACTGATCTTTTGCTCTGGGGAATCATTTCGTTAGTGGGAGTGGTAGCAACGGTTATTTACTTCTTTTTCTCCCGCGAACAGAAAGGACTAACCAAGGGGTTTGCCAGTTTAGGGGTAATATTTTTGATGATTGGGTTTGGTGCTTCCTTCGGTTATACGGTGATGGCTCGGGTCTCTTTACTTTTAGGTCGGATACAATTCTTGCTTCGCGACTGGCTGGGGATTATTAAGTAGTTTTACTTGCCTTTTCCCGGAATCGAAAGAGGGATGCCAAGAACGCAGAGGGGGCAAGATTTTGGCTCATAATTTTTAATCTCTTTCCGGTAGCAGGCAAAGAAGGGGAAGGGGAAGTTTACTCCTGGGCTTCGGTCGATAAAGACGCCAACCCCTACGATATTAACCTGGTATTCCTTTAAGGCGTTTATGGTCTCTTGGATTGAACCACCGGTTGTTAAGACGTCGTCAACGACTAAAACCATTTCTCCCTTTTTTATTTCGAATCCTTTTCGGATTTTTCTTCCCCCGGTTTCTCCCTTTTCCGCATAAGAAAAGCGGGAACCGAGTTGGCGGGCAACCTCATAGGCGATGATTGCCCCACCGGTGGTTGGCCCGACAACTAAATCAACCTTTTCTTTTTGAAACCGCTCTTTAATCGGAAAGGAAAAATCGGCTACCAGGAAGGGATGTTGGATAATTCTTGATTTCTCAAAGTAAAATTCGGAATGGAGGCCGGAGGTTAAAAGGAAATGTCCTTTTTGGAAAATCTCATACTTTATAAGAAGTTCTTCTATCTCCTTTTCGCTTTTCATGCTATATCCTTTTTGATTAACTCAATCACTTCAATTGGATCTGGGGCAAAAAGGATTGGCCGGCCGATAACTAGAAAGTCCGCGCCTTTTTCTTTTGCTTCGCCGGGGGTTAAAAATCTTTTTTGGTCATCCTTGGCAACTGAAGAGGTTGGTACTCTTATTCCCGGACACATTACCAAGAAGTCTTTACCACATTCTCTTTTAATCGCTGAAATTTCAAAAGGAGAAGCGATGACACCATCTAAACCAGCTCTTTTTGCTATTGTGGCTAAATAAATAACCTTTTCTTGCAGATTGAAGTTCCCTTTAATTCCGAAGGCATTGCGACAAATCTCCTCATCCATGCTGGTAAGAATTGTTACCCCGAAAATTAGGGGAAAGGAGTTAACCTTTTCTCCTTCTCTTTGCACCGCCTCTTTTACCTTACGCATCATTTCATAGCCACCGAGGGTGTGGAGGTTAAAGATATCCACTTTCATCTTGACAAAATGGGAGCAAGCAGATTCCACAATGGAAGGGATATCAAAGAGTTTTAGGTCCAAAAAAACTCTCTCCCCTCTATTTTTGAGGAACTTAACAATTCTCGGTCCGGAACGGAAGTATAACTTATAGCCGATCTTATAGTAGTCAATCCAACCGGAAACTTTCTGTAAAATCTTGCCCACTTGGGTTGGGGTCTCCAGGTCCAGGGCTAAAACTAATTTTGGCGCCATTGCCCACCTCCCAAATCATAACTCCAATTTATTAATAATAAGTTTCACATCAGAGATTTCTTTTTCTTTTAAGTATTTTTTTATTCCCTCCAAAATTTCAATCGGAGCAAAGGGGTTTATTAGATTTTGACTCCCAACTTGAAAGAGTGAGGCACCAGCGATTAGATACTCTAAGGCATCGTAATGATTTGTGATGCCGCCACAACCAATGATAGGAATGGATACTACCTCGCGAACTTTCTGGATACAATATAGGACAAAGGGTTTGAGACAAGGAGCAGATAAGCCACCAGTTTTTCCTCCAAGGCAGGGCTTAAATGTCTCAGCGGAAATGACTAGGGCAGGTAGGGAATTGATTAGGGTTAGGGCGTCTGCCCCTTCCCCTTCACAGATGCGGCCAAGTTCTAAAAGATCAGTTAAGCCAGCGGCGAGTTTTGGCATCAGGAGTTTTTTTGTTATCTTTCTTGCTGACCGCACAACTCGCTGACAGGATTTTGGAGAGAGGGAAAAGGCGATACCGCCTTCCTTCACATTCGGGCAGGATAGATTTAATTCCAAACCGGTAATTTCCGGCAAATCGAGGATCTTAATTAGGGTCTCAAACTCTTCAACCGAAGAGCCAGCGATATTAACGATTATTTTCGTTGCCAGTTTAGTAAGGGCAGGGAGGATATTTTTGACAAAATAGATTGCCCCAGGATTCTCTAAGCCGATAGAATTGACAATCCCGCCATGGACTTCCCAAATTCTTGGTGCGGGATTTCCCTCCCGGGGGGAAAGGGTTAGTCCTTTGGTGATAAAACCACCAACTTTACTCAAAACTACTGGGAAATTTTCCCCCCAGCCATAGGTGCCGGAAGCGGTGAGGCAGGGATTGGAAAATTCCCAATTGCCAATCCGAATACTTAAATTTAGTTTATCCATATGAGATTGACCCACCAAAGAGAAAACGGTCTCTGGGTAATTGGTCTGCAAGAGCAACTACCGGAGGGGTAAGTTACTCTTTTACCAAATCTAAATCTAAGGCTGGTCCGTCTCGGCATAAGTGTAGATAACCCCCATCTTTTTTCCTAATAACACAGGAGAGGCAGAGTCCAGTTCCACAGCCCATTCTTTTTTCAAAGAAGGCATAGATTTTATTGGGTATAACTTTTCTTAATTCCTGATACATCGGCATTGGTCCAGAGGCAAAGACGATTGCCTTTTCTGGTATTTTACTTTTCCGGACCAATTCGGTAATTTTCCCTGTTTCGCCAATTTCCCCATTTTCGGTAGCGAGTAAGAGATTTTCCATACCGAGACGGGAAAACTCGTTTAACATTATTAGTTCCGCTCCAGTTTTGGCACCAAAGAATAGAGAAACTTTGTTTTTTTGGACTAAAACTTTTGCTAAAAAGAAAAATGGGGCAATGCCTATACCACCGCTAATAAGAACTACCTCCTCGTTAGTAATCTCGGGAATGGGATTACCTAATGGACCAAGAACCGAGAGGAAGTTATCCTCCACCACTTGGGAGAGGAGGAGAGTCCCTCTCCCTCTAACCCGAAAGACAATCCGGATTTTTGTTCCGTCCGTATCCGCTATGGCAAATGGTCTCCGGAGGTATGGGTCATAAAGAAAAGGGAAACGGATGGCAATGAATTGTCCGGGTCGGGAAATCTTGGCGATTTTAGTGGTGTCAAGATAGAGAGAATAAATTTCGGGTGTTAGGATTTTCTTTTCTACGACCCGGCCGGATTCCAGGTAGAGCATTTTCCTCCCATTTTCTCCGGTGGTATCATATTGAGAACTCGTCTGTGTCCGCAGTGGTTTCATTCTTTTATATTGAGCAATTTCTCTCCTTCCCGGGCATACTCTGTCTGGGGATAAGTCTGGATAAGTTTTTGGAAGAGGCGATTTCCATCTTCATTTTTCAAAATGAATTTTTTAATCCAAGCCGCGGCGAATAGAGATTTTGGTGCCAAGGAATCCTCGGGATATTGGGTAAATACCTTTTCGTATTTCTGGAAGGCGGAGTCTGGTTCGCCCAAAGAGAGGAGATAGAGTTCCGCCCGAGCGAAATCCCGCGCCGCAGGCGGAAGACTTTCCTCTTGAGTTAATTTCTCAATTAACCTCTTCTTTTTCCTAGCGCTCCCACTAAATTCACTCTCCGCGGAAAAGATAAGGGTGGTATCGTAGTAGATAAGGGAATTATGGAAATCACCATTTCTTTCGTAATATTCACCAATAAGAAAATAACTCTCGGCTCCTTCCTTGCCACCTCTCACTTCCCGAAGGGTGGCAAGGGCGGATTTTTCCTCCCCTAAGGCAAAAAGGATTTTTCCCCTTAGGAGATTTGTTTCATTTTTTAATTCCGGATAATTTTCTAAAACCCAGGATACCTGGTTGATAAAACGCCTCAATGTCTCCGGCTGATTCTCATAGCGCAGAAGGCATTCACCAATTTTTAAGAGGATATGTGCTTTCTTTTTCTTATCCACAACGCCCGAAAGATATTCCTCATAATACCTCTTACTTTCCCGATAATTTCCCAAAAGGAAGTTCGCCTGGGCTAAAAGGAATTTAGATTCTTTTCCTTCTTTTGATTTAGGGTTGTTTTCAATAAATCTCTTCAGACTTTCGGCGGCAAGAGCGGCTTCTCCTTTCTCTATTAAGGAAGAATAGATTGTCCATCTTATTTTTCTTTCTTCTCTTTTGTCTTCTTCGGCGAGAGCGCGTAGAAGTAGAATGCCTTCAGTAAAATCATCTGTTCTGATATGAGATAGTGCATAATAGTACCTTGCCTTTGGTGTCAACTTAGCCTTTGGATAGAGAGAAAGAAAAAGAGAAAAGAGGTTTTTTGCCTTATCGTATTCCTGGAGACGGTAATGGCACAGCGCGGCTAAAAAGAGAGCGGACGGAACGTAACGACTACGGGGATATTTCTTAATAAGAAGAAGACTTTTTTCTTTCGCTTTACTAAACTTTTCTTTACTTTGCGTTGGCTGGACATCCGATAGTTTTTCTCCTTCTTTGAATAAGGTCTTGGCGTTATAGAAAAGATTAAAATAGGCGCAGTTTGATGAAATTAAGAGTAAGAGAAAAAAGAGATTGGCCTGACACCTGAGAGATCTACCGATGACCCCAAAACTCATACTTTATTATACTTTGGGAAAGATATTAGTCAACCACGTCTTATTTCTTGCTCTTGACTATGATAAAAAGTTAGTTAAAATAGTAGTCCTTGACATTATTACTTTTTTCTGTATGATTAAAGGATAGTTATGGCGAGAATTTTAGGTGTTGATTTAGATGATAATAAGAAGGTCCTTTATGCGTTGCCGAAGATTTATGGTATCGGACCTTCTAATGCCTTAAAGATTTTAAGGAAAATCGGCGTTTCCCCGGAAAAGAAGGTGAAAGAGCTCTCCGATGATGAATTAACGAGAATAAGGAAAGAGATTGAGATGAACTATAAGGTGGAAGGAGCCCTC
Source organism: Caldifarciminota bacterium (assembly GCA_039802085.1). GTDB lineage: Bacteria > Hydrothermota > Tepidihabitantia > Tepidihabitantales > JBDRVQ01 > JBDRVQ01. The sequence goes on from JBDRVU010000008.1 coordinate 10,206, forward strand.
CGGGCGGAGGTGAGTGGGAATATAAAGAGGTTGATTGAAATCGGTGCCTATCGGGGTTTAAGGCATCAGCGTGGTCTACCGGTAAGAGGACAGAGGACTCGCACTAATGCCCGAACCCGAAAGGGTCCGAGAAAGACACACGGGGTAATTAAGGTAAAGGGAGGACCAGTTGGCAAGGGTTAAGACAAAGAAGAAGGCTCCGATTTTAGCGGTTGCCCATATTTTATGTACTTTTAATAATACAATCATTTCCATTACCACACCAAATGGTGATTGTCTTTGCTGGTCTTCTTCGGGGCGGGTTGGTTTCAAGGGAACAAAGAAAGGAACTCCTTTTGCCGCGCAGCAGGCGGGTGAACAGGCGGGGCGAGAGGCATTCGCGCTCGGGGTAAAAAAGGTAGAAGTTTTGGTTAAGGGTCCGGGAAGGGGTAGGGAAGCAGCCATCCGGGCTTTACAGAATGCTGGATTATCCATTGTCTCAATTCAGGACGTTACCCCGATCCCCCATAATGGGTGTCGTCCCCCAAGAAAAAGGCGGGTCTAATGGCAAGAGATACTGGTCCCCGGTGTAAGAAGTGTTTGCTAATTGGTGAAAAACTTTTGTTAAAAGGTGAGAGGTGTCTTTCTGACCGCTGTCCTCTTCATAAATGGACAAGCCAAGAAGGAGAGAGAAAAAAGGTGTCCGTTTATTCGGTCCAATTAAGGGAGAAGCAAAAGGCGAAGTTGATTTACGGAATTATGGAGAGGCAGTTTGTTAAGTATTTTTATCAAGCATCGGCCCGGGATAATCCAGGAGGGGCGTTAGTTTCTCTTTTGGAACGGCGTTTAGATAATGTTGTTTATCGTCTAGGGTTTGCTGTTTCGCGGCCTGCGGCACGGCAGTTGATTAGACACGGAGCAATTCGGGTTAATAACCGAAAGGTAGATATCCCTTCTTATTTGGTAAAAGTGGGTGATGAGATATCCGTCTCGGAAAAGGCAAAAGAGAGGATAAAATCAGTATTTACTAACCGGGAGATTTCTGTGGATTGGCTGGCTGGAGATAAAGATAGTATTAAAGGAATAGTTAAGCGCATGCCCACCGAGGAAGATATCAGGGATGTGGGGATAAACCCCAAATTAATAATTGAGTTCTATTCAAAATGAAACTAAAACCATTTATTTTGCCAGAGAAGATAGAGGTAGAAGAGAGACGCGAAAATCATTTCGCGCGTTTTGCCATCGCGCCGTTTGAAAAAGGCTGGGGGCAGACAATTGGGAATAGCCTTCGTCGGGCACTTCTCTCTTCGGTGCAAGGGGCAGCGGTAACTCAGGTTCGGATTTCTGATGTGGCGCATGAGTTCTCAACTATACCCGGGGTTTTAGAAGATGTCCCCCAGATAATTTTGAACATAAAAAAGATAAAGTTTCGTTTAACATCGGAGACAGCAAAATTCTGTTATCTTTATGCCCGGGGCAAGGGCACATTCCGCACCAAGGATATGACAATTCCCCCTGAGATTCTTATTGTTAATCCGGAACAGGAGATTTTAACAATTACCGATGAAAGGGGTAGGGTGGATATTGAGATGAAGGTAGAAAATGGCAGGGGCTATGTGCCCCAAGAGAGGTTAAAGAAAAGGGAGTCAAATGTTCCCCTGGGTACAATCTTTTTAGATGCCTTCTTTTCCCCAGTCAAGCGGGTGGCTTTCAAGGTGGAAAACACCAGAGTTTTAGACCGGGCGGATTTTGAAAAATTAATTTTGGAGGTAGAAACCGATGGCAGTGTGCTTCCGGAGGAAGCGATTATTCAGGCGGCGGCGATAATGAGAAACCATATGGAAGCAATCATCCCCCTTGAAAAATATCCTCAGTTTGAGACCCAGGAAAAATATGACAAAGAGAGAGAAAAATTGAAAGAGATTCTCCCTAAGGATATACAGGAGCTGGGGCTTTCTTCTCGAGCATTAAATGCTTTAAAAAAGGGACGCTATAAGAGTAGCCATGAGAAGGTGAATATCAACACGATTGGCGAACTGGTGCAATTGACCGAAAGGAATATACTGGATATTGAGAATGTTGGGGAAAAGACCTTAGAAGAGCTGAAGAGGATATTGGAAAACTGGGGGCTCTCCCTGGGAATGAAAGTTAATGAGATTACAGGTAAATTAGGAGAGATTTCTGACTCGCCTCGGGGCGAAGCCACGGGAAAGGAATAAATGCGCCACGGCAAATCGGTCAAAAAGTTAGGAAGAAAAAAAGAACATCGGGAGGCACTCTTCCGGAATTTACTCTGTTCTCTACTTACTTATGAGCGAATAAAAACAACCCTGGCAAAGGCAAAGGAGGTTAAGCGCCTCGCCGACAAATTAATCGCTTTTGCGCGAGTAGATAATCTGGCAAATCGCCGTCGGGCGCAAAGGATTCTGGCGGATAAGAAATTGGTGAAAAAACTTTTCGCGGAATATGCTCCTTTATTTAAGGAAAGAAAGGGGGGATATTGCCGGATATACCGTTCGGGTTTTCGGGTGGGTGACAATGCGGAAATGGCAATTATTGAGTTGATGGTGAAAGGGGAGAAGAAGTGAGGAATTAAGTTATGCTGCGCAGCCTCTTAAAATCAAAAATTCATCAGATAAAGGTGACAGATAAAAATCTCAATTATGAGGGGAGTTTGACGATTGACGAAGATATTTTGAAAAAAGCAGATATGATAGAAGGGGAAATGGTTCAGGTGGTGAATATCACAAACGGCAACCGCTGGGAGACATATTTGATGAAAGGGAAAAAAGGTTCGGGCGAGTGCATTTTAAACGGTGGTACCGCGCGCCTGGGAGAGGTGGGAGATAAGTTGATTGTTCTTTCTTTTGTTTTTATTGATACTACTCAAGCAAGAAGTTTTATTGCCAAAAAAGTATTCCTTGACGAGAATAATCGTATTATAAAGACAAATAATGCTTTAAAAACAGATTAAAAGTTAAATGACCGCAATAATTTTAGCGGCAGGGAAGAGCCGACGAATAAATCTCACTCTTTCCGAGAAAAAAAAGAAAGAATTTCTTTCTCAAATAAAATCCTTTCTTCCTGATTTATCTCTGCCGCCGGATAATTCCTTTCCGAAAGTCCTCTTGCCTCTCGGGGATAAGCCTTTGATTGGTTATATTCTGGCCCGAATAAAAGAACTGGGTGTGGAGCGGGCGATTATTGTGATTAACCCGGATTTTAATCTAGTGCGGGAAGTCGTTGAGAGGATAACTATCCGGCCCCAAGTTGAATTTGTTTATCAGAAGAAACCTTTGGGGACGGGTGACGCCCTGCGCAGTTGTGTGGACCGATTAAAGGGAGGAGACGTTTTAACACTCTGTGGTGATACTCCTCTTTTGAAAGCTTCCACTCTTTTCGGTCTTTACCAGACCTTTAAGGCAAAAAATTGTGATTTAATTTTGCTGTCCGCTATTTTAGCCAATCCTTATGGTTACGGTCGGATTGTGCGTTCGGATGGAGGTTTGAATATTATTGAGGAGCGGGATGCGGATAAAAAGGTGAAAGATATTTGTGAAGTTAATGCCGGGGTCTATCTCTTCCGCTGGCAAAAGGTGGCACCACTGCTTAATGAGATAAAACCTTCCGGTGATCCGCCGGAATATTATTTGACGGACCTTGTGCGGTTATTACAGGAAAAGGGAGGGAGGGTCGAAGTCTTTACTACCTCTGACCAATCAGAGATTCTTGGGGTAAATACGGAAAAGGATTATAGGATAGTCAGGGCTTTATGGCAATCCGCCATCGGAAGTTGAAGAGTTGAAAAAAATTATTTTTATTATCCTTCTTATTATTATCATCCTTGGTATCGGAAGGTTCTTTTTGTTTAGGAAGAGAGAGAGTAAAATTGGCAAGGATTATAAAGAGATAAAGGTGGAAATTATTAATTGTTCTGGCCGGTATGAGATTGGAAAAGAAGTTTTAGAAGCGCTTCGGAAAAGAGGTTTTAATGTCTACGACGTTATCTTTGACCGAGATACCTTACCAGAAACTTTTGTCGTAGAAAGAAGTGACGAGGAAGGGAAAAATGCCTTAATTGTGGCAAAGGGTATCTCGGGAAGAAAGAAAAAAGGAATTTTTCGGAGAGAAGTTTTAATTATGCCCAAGATAAAAAAAGATATTAATCACAACCTTTTTATTGATGTTTCCCTGATCCTGGGGAGAGATTTTAAGATTTTCTTTCCGGAGGTGGTTTCCGAAGAGGAAAAGGTGGAGTGATGCTTTCTTCGGAGGTGATGGTTGATAAAATTATTTCCCTTTTATTAGAAAAGAAGGGTGAAGATATTTTAGCCTTAAATTTGAAACGCCTCTCGCCGATAACGGATTATTTCGTGATTACTACTGCTAACTCTTCGGTTCATGCCCAATCCCTGGCGGATACAATTTTAGAAGGATTAAAAAAGGAAGGGCAATTACCTCACCATATTGAAGGTTATACAGGGGCGCAATGGATTCTTTTGGATTATATTGATTGTGTCGTTCATATCTTCTTAAAGGAAATAAGGGAATTTTACGGTCTGGAGCGATTGTGGGGTGATGCCCCGAGATACGGAATTAAAAAAATAATATGATAAAAGATAAAATTCATAAGGCGATTGTCCGAGTTGTCGGCGAAATACCCGAAGGACACGAGATTGAGAGGATTAAAGGAGGGAAGTGGGGCGATTTCTCTTCCAATATCGGTTTTTTATTAAAAAAGAAAGGAGACTTCACTTTAATAAAAAAACTTACCGAGGAGTTGTCAAAGGATAATGATTTTTCATTGGTAAAATTAGAAAGGGGATATCTCAATTTTTGTTTCAGCCGAGAATATCTTTTATTGGGTTTGAAGTGCGCCGCCGATGAAAATTTCGGCCGGGGGGATTGGGGTAAAGGCAAGAAGTTGCTTTTAGAGTTCGTATCTGCCAATCCGACTGGACCACTTTCGGTTGTTCAAGCGAGAGCAGGGGCCTTAGGCCAGGCATTGGCTAATATCTTTACTTTTTCGGGTTTTGAGGTAACGACGGAGTATTACATAAATGATGCGGGAACCCAAATAGAATTACTGGTTAAATCTTTGGAGGAACGGATTAAAGAATTGAAAGGAGAAAAAGGAGAAATGCCCCCCGGCGGTTATCGGGGAGAATATTTGAAAGAGATTGCTCAGGAAATTCTAAATAAAGGAGTAAAAGATAAAAGGCAATACATAACGGAAAGGATTTTGCAGATGCAGAAAGAAGCCCTTTCGGCTTTTGAGATTCATTTTGATTCCTGGGTGAAAGAAAGTTCTATCAGACCTAAGATAGAAGGTATAATAAAGGTTTTACAAAAGAAAAATCTCGTTTATGAGAAGGACGGCGCCCTCTTTTTTACTGCTACCCGTTTTGGTGATACCGAAGACCGGGTTTTAATCACCAAGGATGGCCGTCCAACTTACTTTGCTACGGACCTGGCTTACCATCAGGATAAGTTTCAGCGGGGGTTTTCCGTTTTAGTTAATATCTGGGGACCAGACCATCACGGCTACATTCCGCGGATGAAGGCTGGAATCAAGGCATTAGGTTATCCGCCAGAGCAACTGGTGATAATAATTGCCCAACAGGTCTCACTCTTGGGTGAAAATAAGGTTTTGAAGATGTCAAAGCGGGAAGGTAGAATTATCACCCTGGATGAGGTGCGAAAAGAGATTGGTACTGATACCTTAAAGTTTTATCTTTTGATGCGTAAATCTTCTCAGGGGATGCAATTTGATTTAGAAGAGGCGAAAAAAGAGACAAAGGATAACCCAGTTTATTATGTCCAGTATGCCCATGCCCGGCTTAACAGTATATTAAAATTTGGTGAGGAGAAGGGTTTTAGTAATCAAGCCTACTTAAAAAATCCCCCTTTGCATCTTTTGGGGGATAAAGAGAGAGAGGTGATAATGGATATTTTGTATTTTCCGGATGTTGTGAAAATGGCGGCGGAGACATTTGAACCCCATATCTTAACTTATTATCTCATTGAGCTGGCAGAGTCCTTTCATAACTTTTATGAAAAGGAAAGGGTGGTTAGTGAAGATAAGGAGTTAACAAAGGCAAGGTTATTTCTCTCTTGGGTATTAAAAAAGGTTCTAAAGAAGGGGCTTAACCTTCTTGGAATTTCCGCAAAAGAAAAGATGTGAGGAGGAAACTTGAATCTATCAGTTTTATTAAGAGAAGACAGGATAAAACTTTCCTTAGAGAGCAAAAAGAAAGCGGATGTCTTATGGGAACTGGCTAGTCTCATTATGAAAGGGGAAGAACTTTCCGCACTATTAGATACTTTAATGAAAAGAGAGGGGTTGGGTTCGACCGGGATTGGTAAAGGGATCGCTATCCCCCACTGTCGCTCCCTCTTGGTACAAAAATTAGAAATCGCCTGCGGCTATTCGGAGAAAGGGATTGATTTTGATGCCATTGACGGGAAACCGGTTCGGCTCTTCTTTTTGGTTGTGGCTCCTCCCCAGGATATCGGCAACCAATATATGCTCACCTTAGGACGAGTGGCGATGATTTGTCAGGAATTGACCAAGCGGCGGAAATTAGTTATCCCCAAGACCCCAGAAGAATTTATTCGGATGATTAAAGAGATTGAGGGAAAATTAAAATGAATAAAGCTTTGGAACTTTTGCGGGCTTTGGAAGAATTTGATATACTGATAAAAGACCTACAGCGACCGGATTATAAAGCATTAGGATTTAACCTGAAAAAGAATTTACTCGATTTCTTAAAATCCGTAGAAGAGGAACGGGAAAAGATCAGGAAGAAGATTGATAAGGAATTGTTGGCGGAATACGACCGGATAAAGAAACACTATGGGGAGAAGGTTGTTGTCCAGGTGATTAAGGATTTTTGCGGTGGTTGTTATGTGAGGTTGCCTTCGGAGATTGCCGGTCGGTGTCAGCGAGAAGTTCTTACTTGTCCCCACTGTGGGCGATTCCTTTATCGGGTGAGATAATAAGAATTAGATTTATCAGTTATCCTTTGCCTTATGAAAGAGCGGAAGAAGAGAGTAGCGGTTTTGGTGAAAGAGACGATTGCCGAGATTATCCAGAATGAAATTAGAGACCCCAGGTTAGGCTTTCTGACAGTAACCGGAGTGGAAATGAGCACGGACTTGAAAAAGGCAAGGGTCTTTTTCTCAGTTTTGGGTCCAGAGAAAGAAAGGGAAAGGTCAGAGGAGGTTCTGCAAAAAGCAAGAGGATTTATCCGCCATCAATTGGCGAGGAAAATTTCTCTTAAATATATTCCAGAAATAGAATTTGAAATTGACCAGTTGGTTTTACAAGAAAGACGCGTTGAGGAAATTCTCAAACGATTAAAAGAAGAGTAGTGGATGAGAATGGAGTTAATCAACTTCCGAATAAGAGACTAGGGCTAGTTTAATAGATGAACTTTTTCTTGGCGGATGGTATCCTCTTGGTTAATAAACCGAAAGGTTTTTCGTCTTATGATGTGATTCGGGAGATAAAAAAAGTTGCTCATTTTAAGAAGATTGGGCATGCGGGTACCCTTGACCCGCTCGCCACCGGTCTTTTAATTATTCTTTTCAATAACGCCACTAAAATCTTTTCTATAATTAACTCCTATCCCAAGGTTTATCGGGCAAAAATAAGGTTGGGGATTATTACCGACACCGCTGATTTGACCGGGGAGATATTGGAGAGGAGAGAAGTAAAAGGATACGAAAAAGAAGAGATTGTAAGGTTTTTAGAGAGATATAAAGGAGAGATAGAACAGATTCCTCCTTCTTTCTCCGCTTTGAAAGAGAAAGGAATTCCCCAATATCTTAAAGCGCGCAAAGGAGAGGCGGTTTCTCTAAGACCCCGTCGGGTGAAGATTTTCGCGATAGAACTCTTATCCTGGGAAAGAGAGTTTTTAGAGATAAGAGTGGAGGTTTCTAAGGGGACTTATGTCCGGTCCCTGGCGAGAGACATCGGAGAAGATTTGAGATGCGGTGGGACTTTGGCAGAACTGCAAAGAGAGAGGATTGGGAAATTTCGGGTGGAGGAGGCACTCTCTTTGCCAATCATCTCCGAGGAAGAGATAAGAAAGAATTGCCTGCCGATAGAAGAAGCACTCTATTCCTTTCCAGAAGTAATTTTGGACAAGAGAGAGATAATGGATTTACGGGCAGGAAAAAGAATCCCAATTGCGAATATGGAGACAAAGGAATACATCAAGGTCTTTTCGATAAGGAAAGATACTTTAATTTTAGCAAAAAAGGATGGTATTTTTCTAAAACCGATGAGGGTCTTATATGAGAATTCTGAGAGAAGATAATGAGGGAGGACAGGGGGCAAGTATTACAATTGGGACATTTGATGGCTTGCACCTTGGTCATCAAGCTATTTTACAGCGGGCGAAGAAAGAAGGAGAAAGATCGGGTCTTCCCGTTGGTGTTATAACCTTTGACCCTCTGCCCTATTTTTTCTTCCGTAAGGATTTCCCTTTTCTTTTGACCCCTCTTTCCGAAAAATTATTCCTTCTTGCGGAGATGGGAATTGATTTTGTTAAAATTATTGATTTTAATGAAAAATTGGCAAATCTCTCCGCCACCGAATTCTTAAATAAAATAAAAGAGGAAATGGCGCCACGGATTTTAACTGTTGGCTTTGATTTCCATTTTGGTAAGGAGCGGAAAGGTGATATTAAGTTTTTACAAAGGGTGAAAGATATTTATGGATTTAATTTAGTGGTGGTGGAATTGGTTAAGAAATCTGGTGTTTTAGTAAAAAGTACTACGATTCGCGAGAAGTTGCTTTTAGGAAATTTAAGTCTGGCTAATCTTCTTTTAGGCAGGAGATATTCGCTCTTCGGTCAGGTGGTCAAGGGTTCGGGCCGAGGAAAAGAGATTGGGTTTCCGACATTAAATCTTCAATTACTTGATAAGGATAAACTCCTACCGATTGATGGTGTTTACGCGGTTTACTGCTATCCGAATTTTCCTTCGCCAAATTTTTACCAGGGGGTTATGAATATCGGGACAAGACCGACATTTGCCGGGAAGGAGAGGCAAATTGAAGTCCACCTCATCGGGATAAGAGAGTTAGATTTGCCACCGGAAAAGGTAAAAGTAGAAATCTTCCAGAGAATTCGGCCCGAGAAACGATTTAGCAGCCCAGAAGAGTTAAGAAAAGAGATAAAGGAGGATATTAAAAGGGCGGAAAGAATTTTAAGAGAGAATTAGAAAGATTGATTATCGTCCGAATAGAACCGCTCTTTGGTTGTACTCTTTGAGTGCCTCTAAGAGTTCTTCAATCTCTTCCTTAGTATTATAGAAATGGGGCGAGACCCGAATGTAATCTTCTCTTAAAGAGAGGACAAATCGTCTTTTGGTTAAGAACTCAAAGAGGGGTTGGCTGGGAATTCCCTTTTTCCGAAAGGCAACGATGCCGCTGCCAAAACCCCGAGGTAAAGTTTCCAAACCCATTTCCTTTAATTGGGCGATGAGATATTCGCTGAGGGTTAACAGGTGTTTTTCAATATTTTCTATACCGATTTCGGTTAAGAGTTTTATGTTTTCATCCAGACCGACAATACCCAGATAATTCTTTGTCCCTTCTTCATATCTTCCAGCCTCACTTTTCAATTTCTTTTGCTTGAAGATTTGGTTGAAATCAGACCAAAAACAACTGAGCCACCCCAAGTGGTTTGGTTTTAACTTTGGGAGGAGTTCTTTCCGCACATAAAAGATTCCTATCCCTTGGGGTGGGAACAGCCATTTGCCGGCCCCGGCGGCTAAGAAATCGATAGCAAGCGTTTTGAGATTCAATTTTAGGGCGCCCAATCCCTGAATCGCGTCAATTAAAAGACAGATTCCCCTTTTTTGGCAGAATTCGGAGATTGCCTCAAGGTCTAAGGAATAGCCAGAAAGGAAGTGGACCCAGTCCAAAGAGACGAGTTTTGTTTTACTATTTACCTTTTTTACTAGCTGTTTAATAATATCCCCATCCAATATCCGGACGAATCTTTTCTCAATTTGTGGCCGAGAGTAAAGAAAAGGATAGATATTGGCCGGAAAGTTATCAAGGGCGATAATAATATTTTCCTCGGGTTTTAATTCTAAAAGATTAAGGGCGGTGGTAATCCCTTCGCTGGTATTGCGTAAAAAGCAGATTTCTTCTGGTTGGCAGGAGAGGAATTGGGCAACCATTTTTCTTGTTCCTTCGGAGAGATTTTCAAAATCTTCCCAGGGGATATTCCCTTCTTCGGTATATCTCTTTAAGAGATTTTCTATTGCCTTTTTTGTTCGGAGGGGAAGTGGGGAAGAGCCAGCCGCATTGAGATAGATAAAATTTTTTAAGATAGGAAACTCTTTTCGGTAAGAGAAGATTCTTTTTTTGGTAGACATTTTTCATTTTATCCATTTTTTTCTTAAGGTCAATAAGTCGGTTTTCATCAAAAATAATCTTACCGAAAATGGGTTATTTAATCAAAAATATCTTACCATTGAAAAAATTTAGGCTCCCTCCCATATTAAAAAGTAATAGAGGGAGCCTTTATGGTTATAACGATG
>JBDRVU010000009.1:0-19782 GCA_039802085.1 Caldifarciminota bacterium
TATCTCCCCCCCAAAGAAAGTCTCCCCTCCTTTCGGGATTTTTCTCCCTAATCCTTCCGGGTGCCGGGCAGGTCTATTCCGAAAGGGCTGGGGATGGCTTTTATTCCTTTTTGGTAGTCGGAACATTCGCCGGGATAAGTTATTACTATGGTAGGGAGAAAGAAAAGGGCAAATTCTGGGTATTCCTTTCCCTCACTTCTCTTTTCCATCTGGGAAATGTCTATGGGGCGATTATCGCCGCGCGCGACTGTAATCTAAAGGCGAAGAAGAGATTCATTAAAAGGGTAGAAGAAAAAATAATTGTTGAAGATTACAAAATCGATTTAAAAGAATTTCTCCTTCGGTTGTGATACTTATATTCCTTATTCCTTTCCTTTTTGGTTTTGAACCGGAATTAGACTTTGCCGATACCCTTTTTCAGAAAGGACTTTACGAATTGGCAATCGCGGATTACCAGAGATTTATCTATTATCACTTTTCTTCTCCTTATCTCAACTACGCCCGATATAAATTGGCTCTCTCTTATCTCAAAAGGGATAAAGAAGATGACCGGTTAAAGGGAGAAAGGATTCTGAGGGAGGTTGCTTTTAATTCCGAAACTGACGACACCCTAATTAAGAAGATGGCGCTCTCTTCTTTAATGAGATATTATATTGATATTAAAAATTATGAGATGGCTAATTGGGTTATCAATTCTATTTCCTTAAAAGAAGAGGAATTTCTCCGTTGGAAGTCTCTCCTTTTAATCCGAGAGGGGAAGATAAATACCGCAAAAGATTTAGTTATAAAAAGTGGTGATACCTTTCTTTTCCAACAGATAAAGGATTTAAATCTACCCAAAAAGGAATGGCTCGCCACTACTTTTTCTATCCTTGTCCCCGGTAGCGGTGAGATTTACAGTGGTAAATATAAGGAAGGGCTAACTTCCATTTTGGTTAATGGGTTAGCCGCTTACGGCATTTACTATTCCTTGAAGGCAAAGAAGAATTTGGATGCCATTTTAATTTTTTCTCTCTTTTTTCTTCGCTTTTATCCCGGTTCAATCCAAAACGCCGGGCGCTTTGCTAGGGAATATAATGAGAATTATTTAGAGAGGAGATTAGCCAAGATAAGATAATTGTTTTTCAAACCAAAAGGTATTTTCTAAATGCTAAAAAAATCTCTTCTTTTATCGCCGCCAAGGTTGTTTCTAAGGAGAAATCAATCTCCTCTCTTTCTTTTTTAATTATGACCCCCGCGGTGAGTTCTTGACTATTTTCCTTTTTCAATTCGGGAAATTCATTTTGGAATATAGAAAAATCCTCTGGGGAAAAAATTAGGGTATCACCCGGTTGAGCAAATTTCCCAATAATCTCCCGGATAATTTTTGGATAATCTCCGACGCGGGCGCGAAAGTCTTTCTTCACTTCCTGAAAGATGTCCCTAATCATCGCCAATTGGTAGGAAAGCAATTGATTCCTCACCTCTATTTTCTTATCACCCAATGCCTTCTTCCTCATTTTTTCTATCTTCTTTTTTATCCTTTCCCTTTCCGCTTTTCTTAGCGCCTCTCTCTCTTTTTCCATCTCCGCCTTTAACTCCTCAGCTCTTTCTTCGTATTCCTTTTTTATCTTTTTACTTTCTTCTTCTGCTTCCTTGATTATCTTACTGGTCAGTCGCTCAATTTCCATTATAACTTAATCCCCATCAGTAGGAAGATTGTGGCTAAGAGTCCTAAGACCGCATAGGTTTCAACCATTGCCCCGTAAACAACCGCCTTCATCGCCTCTTCACTCCGCTTCGCTACCAATTGCGCCCCACTGGCACAGACCCTTCCTTGGGCAATGGCGCTCACCAAGCCGGCCACCGCTACTGGGAGGCAGGCTCCCAGAATTTGTGCCCCCTGCCATAGGGTAATCGGGGCTAAGTTGCCGAAAAGTCCCATTTTCGTTAAAGCCAAAAAGGCGCCTAAAAATCCATAAAAACCCTGGGTTCCGGGAAGGGCGACCAAAAGGAAGAGACTACCAAATTTCTCTGGTGCCTCCGCTACAACACCACTGGCAACGGAGGCGACGAGGCTGATCCCCTTCGCGGAGCCAATCCCCGAAAGGAATACGGCAATCGCACAACCTAATATTCCTAAGGTCAATCCAATTGGGTCAACCATTTTCTCCTCCTATTTCAATTCAACATATTTTGTTTTTAACTTAAAAGGGGAAAACTTCTCACCCCCACCGGTGAAGAAACGGGGAAAGAACTCAACATAATTTAACCGGAGGGTATGAACAAATGCCCCCAGGATACTTACCGCAATGTTGTAGGTATGACCGATTAAAAGGACCAAGAAGGCAAGGATGATACCCAATATCGGAATTCCTTTTACCATCCAGGCAATACTATTTACCGCCATCCCAATTCCGGCGGTCATCATCCCCAATGCCATCAAGCGGATATAGGAAAGGATAATTCCAATAAATGATGTTCCGCCATAAAGATTGTAGGCACCCCAGATTAGTTTTTTTACCAGTTGCCGATTTATCGGAGAAAGGAAGATCGCCATAATCCCTAAGATGATAAAAGGCAGGACTGGGATTAAATTTCCGATATAGGCAAAGAAAGAGGCAAGAGTTAAGGAATAAAGAACTATTTTCCCAGCGGTTAATCCTTGGCGATTTTCCCAAAGGGAGAAGAAGATGGTAATAAGAAATAGAAGAAAAAATAGGTATTTAAAATAGATAAACGTTGGGGGAAGAAACCGGAAGCGAAAACCAAGAAAGAGAAAAAGAGAAGAAAGGATAAAGAAAAAAAGGAGATGCCTTAAGAGATAATGGGGGGCAAAGCGGGAAAGGGTGATAAGTCCGGCTGCGGAAATCAGAGTGAGGGAGATGAAAACTGGTTGCCAGTTTGGTAAATTTTTCCCCAAGAAAAAAGAAGCAGTAAGAGAATTTAATAAAAGAAACCAAAGGAACTCATTGCATAGAGCGGGGAGGGGATTTTTTATTCGGAAGGAATCGTAGATCTCTAAAAGAAGACCGTAGTTGAGATGGATATAGCCAAGGGCTAAGGAGATATAGAAGAAGGTAAGGGGATCTTGAAATGGGTCAAAGAGAACGAAGCGATCCTTGAAGTTTTTTAGGAAAGGAATCCCCACCCGTTCCAATATATCTCCGAACCAACTATTAGTTATTGCCCCGGCAAAAATTGTAGCAAGACTACAGACCGCCAAAAGAATAAAGAAGTTTTTTATTTTCTTAAACTTTTGGATTAAAAAGAGGGATAAAAGGAAAATAATAATTCCGTAGCCGGCATCCGAGAGACAGAGACCAAAAAAGATAACAAAGAAAGGGGCTAAAAACGGGGTTGGGTCAATCTCCCGATAAGAGGGCATCCCGTAGAGATTGACGACCATCTCAAATGATTGAAAGGCTTTCTTATTTTCTAAGGCGACGGGTGGTTCTTCTTTTAATTCTGGTTTGATTCGGGTTAAGACCCCGGTAGAAAACTTACTGACGGTCTCCGCTAATTCCTGATAGTCTTTCTCTCTAACCCAGCCTTCGATCAGAACCGAACTTTTGGTGCGGGTGAGATAATTCCCTATCTCTCGGCGGATTTTCAAATTCTCGTAATAATCCGCCCCAATTTGTAGTTCGGGGAGAAAGGAGATAAAATCTTTAATTTTTATATCCAATCCCTTTTTCTTTTCTTTAATTTCCTTTTTTGCCGCACTCAACCTTTCTATATTTTCACCTACTGTCCCGGAGAATTTTCTTAAGTCAATCAGGGTAAAATCCTTTTCCGAGAGGAATTCCCTAATTTCTTTACCTTTCTCCCTTGGGAGGAGGATTAGAGAATATACCCGATTAGAAAAAATACTGATCTCTTTAATGTAGAATTCCCTCTTTTCTGATTCTTCTGCTACTTCCGCCCATAATCTGGTTGACGGGAAGAAGCCAAGCAAGGTTTCAAAATTTTTTAAAGAGTATAAATCTTCTATTTTGTTAGGAAGAGAAGCGAAAGGCTCGATTGTTTCTAATTCCCGGTCAATTTCTTTCTCCTTCTCTTCTAAGAAATTTATCTCCCCTTTCCACTCTTTCACCTTTTGCACTAAAGAAGAAAAGTCTTGTTTGGCAAAAAATTCCTCAACCCTAATTGCCAAACTTTTACTGATGCCAGCTGGTTCCTTTGGTTTTATCTTCTCTAAGTAGGCGATTGCCTCTTCGGCGGCATTAATTAAATCAGTTAATGACCGCTCCTCAGTTTTTAAAGCCTCTTTGATTTTTGTGATATGAATTATCCCTTTCGCTTGAAGGGCAGAAAGGAATTCTTCCTTTTCTGAGTTATGACAGGCTAATAGAACCTTATTTACTTTGGCAACTGCCATTCCCTTTTTATCTTTTGAATGATTAATTCTATTAAATCTTCCTTATGCTTTTCTATATTTTCTCTTATCTTTATCTTCTTTTCTTCGGCCTCTCTCTCAATCTTCCCTAACTCTTCCGTCAATTCTCTTTGGCAGCGTTCTTCTGTTTCCCTTTGCTCTTTTTCCATTTCCATTTTTATTTCACTTCTTATCTTCTTAGCCACCTCTTTTAGTTGGGCGAGAATCTCCTCTCCTTCTTTTTGGGCGGATTCAATAATTCCTTTGGCTTTATCCTCCGCCATTTTTATTTCTTGAATGATATCTTCCATATCAAATCCTATTATAGCCCATTTTCGATGATTGTCAATTTGATTTTCCGTTCTGTTTCGATAAATGGGTATTGGGAATTCTTATTTCGCGAAGACCCGAAAGGAGAAAGACCTAATTGAGAGTGAGGTTAGTCAAATTTTAAGGAGACGGAAACTCTTTCCGAGGAGCCAACATAGCCATAGTCAAAGTAAGTAGCATCAATGGTTAAAAATACCCGCTGAGCAATCTTTTGACTATAGCCAATGCCCAAAGAGATTCCCTTCCAGGTTCCTAAATGGTAGCCGGTTTGATAACCAGCCCGCAAAGCCAATTCATTAGATTTTTGGGGTAAGTCTTTTAATTTTAATTCTCCCCCAAGAGAGAAGATTGGTTTGTTATCAATATAAAAGACGATGTCCGAGGCGAAAAGTAATTGGTGAATGAGGATAGGAATCTTATAGGCACTGCCCAGTCGAATACTGGTAGGAAGGATATTCTTTTCCTTAATAAAATTCTGGGGGGTACCGAGATGAAAAAGCCCAGCACCAAAAAATAGATTTTTGTTAAAAGAATAAAGCATTCCGCCATCTAAAGCCAGGGAGTAAGAAAAGAAGGTATCAAGACGAGTGGCAATCCCTTTTAGGGAAAAGCCCAAAGAGAAATTGGTAAAAGGACGGAGGGAAAAGCCAGAGACGAAGAGAAAATTATTAAAATAATATTCCCCTATCTCTTCCCCCGTCGGGTCCCTTTTCGTATCTTGGGCAGAAAGTAAAGCGCCGCCAATCCCCAAACCAAAATTTCTTCCCAAAGGGATTTTCATTCCTAAGGAACCATAAGTAACACTAGTAAAGAGATTCATTATCATTAAGGTGGCATCAAATTTTGGATAAAGTCCAATTCCACCCGGATTCCAGAATATGGAATGGGCATCATCGGCGACCGCGGTAAAGGCACTACCCATTGCCACCGGTCGGGCACCAATGCCCAATTTTAAGAAATTGTAACCCGTTTCCCCAGGAGAGAAACCAAAGGAAGAGAGAAGGTTAAAAGAAAAAAGATTAAAGAATAAGAGAGCAGAAAACCTTTTCATCGGAAATGGTAGGAAAAAGCAAAACTTTTTCCATCCAACTCAAATCCGCCTGAGGCGGAGAAAAAGAAGATTTTTATACCGAATTTTAATTTTGGTTGGAGATAGTCTTTTTTATAAGGGATTTTGTTCTGGAATATGTCTTCAATAAATTCCCCTTGGAGTAGGGCGAAGGAGATTCCGGGAAGAAGATAGGGCTGAATTTTTTTGAGGGGATAGGAGAAAAAGAGGAATAAACCAAGAGCATGGTAGGAATTTATCTTGTAGGTCGCATAAGGATTCCCCGGGAAAAAGATAAAATCTTTTAGGGCAAAACCATATCGACTCTCAATTTTCAATTCTGGTTTTTTTCTTAGGCGATAGGCTAAAGCAAGATGGAGGAAATCTTTTTCTTTAGTCTCTTTTGTTTTGAAATAATGGGAATAGCCAAAAGAAAGGGAAGAATTCCTCAATTTTTGAGAAAACAAAAGAGAAACTCCCCAACTACTTACAAAATGATGCTCATGATCGGCAAGAATCGTAAAAAGGGAAGGTGAATTTTTTTCCGCGGAATAAGAAAGAAGAGAAGCAATGCTCTTAAACGATGCTTCATAGTCACTGGAAATTGGATGGAACACTAAAAAAAGGAAAGCAAGCACTAAGTATTATAGTAAAGAAATTTAAAAATTCAAGGTTAGAAAATCTGGTGTCCGTATCTATATTTTAGGGTATTCACTACTTCTTTTAATCTCCTTGCGCAGGCGATTTAAGGAATGGGCATATCCTCTCACCATTAAACGATATTTGCCATTAACTTCGGTAAAACTTAGAACATGTCCTATCTCATAAATCCGGGAGAGGATATCTCCACGAGAGACGGGAATGGTGAACTGCTGGGTTTTAATTAAAGGGCGCATCTCTTCTTTTATTTTTCGGAGCAGGTCTTTTATTCCTTCGCCGGTAAGGGCGGAAATGAAAACCGAGGTGGGGTAATTCTTTTTTAATCTTTCCAGGGAGAATCTTTCAAAGAGGATATCGGTCTTATTAAATACCCGAACAATACTTTTCTCAAAATGTCGCGGGCCTTCTTTTCTTTGTCCGTTAACGATGGTGGCGTCCTCGATGCTTTTAAGCGCCCCAATTTCTTCTAAGGTCTTTTCTACGACTTTTATCTTCTCTTCTAAGTCTTCACTGGTGGCATCAATGATATGAAGGATTAGGTCCGATTCTTTTATTTCGTCTAATGTTACCTTAAATGAGGCTAAAAGTTGTGGTGGCAAATCACGAATGAAACCAACGGTGTCCGTGAGTAAGACCTTGATATTCTTTTCAATTTCTAAGACCTTTGTCTTCGGGTCAAGGGTGGAGAAAAGTTCGGGGGCGACTTTTACCTCAGCATTGGTCAATTTATTAAGGAGAGTTGATTTTCCCGCGTTGGTATAACCACAGAGGGAGATCCGGAAAAAGTTACTCCGGTTTTCCCTTTGCATGCGTCTTTCCTTATCAATCTCTTTTAAGGATTTCTTTAGGGTGGAAATCCGTGCTCTAATTCTTCTACGGTCTTCTTCCAACTTTTTTTCTCCCGGTCCTCGGGTACCAATGCCACCGCCCAGGCGGGAAAGGGTAATACCTTTTCCGGTGAGCATTGATAAACGATATTCTAACTGCGCCATTTCTACTTGTAAGGCGGCTTCCGCGGTTCGGGCGTGGAGGGCAAAGATATCAAGGATTAATGCCCGTCGGTCAATTACATCGACCCCGGTTTCTTGTTTAATATTTCTAATCTGGGATGGGCTCAAAATTTCATCAAAGATTAAAAGTTGACATTGGTGTTTTTGGCATAATTGCCTTAATTCAATAATCTTCCCTTCGCCCAAAAGAGTTCGGGAAGATGGTTTTTCTTTTATTTGTAGGAATTTACCAACCACCTCCCCGCCGGCGGTTTTAGTTAAAGCCTCTAATTCGAAAAGAGAGTCAACCTTTCGCCACCGGTCCTTTGGGTTTCTGGCTAAACCAACTAAAATCACCCGCTCCATATCAATCTACTGTTTTTTCCCAGATGTAGATTATTCTCTGGAAGATAGTTATGACACAACCGATGAAGATGAGCAAAAGGAAATAAGGAAAATATTTAGGGAAAAACAAGGAACCAATCATTAGAAATAAAAAACGGACTGGTCTTTCAAATAGACCAATCCGACAACTCTTACCGATGCCTTCGGCTCTTGCCCGAATATAACTGACAAGAAAAGAGGAAAAAAGGGTGAGAAAGATTAAAGTCTTCATTCGGTCTTCTTGGTAATGCAAAAAGAGACCCAAAAAGATTAAGAATTCACTCAATCGGTCAATCACCGAATCTAAAAAGGCACCTTTTCGGGAAGTGGCATTCTTTTGTCTGGCTAATTCTCCATCTAAGGTATCGAAAAGACTAATCATTATTAAAGAGAAGCCCCCAAACAGAAAATTGCCTCGGGAGAAAAAGAAGAAGCCAAAACCGGCAAAAAGGAGAGAAAGGATGGTTAAAAGATTGGGGGAGATGGAGAGTGAAAGGAGAAGGGTAATTATTGGTTGAAGAAACTTTCGCAATTGGATTTTTGTTTCTTCTTTCATTCCTTCTTCCCCGCCAAGACGATAACTATTTCTCCTTTTATCCTTTCCCGTCTTTGTAGTTCCCGAATAATCTCCGAAACCTTTCCCCGGATGATTTCTTCAAATTTCTTCGTCAATTCGCGGCAGAGAACACACTCCCGGTCACCAAATATCTCAGAGATTATCAACAAAGTCTTTAAGATGCGGTGGGGTGATTCATAGAAGACCATTGTCCTTTCCTCATTGACTAAAGAAAGTAATTTCTTTCTTTTTTTTCCCTCCCGGTGGGAGAGGAAACCTTCATAAACGAATCGGTCGCAAGGTAAACCAGAGACGACCAGGGCAGTGATAATTGCCGAAGGTCCGGGGATTGGTATCAAATCAATCCCTTCGCGGATACATTCCCTAATTAAATAAAAACCAGGGTCGGATATCCCGGGGGTTCCAGAATCAGAAACTAAACTAACCTTTTTCCCATCCTTTAAAAACCGAATAATCTCTGGGGTTCGCTTCTCTTTATTATAATCGTGGTAGGATAAGAGTGGTTTATTACCAATCTGGTAATGTTGAAGCAGGATTTTTGTCCTTCGGGTATCTTCACAGACAATAAGGTCAGATTCTTTCATCACTTCTAATGCCCGAAAGGTGATATCGGAAAGGTTACCAATGGGAGTGGCAACAATATAAAGTCCAGGTTGCATTTTCTTAACCAAAAAGGGGAATCCTAAGTCTCAATTTGGCGACGTCTTAAATATCTCATACCTTCGCCAACCACATAAAAAGAGCCGGTGATGACGATAATTTCTTTTCTCTGACGGGCGATTGCTTTTTTGATTGCCTGGGAGACCGTTTTGGCAGTGGTAAATTTTAGATTGAGTTTCTCCGCATGGAGAGTGAGTTCTTCAATGTTTAATGCCCGGGGGTGTTTTGCCTGGGTAAAAACAAAATAATCGCCCACCGCCGAAAGGATGCTTAACATCTCAAAAACCTTTTTGTCCTTAGCGACCCCAAAAACAAAGATGGCTCGTTTCTTTAATATTTTCTTAATAACCTCTTTTAAGGCTTGAGAAGAATCTATATTGTGGGCACAATCAACCATAATCTCCGGTTGGGAAGAAATTAATTCACAGCGGGCCGGGACATAGGTATGGGCTAGTCCTTCTCTAACCTTTTCCCAAGTTATTCGGTTATCATCCTTTTTTATTCGGGCAAGAGAAGAGAGGACCAACTCTGTGTTTTCAACCTGATGCTCACCGAGCAAAGGTAGGAAAAAAGAAAGTGGGCTATTTTTTATTTTAAATTCACTCCCCAACCGATGGAGTTTAATTGTCTCGGGGCAGATCAGATTCTCGGTTATTACCTCCCCGCCATTTTTTTGGGCGGCTTCTTTTATTACCGCTAAGACCTCCGGTATCTGCTGAAAGGTGATAACAGTAGATTGGGGATGAATGATACCGGCCTTTTCTTTGGCAATGAGAATTAAGTCTTCACCAAGAAGTTCCGTGTGGTCAAAGCCGATACGGGTGATGATGGATAAGGTTGGCGAGACAACATTTGTGGCATCCAATCTTCCACCCAGACCAACTTCCAATATCGTCCATTCGGTCTTCTCTTTTAGGAAGTAGAGAAAAGCCACCGCGGTCAAGGTTTCAAAAAAGGTAAGTTTATGTTTTCTAATTAAGGGTAAGAGGGAGGAAAGAATTTCACAAAATTCCTTTGTTGGAATCGTCCGATTATCAACCCTTATCCGCTCCTGCCAGGAGAGAAGGTGGGGAGAAGTGAAGAGACCGGTCTTTATTCCACAGGCGGTTAGGGAAGAGGCGAGCATTGTCGCGGTAGAACCTTTGCCTTTCGTTCCAGCAACTAAAACCACATTATTTAACCTTCTTTCGGGATGGGAGATTTCGGTTAGGAAATGTTTAAATTTTTCTAACTTGAAATCATGATATTTCGTCTTGTTCCTTTCGTAATTGATTAGAGAATAAAGAAGTTTATTCGCTTCCCGATAGTTCATACCCTTTGCCCGTTAATAAAAGATTTTAAAATGCGGGCCCGACCGGATTTGAACCGGCGATCTTCGCCGTGACAGGGCGACGTGTTAAACCAGGCTACACTACGGGCCCGTATTTAATTTTAATCTCCAATCTAAAAAAGTCAATCCTTCACTTGATGATAAATCAGAAGAAGATTTTATTTGCTTCAGACGGATTAGGAGGTTGGTGGGTTAAAGTTTATCCGCCTTAGGCGGATCGCTCTCATATCAGGATAGAGAATTAAAACCGTTCCGGCTCATCTTAACCATAACCGTTTTTAGGAAGATGGGTTTCGTTATTAGGGTGGTAAAAAAACCGCCAGAGAATAAGAATCGCTTAAAATCTTTAATTGGGACAATAAATTTTCCGTAGGATAATTAGCATGTTAAGGCGAAAGGGGCGGGGAAGGAATTTCTGGGATGTTTTCCCTCTCTCTTTTCCGCCTTTCTCTTTTCGTTTCTCTATTCCCTTTTTTCGGGCTTAGTGGCGACCTTTCTTTAAGGATATTTTCTATTTGGGATTTCCCCTTTTTACCCCTTCCCAAAGGTCATCTGGTGGGAGATATGGGGGATAACCTTTGAAAACCAGTATCTTTTACGAGACAACCATGTATCAGGGAAGAGACAGGTATGTATCTTGGGCGATACATCCAAAAAATTAATCTTCGCATTGATAGTCAAGGGCAAGAGCGATTTTTGGTAATTTCCTAATACTTATTAATATAAGACTTATTAATAGAAAAGGGGTTTATTTTTTGAATGATAAAATTCTAAAGGTGAGAAGGTTTTGGGATAATTTTTAGTTAATCAGTTTTACTTGATTTTTTTTAATTTTTATTATAATACATTGTCGCCTCAGGAAAGATAAAAATTTAAGGAGGCGAAAGGGAGCAAATGTGCTTAAATACTTCGTTCTATGTTTAAGCCTAAGTGGGCTAATCCTTGCCCAAAATTTAGTCCCACCATACCGAGAACCGGGAACTGGAATAACCTCTGATAATAAAGAGGTTTCCGAAATCGTCATCCCGGAGATTAAAGAGCCGGTTGGTTTTTCTAATTCCTTAGAAGGTTATATTCCAGCCCGAGAGGTTCCTTGTGAAATTGAGCCGCAGGTGGAATTTGTTAACCAAGAAGTCCCTTCCATCTTAGATTGGGGAACGGATGTGGCGATTGATACCTCTTATATCGCCAGTTATGATGTTGACTACGATATGCAAACTGGTTATCTCTTTGCCGCGGTTGCCCCGCAGTTAGATTCTTGTGTCCGGCTCTATCGCTCAACGGATAATGGAAGGCATTGGGTTTTCCTCTGGAGTATGTATCACACCCCAAAAAGTATCTATTGGAATGTCGGTTTGATTGTTGGTCGGGGTGATTCCAATTTCATCTATGTCTTTATGAAGCATAGTATAGATAATGGTGATATCTATCTCTTCCGCTGGACATTTGACCTATCCCAATACACCCATTATGGGGTTGCCACCGGTGCCGATACAATTAGTGATTTTTCCGTTTGCCGTGATTACCGGTCCAACTACGGTTTATATTGTGTATGGCAAAATGAAAACCGCGCTGGCTATAATTCTAAACTCCATCGTTCCTTTACCTACGGCAGAACCTGGGATTCACAAAGTGGTTATAATATAATTGATAGCCATATATCTTTTGGTGCCACCTCTTATTTACTTTTCACCGCGACCTCATATGACCGAAATTTGGTTGTCTTCCAAGACAATCGGAACTATGGAGACCCTGGCTCTTGGCGTTTCGGTACTATTGTTTCTTTTGATACCTTTAACCATTATCGGCCGAAGGTCGCCTCGGTCCTAACTACTCCGGATAGTCAAGCCACAACCTGGGTTTTGTATGAGTATAACTGGCGCAATACCGGGGATTACGATATCCGGTATGCGGTGCGCTTCAATGACTGGGGAGATACCTGGCGCCGAGGGTTCACACTTTCCGCATCATATATTGCTGACGAATTCTGTCCGGATATAAAACATTATAAACTATCTAATTATCCTTGGGTCTGTGCTACTTATATGGCGGCTGATTCTGGTTGGGATGATTCAGTAAATGTCTACTGGACCTATGCGGGTAAAGATTTACCCACCTACTGGGAACCATGCATCCGGGTTAATGATAGTTTATGGAATGAAGGTGGTTGGCTCGGTCCAAAGATTATTTGGAATCCAACTGCGGGAGGCCTTGGGGCGGTTGTCTTCTGCCGGGGTGGCAGTATGTTCCTATTTCCGCACGGTCTCTATATGGATGCGGTAATCTTCACGGACATCGCAGATAAGAATCTCAATAAGGCAACCGGTCTAAGAATCTCTTCTAATCCGGCAATCGGTCGGGTGAGATTTTATCCAACCCCAGAGACGAAATCACTAAAAATCTATGATGCTTCAGGTAAACTGATAAAATCCTTCACTAATTCTAAGACTTCAATCTTATGGAATGGGAGAGACGAAAGGGGAAAGATGCTTAATTCTGGTATTTATATCATCAAAGCGAAAACGGAGAAAGGGGAAATAAAGGAGAAAATTCTCTTCTTACGGTAAAAGAAAAAATCGGAGGGGGGGCGGAGATATCTCTGCCCCTTTTTTATCTTAAAATAATCGTCCCGAGATAATTCCCAAAATACCGAGACCAAAGATGATAAATATCGGTTCCAAGAAAAAAAGCAAAGAGAAAGATAAAAGGGCAATAATCAAAGTCTTTAAATCAAAAATTGCAATCTTTCCTAAGGAGAAGGCAGAAAAGAGCAAAATGCCAACAATCCCTGGCTTCACGCCGGATAAGAACGATTTCACATAGAAGTTCTCTCTAATCTTCTCATAAACCTTAATCAAAAAGAAAAGCATAATAAAAGAAGGGAGGAAGATAGCAATGGTTGCTACTAAACTCCCTAAAATACCACCAACCCCATAACCAACAAAGGTGGCAAGGATTGCTACCGGACCAGGGGTGATTTGGCTAATCGCCACCCCATCAATAAATGCCTTTGAGGTTAATAAACCGCGGCTTGTGACAACCTCTTTCTCAATGAAAGGGAT
Organism: Caldifarciminota bacterium; assembly: GCA_039802085.1. GTDB lineage: Bacteria > Hydrothermota > Tepidihabitantia > Tepidihabitantales > JBDRVQ01 > JBDRVQ01. The sequence goes on from JBDRVU010000009.1 coordinate 13,398, forward strand.
TGCCGCGAAACCACCACCAAAGATTAAGGCGCCAATTTTTAAGAAGATATAAAACAATTGGAGTAATAAAATTGGAGAGAAGGAAAAAAGGGAAGAGACAAATTTTCTTTGGCGAATCCTGGCTAAGAAGATACCCAAGAATCCTAAAAGGGCAATAACAAAAAATAGTTCTAACTTAAAGTATAAACCCCAAAAGGCGATAAAGGAGAAGAAAAGGGAAGAGAGATTTTTTATGTAATCTTTACCCATCCGAATTGCACAATAGAAGAGAATCGCCGGGATTGCCGGACTAATGAAAGTAAAGGCATCTTCTAAGAGACTAACCTTTTGATAGTGAAAATAAAAGAAACTTAAAAAAAGGGTAATAAGATAAGAAGGAAAGAGAAAGAAGATTACGGATAATATCATCCCTTTTAGTCGGAATAACTTATAGCCGATATACTCAACATAATTAGGAACAAAAGGACCGGGGAGGATTTGTCCCATCGCCACCGCAACCGATAAATCATTATCGCTCAGCCAATTTTTTCTTTTCACCAAATGCTCTCGGAGTAAGCCAAGCATCGCCATCCCACCCCCAAAGCCAATTGCCCCAATCTTTAATAAGGTAAGAAGTAAGGATTTTAAGGTTAGGTCTTTTCTTAAATTTTTATCTTCCACCTTTTCGCTTTAGGGATTGAGAAATGATATGGGCAATTCTTAAAGGTTCGGGGAGGCGGTATTTTATTGCGCTCTTTAAGATAATCTCTTTGGTGGTGGCAAAATCAATTTTATACCCAGGGGAAACGAATAAAGGGGCGACATCATTTTGGGTTCTTAAAACATAACCGACAATCTCATCCTGATAAATCAAGGGAGAAAAGGAACCGCGGCTTTTATCGGGCATCTTATATTCACCAACCAATCGGCTCTTGGCACAACCAATTGTTGGTTTATCCAAAAGCACCCCCAGGTGAGAAGCGAGCCCAAAACCCCTGGGATGGGAAATCCCCTGACCGTCAAAGAGAATCACATCCGGTTTATTTTTTAACTTTTTATAAGTTTTAAGATAGGCTCCTTTCTCCCGATAGGAGAGGAATCCCGGAATATAAGGGAAGCGAAGTTTTACCCGGGATGTTTTAATCTCAATCGGTTTTATTTCCGGGAAAGAGAAGAGAGCAAGGGCACAATAGATATTCTCTTCGTCAAAGGCACAATCCGCCCCCGCAATTATTACCAATTTCTTAAACTCATTCTTTAAGGATACTTTCTTCCTTAATCTCTCCTGTTCTTGAATCAAATTGGCGATTTCCATTCGGTTAGCGCGGAGTGGTGAATTTTTTACCTCCGAAATGTAAGACCACATTAGCGGAAGGTTGCCAAAAATTCCGAAAGGCATTACTTTCCACAACAAGATAGACCATTTCTCCGATAAATAGAAAGCATTCTCCAGCATCAACTATTTTTTTTACCCGACATTCAATATGTCCTAAGCATTCTTTAATATAGGGAGGCTTGACAAACTTTGCCTTCTCCTTGGTCAATTTCGCCTGACGAAACTTATCCATCTCCCGCCCGGACTTTGTCCCGCAAATCCAGATTGCCGAGAGGAGTTTCTCATTAGGGACATTTAAGACAAACTCTTTTGTCTTATGGATATTCCGAGCGGTTAAACTCTCTTTACCGACCGCAATTGCCACTAAGGGCGGTTCTTCGGAAATTGGTGTTGCCCACGCTAAAGCCATCACATTCTCTTTTCCCTTTTGGTCAATTGAGGTTAAAAGGAATGTTAATTTGGGATGGAATACACGATACCGATTTTTTTCAATTGGCCTTTTCATAAGTTAAATATAGTAGAAAAAGATGACCTGTCAATTGACGGAAAAAATTTTCTTTCTATAATAGATGGGACGAAATGGCGAATGGTCAAACTTGGCATAATCTAAAAGGAGAGAAGGGAGAAAAGATTAGAAATTATCTCCTAAAAGCGGGTGGTAGGGGAGAAAAGATTAATAATGAAAATGAGTTATGGCGGATTTCTTTCTCTACTTCTCTCTTTACCTATTACCAAAATGGTACTCTCTATTGCACCCCGCCAGCCCCTTCGGACCAAAATACCTTATCGGTCTGGTCGGTGATCGAGAAAATCACCGGTCCTCGTTATGAACCACCGGAAAGAGAATTTCTCTTTGGTCTGGATGAAACCGGGAAGGGAGAAATCATCGGACCCGTAATCCTGGTTGGTGTCATCTTTCCCCAGGAACTCTTTGCCACCATTGACTCAATTATCGGTCTGGCGAATACGAAAAAGAGGCATCCTCTCGGTTACTGGGAAAAGATTTTTGGGCAACTCGGGGAATTGCAAGAAAAAGGGGTTTCTTACATCAGGGAAGAGATTTCCCCAAATCAATTATTCGGTATGAACCTCAATCGCCTCTTAGATAAGGGATACAGGAAGATTATTAACCAATTCTTAAAAGGGAGCCTAAAAGAAGGAGAGAGTTTAGCCCGATACCGCATTGTGATTGATGATTATGGGGTCGGAGAAAGGATGGAACTATTTCTCCGCTCACTAAAAAAGAAGGGGGGGGAGGTAATAATTACTCCCAATGCGGATGAAAAATATCTAGAAGTGAAAGCCGCCGCCATCATTGCTAAACGATTTCGGGAGCGAATCATTAAACGAATAAAAGAGAATCCTCAATATCAAATTGGGGGTCTCACGATTGGCAGCGGTAATTCCGCGGATAAAGAGACTAAGGAATGGTTAAAGAAGTGGTGGGAGACTTATAAAAATTTCCCCTGGTTTGTAAAGAAGTCATTTAAGACAATAAAAAGGCTTTAACCTTCGGTTAGGGAATAGAGGAGGAAAGGGAAAGGGAAGATAAAATAGGATATATCAAATCGGCTCTGGAATAAGAGAGCAGAAAAACCATAATTGATTAAAGCCAAGAGAAAGGAGACGCAGACGATGAAAAAGAGAAAAAAGGCGATGAGGGGATAGGAATCTTCCCTTCGCCATATTCGGATGGCTAAGAAAGAGAAAAAGAGAAGAAAGGGTAAAAGCCAATTTGGAAGATAAGCGGTTTGAATGGAAAAAGGACCTTCTTTTATAAAACATTCTTTATCCCAGAGAAGAAACGGGAGGTTAAGGGAGAGAAAACCGATAGAAAGTCCTAAGAGAAAGATAAGCCCCTTTCGCCATTCTCCCTTAAAATGAAAAGGGAAGAAGAGTAAATAAGGGAAAAGGACAATTCCTCTGGTGGCGAGGAAGAATCCACCCAAAATTCCATAAGGTAATAGAAATTTCTCTTTAATCTTTTTTTCTTTCTTTTGGTAGAGTAAGAGGTAAGCCAAAATGAGGGTTAGATTGGTAAAGAGTTCGGAGCGGGTTATAACCTCAAAGAGAAAAACTGGGGAGAGAATAAGCAAGATGGTTCCGAAAAAATTTCCCTTTTTTGAAGATAAGAGATAGGTGAAAAGGAGAAAACCAAAAATTTGTAGAAGACCCAAATCTCCTAATAAGTAAAAGGGAAGGGAAAAGAGAAAAAGAAAGGGAAAGCCCGAAGGACGGGTTGGACCGCCATAAGGGAAAATACCTTTTAAGAATTTTTCATTCCATTCCCAAAGTGCCAAATATCGCCCGACCCGAAAATCTCGCGGATTTGTACCTTTGAGTAATAAGAAAATCAGGAAGGCAAGCAGTAGAGAGAAGATGAAAAAGAAATAGCGGGGAGGCTTAATTTTTATTATCTTCTTTCTTAAGGAAAAGAAGAGGAGAATTAATATGATATAGAAAATGATTAGATAGGGATAATTATTAGTAAATCGAGGAAGGTATTTAGATAAAAAAAGAGAGTTGGTGAAGAGGTAAATAACCAGGAGCAAAATTAAGACAATGTTTCCTCCTATCGGAACAAGAGGGTAAGGAGGATACCGAAGATCGTCCCGGCAGTAAAGAGACAGGATGTTCCTCCCCACAAAAGCCAGGTGGCATTCTTTTTCGCTTTTAATGTCTCCGGATAACTTAATAAAACCTCAGTCTCTTGGTCTTCAACGATTTTGACCCGAACAGCAGCCGAATGGAACTGAGCAAACTTCGGGACCTTCCGGATTAGTTCCCAGATTCCCTTTTCCCGCGCCCGCCAATAATTCTCCTCTAAGGAATCATTAGGAAAAAGAGAGACAGTATAAGAACCAGGTGGTAATTTCTTTAATTCAATCGGTGAGCGTCCGAGTGACTTCCCATCCAAAAAGACCTCCATCCCTTCGGGTTCAGTTTTTACTGTGAGATAACCATCGGCAAAAACTTTACCCCAGAAGAGAAGGAAAATAATGGGAATTATGCTTTCTATTTTCATTTCTCCCCCCTCTTATAGCCACGCAAAAAATCTTTGGCGAAAATATCAAATCTCCCTTCGGCAATTGCCGACCTGATTTGCTGTATTAGGTTAATGAAGAAATATAAGTTATGATAGGTTAAAAGCCTCGGTCCTAAAATCTCTTCGGCGATGAAGAGATGCCTTAGATAGGCGCGGGTAAAATTTTTACAGGTGGCGCATTCACACCTTGGATCCAAAGGGGAATAGTCTTTCGTGTATTGGGCATTCCGAATCAAAACCCGCCCTTCTGAAGTAAAAGCGGTTCCCGTCCGGCCGTTTCTCGTAGGCAGGACACAATCAAACATATCAATACCCATTTTGACGCATTCAATAATATCCTCCGGATAACCCGCTCCCATCACATATCTCGGTTTATCCTTCGGTAAAATTTCGCCGAGGAGAGCGATAATTTCATAACTAACTACTGCGGGTTCACCTAAAAATAGACCGCCAATTGCATAACCGGGAAAGTCTAAGTCAATCATCCGCTTTGCTGACTCTCTTCTTAAATCGGAATAGGTTCCTCCTTGGATGATGGCAAAAACTGTCATATCCGAAATCCCCTTAGACCGTTTTGCCCACTCCTCAGTTATTTCCACTGCCTCCTTTGCCCTTTCGTATTCTAAGGGAAAACCGAGACAACAATCAAGACACATCGCAATATCATTCTGGAAGGAAGATTGGATTTCCATCACCTTCTCCGGAGTAAAAAAGTGATAAGAACCATCAATATGAGATTGGAATTGAATCCCTTCTTTGCTAATTTTTACCAAAGAGGACAGGGAAGTAATTTGGAAGCCACCCGAATCGGTGAGAATGGGGAAAGGGATTCCGGTAAATCGATTAAGACCACCCGCCAACTTTATCACCTCCACCCCTGGTCTTAAATAGAGGTGATAGGTATTAGCCACAATCATCTCCACCCCAATCTCTTTCAGTTCCTGGGGGCTAATTGTTTTCACAGTTCCCTGGGTGCCAACGGGCATAAAGACTGGCGTCGGGACTTCGCCGTGGGGTAATGATAATTTGCCCAGGCGCGCGGAATTGACCTCTTTTTCTAAAAAAAATTTCAATGGGATTCCATTACCGAAAAATCACCAAGATTTAATCGTAATGGTTTCTCTTTAATTACCGCATTCTCCCCTAATATCGTCTCGGCCAGAAGTGAGTTTTCCACCACCGCCGCCCGATTGATTATGGAATCCTTAATTATTGACCGCCGGATTTCCGCTTCCTCGGAGATGGAAACAAAAGGGCCGACTATCGATTCCTCAATGATTGCCGAATCGGCGAGATAAACCGGCGGGATGATTACGCATCCCTTGCGCTCTTGATAATAGTTATTGCTCTGCAAGAGATAGCGATTCGTTTCAATCAATGCCTCTGGTGTGCCACAGTCCAACCAGTATTCCACGGGATGGGCTTTGAGGATTATCCCTTCCTCAATCAATAATTCTAAGGCATCGGAAAGTTGGTATTCTCCCTTCGTTTTCATATTTTTATCAATTATCGTTTGCAGTGCCTGAAAAAGTAGTTTGGTTTCACTGAGATAATAAACACCAACGATGGCTAAATTACTTTTTGGCTCCTGAGGTTTCTCAACAATCCGGCCGATTACGCCATTTCTTAATTCCACAATCCCAAACCGTTGGGGATTCTCCACCCGCTTTACGCCAATTAGATTATCTTCCTTGATTAATTCGGCAAAGTTCATATCAAGAATTGTATCTCCCAAGATGACGAGGCAGGCGGCGCCTTCGTCCGCATAGTCCTTTGCCCGATAGACCGCATCTCCCAGACCTAATGGGTTTTCCTGCTTGGCAAAGAAAAAGGGTAGATTGAAGGTAGTGGTGAGATATTTTTCTACCATACATCCCTGGTTACCACTGATTATGACGATAACCTTTTCCGGATGCAAATCCGCTATCCTTTCAATGATATGACCGATGATTGGTTTCCCTGCTACCGACAAAAGCGATTTTGGAGTTGTATGGGTGAGGGGTTTAAGCCTTCTCCCCTCTCCA
>JBDRVU010000010.1:0-17456 GCA_039802085.1 Caldifarciminota bacterium
AAATTGGGAAGAGGGTGAAGATTGGTCCAGGGGCGCTGATTGGTTTTGACGGCTTTGGTTATAAGAAAGTAGGCGAAGAATATAAAAAAATTCCGCATAAAGGCTGGGTGGTAATTGAGGACGATTGTGAAATCGGTGCGAATGTGACAATCGCCTTAGCAAAAAAATGGGAAACAAAGATTGGAAAAGGGACAAAGATTGATGCTTTGGTTCATATTGGGCATAATGTGAAGATTGGTAAGAATTGTTTAATAATTGCTCAGGTGGGAATTGGGGGGAGCGCGAAGATTGGAAAGAATGTGATTCTGGCGGGTCAGGTCGGGATAAAAGACCATATTAAGGTTGGCGATAATTCAATAATCTATGCCAAATCCGCTCTCTTTAAGACCTGCCCAAAGGGAGGGAAGTATTTTGGCATACCGGCCCGACCATACCCCGAAGTCCTTCGGGCACTGGCGAAGATTTATCGAGGTCTAAAATAAAACCCCTTATCCTTCCCTCATTTATTCCCTTCATCACACTTTACACTTTCTATTATTACTTCAATGACGTTGGAAATTACACATTAGATTAAACTTTTTATTATACTTCCCACCACATTTTCCATTACATTTCTGATTACCCAATCCGTTACACCTCCCATTAAGCCTTAAGTTCCTGATAGCACTCCCTATATCGTTCCTCCTTTTTATAAAAATAAATCTACTTTTTCCATTGAGGCACAAAAAGCTAATTAAAGGAAACTAATGGTAGACCGCGGAGTCGGAAACACTTACAGTTTCGGATAAAAGGAGTGAGTGATAATTTAGGTGGGATAAATTGGTGGAGAGATATGATTGGGTTATCCGAAACCCTTTCCGGCTCCGCGGATTATTATCTATTTCTAATGCCTTATACATATTCTATTATAATTATACAGAATTTTTTTCAATTGTCAAGGGAGTTTTTCTTCAATTAGGCAAATGGCGCATGCGTAATCAGCGGTATGAGAAATTGAGAGGTGGGCATTTCTCTTTCCCAGATATTCCTTTGCCTTGCCCTTAGTAATAATCTGAGGGCGGTGTTTTTCATCGTCAATAATTTCAATCTCGCGCCAGGAGATTTTTCCTCGCAGACCGGTACCGAGCGCCTTAGCGAACGCTTCTTTGGCGGCAAAACGCGCGGCGTAAGATTGAAACTTCCCTTCTTTTTTCTTCTCACAGAAATTTATTTCGTTTTCGGTAAAGATGCGTCTCCGAAAGCGGTCGCCAAAACGAAAGAATGCCTTTTCAATCCTGCCAACCTCGGTAATGTCAATTCCGATACCAAAGATTGCCATCTACTTATTTAGTTCTTCAATGATTTTTAATAGTTCTATGATGTCATTCAGTTCGTAGTCCGCTCCGGTTTGTTTTGTGCCGAAGGCGTCACCATAACGGGCAAAGGCGGTTTTCATCCCGATGAGTTTTGCGCCAACGATATCCCTTTCTTCCCAATCGCCAACCATTAAAGTTTCTTCTGGCTTGACTTCTAATTTTTTCAAAAGGAGAAGGAAAGGCTCCGGGTCGGGTTTTCTTTTTCCGGTGTCGTCAAAGCCAACAACGGTAGCGAAATAGTTCTGAAAACCCAAATAGCAAAGTCGCAGCCAGACCTGAATCTTTGGGGCATCGGAGATGACTGCCAGTTTTAGACCATTTTTTAATAGTTCTAAGAGGGTGATTTCGGTATGGGGATAGGGGACAAGGGTAAATTCTCTTGCCCGGCGATAGCCAACAATCCCGGAGCAGAGGATTTTGTAATCAATCTCACCCAATTCCCTTTCTAATAATAAATTAAATACCTCTTGGAATTCTATCCCTTTTTCTTCATAGATTTTATAAATCTTCTCTTTTAGCACTTTTTTATCCATTTTTAATCCGGCATCAATCATCGCATCACAGGCAGCATCGATTGCCATCTCTTTCATCCGCATAAAATCAACCAAGGTATTATCTAAATCAAAAATTACCGCCTTAATCATCTCTTTTTACTTTTTAATCCTATCCACCAAGTCCAAAAAGTCAAAGAGCCGAGACCAAAAACTAAATAAGAGGTAAGAAATATCAATTGGTGGGGATAAATCCAGATTTTTGTCGGTAGAGTGACATTCGTCTTCTTTTCTCCCTGGTCAACTAGTAATTCCCGCAACTTCATTAAGGTATTACTTATCTCCAAGGGCGTGGTCTCCTCTTTTTCCTTTCGGATAATTACTTCCTCTAAAATTTCCTTTCCTTTCTTTAATCTCTGATACCACAATCCGAGGTCAGCGCTTGGGCTTTTTAGAAAGTAGGCAGAACTACCAGTAGTTAAGTTTTTCTTCTCTAAGTATTCTATTCCTTTTCCTAAGAACTCTTTTGCCTGATAAATATCCACCGCCTCCGCGGCTAATTTTAACCAGTCCTCACATTCAATCTTAAACCGATAACTACGAATAATTTCTATGGTAATCACAGAAAAGAAAGCGGTAGTAAAAGTTATGGCTAAGATTAGAGTTATTTTCTTCATTCTTCCTCTGTAAAAAATGGTAAAAGTTTTTCGTAGGTTTCTCTAAGGTATTCGGCGACGGTTTTGGTTTCACCGAGAATTGGTAGAAAGTTGGTATCACCGAGCCAGCGGGGAACGACATGGATGTGAAAATGACCAACAACACCAGCCCCAGCCACTTTTCCTAAATTGGCGCCGATATTTAAACCCTGACATTTTAAAGCCTTTTTTAAAATTTGAACAGAAAAAAGGGTGAGGTCAAAAACTTCTTTTCTTTCCCAAGAAGATAACTTCTCCATTTTCTTATGGGCGATTGGTGCGACCATTAAGTGTCCGTTATTATAGGGATAGCGGTTCATAATAATAAATGATTTCTCACCCCAAAAAAGGATGAAATTATCTTTATCCTTTTTTTCTTTTACCACCCGACAGAAAAAACAACTCTTCTCTTTTGATTGGATATATTCCTTCCGCCAGGGAGTCCAGAGCCTTCTCATTTTCAAAATAACGTCATCTGAGGTTCTTCTTTAGGCTTTTCTTCTTCAAAGAGAGAAATTTTACCAAAGACACCATCATAGCCGGGAGAGAGTTTTACTTTGCCTTCGCGCATTCTTTCAATCCCTTCGCCAATTCTTTCAAGGCCTGTTTTCTTTTTAATTTCTTCCACGGGTACTTTAAGGAGGATATCAAACTCCGGTCCGATACCCTTAACCATTTCTAAGTATTTATTTTTAACCGCGATACTTTCCTTCGCTACTTTTAAGCAATCAGCAATAATTTCGTCTAAGGGGATGAGGTTATTATAAGGGATGGCGTTATCCGGAATAAATCCTTCTTTTCGGTCCGCCAAAAGTTCAACTCGATGGAGAACACCAATCGTCAATCTTTTACCACAGACTGGGCAGAGGTCATTATTAAGCATCGCTTCCTTAGGCGACATATTTATCCCGCAATTTCGGTGGCCATCGTAATGATACTTTCCTTCTTCGGGAAAGAATTCTATGGTGTAGAGGAAACGGTTCTTGTCTTTTTTTTGCAAAACCTCTTTTATTTCATAGAAAGAGATTTTCGTATTAAAGACATTTGCCTCTCTTCCTAATTTTTGGGGAGAGTGGGCATCGGAGCAGGAAATTAAAGAGAATCTATCTAAAGAGGAGAGTCGCCAGTTCATTTTTGGGTCAGAGGAAAGGCCGGTTTCTAAAGCAAAGACCTCGCTGGTTAAATCTTCAAAACATTCTTCAACGGCATCATAACCGGAGACGGAACCGAAAAGAGAAAACCAAGGTGTCCAAATATGAGAGGGAACAATAAAAGAATCTGAGGAAGTATTTAGGATTCCTTCCAACATATCCCGACTGGATAAAGAAAGGGTTGGACGACCATCAGAGGAAAGATTACCGTATCGGGAAAGAAATTGATTTATCCGCTCCGCATCAGCAAAGGAAGGGGTGAAGATGATATTATGAATTCTCCGAAGTTTACCATTTTTAATGGTCATATTATTTACTTCAGTTGTTAGGATGAAATAAACCTCGGCTTCTTCTTTCGGTTGATAGATCCCATCCTCTTTTTCTTTTAATTCTGCTTTTAAAGTAGCGAGCCACTCCGGATGGGTGAAGTCGGATGTGCCAACCAATTTTATTCCTTTATATTTGGCGTACTGGGCGATTCTTTTTACCGTCATTTCCTTACTCACCGCCCGGGAGTAAGGAGAATGGATGTGGAAATCAGCGATAAATTCCATTTTGCGAGAAATGGAAAAGATGATAGTATTTCTCTCTACTTTTCCCTTTGATTTTTCTTTCTTCCGGCGGGGCACCGACAAAGAAATATCTTTCTCCCGGTTGGTAGGCGCTATGGAAGAAACCGTAACCCTCGCCCTTTATATTACCCGAGGAACCAGGGAGAATTGGGGGACCATCCATCGCCCAGATATTAATTACCCCTTCCCCTTCAAATATGGTATCAATCTGAGAAGGGATGAAACGATTTGCTTCATAAAGGCAGAAGGTATCAAAGAGGATGGTATCCATCCAGAATTCATAATAATCCCATTCGCCTAAGGTATCTTCATAATCATATTCAATCGTTAGATCAAGCCAATACCATTTCGCACCCTTAGCCTTTTGCCAGAAGATTTTAAGAGTGGAATCTCTATTGAGAATATATGTTGATTCCGGAGTTAAAATTTCATAAGGACCGGGTAGGTAAACCTCACCAAACGACTTTCCGTTTGGATGGGTTACCTTTAACTTATACTGGCAGTCAATATTTAACCTCCGGAACTCAATAAAACGATACCAGTTATAATGACAATCATAAATCGGGAGAGTGGTATCATTTATCTCAACTATCGGAACCTTGGGAAAGCCGTTTTTGCTGTAGATATATACTTCTTTGTAGTAATCGGGATAGAGCCAAGGGGTGCCAATACTCCGAAGGACAAAGGCGGAGATATAAACCTTATCCTTTTTTGGACAGGAGAGAAAAAGGAGAAAAATGATAAAAATTTTCTTCATTGGCGAAAGGCTTCTTTCAATCTTTTCTTAATTGTCGGAGATAGAAATAGTTGTCTTTTTCCGGGATGGGCAATTTGGAGGTATCTCTCTCCGGAATGATTTGCCCCATAATAAAATCCCTGCCCCATTCCTTTGATATTCTCCTTTGCCCCGGGCATAATAATTATTCCATTAATCGCCCAAATGTTTATTAAACCTTCTCCCCAGTTAATTGTTCTTAAATCTTCAGGGAAGAGTTTTTCTTTTGGTTGGGTGAAAAAGGTATCAGTAATTATGGTGTCCTGAGAGAAACGAAAGGAAATATTATTACCGTTGGTGTCAATATAAGAATAGACAAGATAAACGGAGACTAAATAAGAAGTGGCATTTTCTGCCCTTTGCCAGATAATTGAAAGGTCAGAATTTTTTGGGAGGATAAAATTTATCTCGGGTTTTATAATTGAGAAATTGTTGGGGAAGAAAATTTCCCCTATTGCCTGACCGGCGTCATGGGTGAGTACCATTTTGTATTTCCTTCCCGGGGCAAATTTTTTCTTCTCAGAGTAAAGATACCAGTGGTAGGAAAAATCAGTTATCGGCAAGGTAGTATCATTAATTGCCGCTACCGGAATGGTGGCGAATCCGTCTTCTTTGTAAATATAAACCTCTTTATAATAAGTTGTATCCTCTTCAATAATTTCTTTGGTTAAAAAAGCAGTGATGTAAGGTTTTATCTTATTTTGACAAGAGAGGAAAATAAAAGAGAGGAAAACAAAAAGAAATCTTATACCCATTTGATTAATTCGGTTAAAATTCAATCTAACCGCATCGGCATTAAAAGGAACACCTTTTCCTTCTTTTCCGTCTTTTCTCTGATAACTAAAGCCTGAGTTGCGGAAACAAGTTCTAAATCTACTTCTTCACTTTCCATATGCTTGAGAATTTCATTGAGAGATAAACCATTAACCCCAACCTTCATTTCTTCTCCTTTATATTGCCCTTTAATCTCTTCTTTACTGATACCAACTTCCGAAGAAGTTTCTAAGAAGATTTTCTTTTTCTGGAGATTAAAAATGACAAGTTTTGTCAAGGGGGGAGCAAAGATTAAGGTGCGATTTAGGGCGCCGACCAGTTCCGTGCGGGAACAAGAAAGGCAATAAGGGTATTTCTCAGGTATGACCTTTTCGTAGTCGGGATATGGTCCTTCAATGAGACGAGAGATCATCTGACAATCTTCACCCTGAAAAGCAATAATTGTTGAATTAACATAGACTTTCATCTTTTCGACACCGGTTTTCTTGAGGATTTCAAATGGTTTTGGGGGGACGATTACCTGGATTTTTTTAATCTTCCCGTACTCTCCCTCTTTTTTAATTAATGCCAAACGGTGACCATCAGTTGCTACCATTCTTGTTTCTTTTTCCTGAATTTCCCAGAGGATGCCGGAAATAGCCGGTCGGCCACTTTCCTTTGAGATGGCAAAAGAGGTGTTATTGAATAATTCCTGAAGGAGGGGTGCAGAAAAATCAAATTCCAATTCCTTAGGTAGAGGTAGAGGTTCGGGAAATTCTTTGGGGTCTAAAAGGGAAAATGTATATTCTCCTTTTCCGGCTTTTAATCTTAGAATGTTTTCCTCAATTTCTAAGGTGATTACTGGTTCGGTCACCCCCGTTAAAATCTCAGCCAATTCTCGAGCACGGACAATTAACCGGGTTGGAGATAGGTCTTTTGCTTCAGGAAAAGGTAATTCCAATTGTACAGAATTATCCCAATCGGTGGCGAGGAAGACAATTTTATCCTTATTAACATCTAAGACGATATTTTGAAGAACCGGGAAATTAGTTCTAGTTGGAATTACCGGCAAAACGGTTTCCAACTTTCCTAAGAATATTTCCCGTGGGACCGTAAAAATCATAGACCCTCCTTAAAAATAATTATGGAGGTGAGCGGATTCGAACCGCCGACCTTCTGCTTGCAAAGCAGATGCTCTCCCAATTGAGCTACACCCCCAAGTTTCTTTTCTTTCAATCTTTTCCTCATTAATCAATTTGTTAAAATATAAAAGAAAAACGGGAAAAGGTCAAGAGATTGAGAATTATATTTTTCCCCTTGACGAGATGGATTTATTTGCTAAACTTAATCTTAAAAATGGAGGAAATATGGTCTCTTTTTTAATTTTCGGTAAAAAAGGATGCCCAGTCTGCAAAAAGGTCTATCAGAAGATAGAGTATTTTAAGAATAATTATCTACCGGAATCAAAAGTTTCTTATTATGATATGGAGGCGGTTGATGGTTTAGCCGAAGGCGCCTATCGAGATATTTCCGAAGTGCCAACCGTTCTCTTAGAAAGAGATGGAGAGGAGATCGGCCGTTGGGAAAAAATCCCTCCCACTTATAAAAAGTTAAGGGAAATAATTGGCATCTGAGGGATGGAGATTTATTCTTTTATTCCCAACTCTCTTTCTGATTGGGACGGAAAGGTGAGTGCGGTAATCTTTATTGGTGGTTGTAATTTCTCCTGCCCTTTCTGCCAAAACTATCCCCTCACGAGTAAAAATCCAAAGAGGTTTAACTTAAAACCTTTGGTCTACGAGAAGATTGAAGACACTTTGAAAAAGAATAGGAGATGGTTGGACGGTGTGGTGATTACCGGAGGGGAACCACTAAGTCATCCGGAGATATTTTGTCTTACTCAAAAAATAAAGAAACTTGGTTTCCCCATAAAGATTGATACCAACGGTAGTTTCCCTTATGTTTTGATGCGGTTAAAAAAGAAAGGACTCATTGACTATTGTGCCTTAGACATTAAGACCGCATTAAATCCCATAAAGTACCAACTCGCTACTGGGCGGAAGGTGGAGATTGGTTTGATAGAAAGGACACTTCAATTTCTTTTGGCAGGTAATTTGGATTACGAGTTCCGGACAACTCTCGTGAGGAAGATTGTTGGGGAAGAAGAGATTAGTGAGATTGGAAAGAAGATTAAAGGGGGCAAGAGGTATTATCTTCAACAATACATTCCGGAAAGAGCCCGGCAGAAGGACTTCCGAAAGGTTTTACCTTACACGAAGGAAGAAGCGGCAGGTCTTTTAAGAAAAGTAAAAAGGTATGTGAAAGAGGTAAAACTCCGCGGTTTTTAGAAATTTTTAAGCCAATCTTAAAGATAAGTCTTTAAAAAACAAGGGGTTAGAGAGAGACAAGAGATTTGGTGTCAGAAATTGGGGGGTATTTCCGTTTTTATTATAGAAAGACTATGAAGAGATTGGCAATACCTAATAAACTATCCCAAATAATTAGGAGGGATTATTGGGTAAATAGGTAATCCACCAAAAAGGAAAAGATGGAAAAAAGAAAAACAAGAGAGGTTTATTTTTATAAAAAGGGGGGAACGATACAGGGGATGGTATCGGAAGCCTAATCAAAAGGTCAATTGGCAGTTTAATAACTATTCTAATAGATAACCTAATCCTTAGCTTAATCCAAAGTCTAATTAAGGCTCTAACTTTAATAGTAAGGGAATGATTAGCAGGATAAGTAAAGGAAGGTATTATCGGAAGCCTAAATGGAAATCTAATTGGGAAACTAACCGAGGGTCTGATGGTGAGGGTAAAAAAGGGACTCGTTGGCTCTTGCTAAATGAAAAAATTTTGTTATAATAATCTATGCCGATAAGAGATTTTAAGTGTCGGAAGTGTGGTACGGTATTTGAAGAACTTTGTCTAAGGAAAGATGAGAAAGTGCAATGTCCGAAGTGCGGCGGGAAGAAATTGGAAATTCTCCTATCGCCCTTTTCTCTTTCGGGAAAGGGAGGAAGTACATCTTCCTGCGCTACTTGCCATTCAACCAACTGTGCTAAGTGCAAATAGGGGAGGGGTAATGACGATAACTAGGATTGATTTTGTAAACTCCGTAGAAAAGAAAATAAAAGATCTCTATCCCCATATTTCCCGAAAGGAGATAGAAAGAATATTAGAGATTTTTCTTAACGAATTTGTAAATGGTTTGATTAATGGCCATCGGATTGAATTGCGAGGTTTTGGCGTTTTTTCGACCAGGATGCGTAAACCAAAAGTTGCTCGAAACCCAAAGACGAAAGAAGAAGTGCGGCTACCTCCCCGGCGAGTGGCAGTTTTCAAACCGTCAAAAATTCTTAAAAATCTTTTAACTAAAGGAGAATAATTATGCCTTGTGGTCGAAAGCGAAAGTTAAGAAAAGTAAAGAGACATAAATTTAAGAAGCGCAGAAAAGCGATGCGCCATCGCCGGAAATAAATTTTCCGGATAGCTATTAGTTAATATTTTTATAAAGTTTTGAATTCATTTTCTTATGCGAGTAAAAAAAATAAGAAATTTCTACGTGATGAGATTAGTCAAAGGGGAAGAAATCCTTACAACTTTGAAAGATTTTTTGAAGGAGAAGAAGATAAAAGGGGGAATGATTTTTGGTATTGGTGCGGGAAAGGAGTTTACGATTGGTTATTACGACTTGGTAAGGAAACATTATATCAAAAGGTTCATCAAAGAAGAGTGTGAAATTATCTCCCTTTTAGGTAATATTACTCTTCTGGAGGGTGATGTATTTATCCATTGTCATATCCTACTTTCCTTACCCAATTTTTCTACTATTGGCGGTCATCTTTTCTCTGGAACCATAACCGCCACCGGTGAAATTTTCATTCATCCTTTTCCAATAAAGATTTTACGCCAGAAATCAGAAGAAATTGGATTAAATCTTTTGGACCTCTGAATTCCTTAAAACCTGATTCGTTGGTAAATTAATTTTATTTTACGAGGCGGTCTTTTTGTTATCTCAATTGCCTTCTCCAATTCTTTCTTAATCCATTCTCCTTTGACTTTATTGTTATAATAGATTTTCACCCAAGGTTCCCCTTTTTCTATTTTTTCTCCCCTCTTTTTTAGGAAGTGAAAGCCAACACTATGGTCAATTGTATCGTCCTTTTTTTTGCGACCGCCCCCTAATTCTAAAAGCAGTTTACTAATCTCATAGGCATCAATTGATTTTATATACCCATTTTCTTTACCTATAAGAGAAGTGGTATATTTTGCAGTTGGCAATTTCTTATAATCATCAATTATCCTTATATCACCCCCCTGGGCGACGACCAGTTCCCTAAATTTTTTAAGCCCTTCACCATTTTTTAATTTCTCTCCCAATAACCTTTTTCCTTCTTCTCTCGTCCTGACTACTTTGCCCAAAAGAAGCATCTCTTCTCCAAAGGCGAAGGTAATTTTTTTTATATCAGATTCAATATTTCCTTTTAATGCCTCAATCGTCTCAATAATCTCCAAAGAATTTCCAACATATCTTCCTAGGGGTTCATTCATATTCGTTAGAAAAGCAATGGTCGCCACTTTGAAATTTTTACCCAGTTTTATCATCATCTTTGCTAATTTCTTAGCAGTTTTTATATCTTTAAGAAAGGCACCTTTTCCTACTTTGATATCTAACACTAAACCTTCAATCCCTTCGGCGACCTTTTTACTCATTATGCTAGCAGCGATTAAGGGTAAAGATTCTATCGTTTCGGTGGCGTCCCGGAGAGCGTAGATTTTCTTATCCGCCGGACAGATTTCTTCTGTGGGAGATGTAATTACTAAATTGATTTTTCTTAATTGTTTAATGATTTCTAATTCGGTTAAATCCGTTCGGAAGTTAGGAATGGATTCCAATTTATCAATTGTACCGCCGGTGTGTCCCAGGCTCCTTCCAGAAAGCATAGGAATAGCTACCCCGCAGGCGGAAACCAGAGGAGCGAGAATTAAAGAAATTTTATCACCCACGCCACCGGTTGAATGCTTATCAATCTTTGGTAATTTAAGGGTCGAGAGAGTTATCTGCTTGCCGGAATTTATCATTGCTTGGGTTAAAGCCTTTGTTTCAGAAAAGTTTAATCCTCGGAGAAAGATAGCCATTAAAAGAACAGAGGCTTGATAATCAGGGATTTCACCTTTTGAGTAATTAGAGATAAAATAGGTTATTTCTTTTGACGAAAGAATTTTGCCATCTCTTTTTCTTTTAATAATTTCTTTTATGTTCAAAACTTTGAAAGGAAATTAGAAACGTCGTCCTTTTATTTTTACTCCTTTCATTAAGCCTTCGTACTGACGCATCAAAAGATGAGATTCAATTTGTTGAATAGTATCTAAGGCAACACCAACAATGATTAAAAGGGTTGTGCCACCAAAATAGAATGGGATACGAAAGGCGGACATCAAAAACCAAGGGATGAGAGCCATTAGACCTAAAAAGATTGCTCCGGGTAAAGTGATTAAAGAAAGGCTCCGATCGATATATTCGGCAGTTTTTTCTCCAGGGCGAATCCCAGGAACAAAACCACCAAACTTTTGCATATTTTCCGCTAAATCCCTTGGATTAAATACAATTGAGGTGTAGAAGTAAGTGAAAAAGATAATGAGACCAAAAAAGAGAAGATTGTAAAGCCAACCCCCGGGGGAGAGAATTCCTTGAATTCGGGCAAGGAAAGGGGTCTTAAAGAAAGCGGCAAATGTTGAAGGGAAGACAATTAGACTCTGGGCGAAAATTATCGGTATGACCCCAGCAGTATTAATCCTTAAAGGGATGTAGGTTGTCTGTCCGCCATAAATTCTTCTGCCGACAATTCTCTTGGGATATTGGACAGGAATCTTCCGCATCGCCTGGGTCATTAGGACGACACCAGCGTAAATACCGAAAATGATTGCTCCAATAATTAAAAGGGAAAACCAAGATAACTCTCCTGCCTGCACCATACCCCAGGTGCGAGCAAAATCCTGAGGGGTGGAATCAATACAACCAATAAAGATGATAAATGATATGCCATTACCAATTCCTTTTTCGGTGATTTGTTCGCCAAGCCACATTACAAAAATTGTGCCGGCGGTAAGGGTGAAAATGGTAAGAATGCGAAAGAAAAACCCAGGGAAGAGGACAATTGGACCAGCGGCGGTTGGGGGCTGGGCTTCCAGGTAGGTAGCGATACCGAAAGATTGAATCACAGCTAATAAAACCGTAGCATATCGAGTATATTGATTTATCTTCTTTCGTCCTTCTTCATCTTTTTGGAGTTTTTCTAAGCTAGGGAAAACGGAGCCTAAGAGTTGAAACATAATTGAGGCGGAGATGTAGGGCATAATGCCTAAGGCAAAGACCGAGGCTCGGGATAAGGCGCCACCAACGAATACATCGTAAAGTCCAAAGACCGTTCCGCGGAGTTGGGCTAAGAGGAGACCCAAGGCAGCAGCGTTGATTCCCGGTGTCGGGATGTGAGCACCAAGGCGGTAGACAACAACCAAGGCAAGGGTAATTAAAATTCTCTTTCTTAAATCGGGGATTTTAAAAATATTTGGTACATTCTGAATCATTTTAGAATAATCGCTTTTCCACCCGCCTTTTCAATCTTCTCTTTTGCTGATTGAGAAAAAGCATGGGCGGAGACAATCAAAGGGAGATCAATATCCCCTTCGCCTAAAATCTTAACTAATCTCCCTTCCTTTATTAAATTCCGCGCTTTTAATAACTGAGGGGTTATCTCTTTCTCTCCGATTTTTTTCAAGGCAGAAAGATTAACAATTTCGTATTCTTTCCGGAATGGGTTTTTAAACCCCCTTTTTGGAATGCGTCGGTAGAATGGAGTCTGTCCGCCTTCAAAACGGGAGTCAAACTCTTTACCAGAGCGGGCTTTTGCCCCTTTATGACCGCGACCGGATGTTTTCCCATGACCAGAGCCAGGACCACAGCCAACTCGTTTTCTTTTTTTCTTTGCCCCTTTGGGTGGTTTTAAGGAAGATAGTTTAAGCATCAATCTCCTCCATAATAACAAGATGTTTAACCTTTTCGATCATCCCTCTTATTGTTGGAGTATCGTTATGAATTTTGGTTTGTCGAATCTTTCTTAAGCCCAGAGCCCGAACGGTTCTTTTGTGTTCTTCCCATTCGTCAATCAGACTTTTTTTAAGGGTTACTTTCAGTTTCTTCATACTCTTTCTCCTTTTCGATAATTTGTGATATTGGTTTATTGCGCAAACGGGCAATTTCTTCCATGGTGCGTAATTTCATTAAGGCTTTAATCGTGGCAGTGGCTAAATTGTAGGGATTGCGAGAGCCAAAGGATTTGGTTAAAATATCCTGGATGCCGAGTGCTTCAATCGGGGCACGCACCTGCTGACAGGCGATGATGCCGGTTCCAGAGGAAGCGGGCTTGAGAATAACTTTGGAAGCACTGTATTTTGCTTGCACCGGATGAGAGATAGTTCTGCCTTTTACTGAAATTTTAACCATATTTTTTTTCGCTCGCTCCGTTGCTTTTTTAACTGCCTGGACGACTTCTGCTGCTTTAGCATGGCCAATCCCAACCATTGATTTCCCATCACCAACGACGACTGCGGCTGAGATATTGAAACGTTTTCCGCCCTTTACCGTTTTAGAAACCCTTTTGATTTCAATTACTTTTTCAATGAATTTTGCTTCTAACTCTTCTAAAATTTTAGACCTCCTTCCCGGGCACCTTCCGCTACTGCCTTTACCCGGCCATGATATTTATAACCACCACTGTCAAAAACAATGGCGGAAATATTTAAACTTCGTGCTTTTTTTGCTAAGAGTTTACCAACTTCTCGAGCGACTACGATATTTCCCTTGGTATCCTCCTTCATTTCTCTTATTTCTTTTGTTAAGGAAGATACCGCGGAGATGACTTTACCACTTTTGTCATCCATCAGGATGGCGTAGATATGCTTATTACTTCTTTTTACCAAAAGCCGTGGTCTTTCCTTTGTTCCTTTCACCTTCTTTCTAATCCGAAGGTGTCGGCGTAATAATTTATCCTTAATCATAGATTTTAATTATATTAGTAAATTTTAAAATGTCAATATCAGATAAAAAATCTATTTTACCCGTTAATCAACCGGATAATTCGGTTGAAGTCTTCATTAGAAAGAAATTCAATGATTATTTGTCCCCGTTCTCCTTTTTTGTAAATTAAGACATTAGTGCCAAGACGTTCCCGAAGAAGATCTTCCATCGCTTGAAGAAAAGCGTCTTTTTCTTTTGTTCTTTTTCCTTCTTTTGTTCTTCGTTCTTGGGAGATAAGGTTTTCAACCTGTCGGACCGAGAGAGATTCGCGGATTATCCGTTCCGATAAGTCTTCTTGTTCCTTACGGTTGTTTAGAGCAAGAAGAGCACGGGCGTGACCAGCGGTAATCTTTCCTTCTTTTAAGTATTCTCTGACCTTTGGGGGCAAGGTTAAAAGCCGGAGAGCGTTGGCAACACTCGGCCGACTTTTATTAACTCTTTCGGCGATTTCTTCTTGAGTCAAATGGAACTCTTCTACCAATCGTTTGTAAGCCAGTGCTTCCTCTAAGGGGTTTAAATCTTTACGCTGAAGATTCTCGATCAGTGCTAATTCTAAGGCTTCCGATTCGGATATTTCCTTAATGATGGCTGGGATAACTGTCAGATTAGCTTCCCTGGCTGCTCGGAGTCTTCTTTCCCCCGCAATTAGTTCATAACTTCCTTCCTTCTTTCGGACTAATATTGGTTGGAGAATTCCTCTTTGTTTTATTGAAATTACCATTTCAGCAATGTCATCCTGAGGATTTTCCCGGGGTTGATAAGGATTGAATTTAATCTCATCAATCTTTAAGTATTGTATTTCTCCTTCTATGGCAGCTTTGCCTTCTTCTGATAATAATGCTTCTAATCCTTTTCCCAAAACTTTCTTGGACATTTTATCTCCTTTTTATCCATTTACTCATTATTTAATATTTCCTCCACCAATGCCAGATAGGCTTTGGCACCGGGAGAATTTTTGGCGTATTGGAATATTGATTTATTAAAACTGGGTGCTTCTGCTAAACGAACACTTCTCGGGATAGTAACATTGAACACTAATTTGCCAAAATATTTTCTCACTTCTTGGGCAACTTGTTTTGTCAGATTGAGCCGTTCGTTATACATTGTTAAAAGGATACCAGCAATCTTAAATTTTGGATTTACTTTTGTCCGGATGAGATTTATTGTATCTAAAAGTCGAGCTACTCCTTCTAAGGCGTAGTATTCACATTGAATTGGAATTAAAACCCTATCGGCCGCGGCTAGCCCTATAATTGTTAATATTCCTAAAGAGGGGGGACAGTCAATGATAATCCAAGAATAGCGAGAAGCAATCTGGTCAATCACCGCTTTTAGAAGTAGTTCCCGATTGGCTAAATTTAAGAATTCAACTTCCCCACCAGCTAAATCAATGGTGGCTGGAAGAAGGTCCAAATTTTCTTGAACATTTTTGATTATCGCCTCTTCTACTTTCTCTTTTTGTAAGAGACAATTGTAAATAGAAAGGGTGATTCTTTTTTTATCGACTCCTAAACCGAGGGTGGCGTGAGCCTGAGGGTCTAAGTCGCAGAGAAGGGTTTTTTCTCCTTTTAGGGCAAAAGCGCAACTGAGATTAATCGCCGAAGTAGTTTTACCAACACCACCCTTTTGGTTGGCAATGGAAATTATTCTAGGCATTGGTATAAATTAATCTATTTTTAAAATATGTCAAGGGAAACCATAATAATTTTTACATATTTGACTTTTTATAATTTTG
Organism: Caldifarciminota bacterium; assembly: GCA_039802085.1. Taxonomy (GTDB): domain Bacteria; phylum Hydrothermota; class Tepidihabitantia; order Tepidihabitantales; family JBDRVQ01; genus JBDRVQ01. The sequence goes on from JBDRVU010000010.1 coordinate 15,607, forward strand.
CCTTAAAATGTAGAATATGCTTTCTCTAATTTATTGTCCTTTCGCGAGACTTGTACTTAACTTACTTCGATATTCACCTCCTCCTCGCGAGGGATGGCAGGAAGCTAATGGGCGGCGTAGCTCAGTTGGTAGAGCAGGAGAATCATAATCTCTTGGTCAGGGGTTCGAGTCCCTTCGCCGCCATTAAAAATAAATATGCCGCTACAAAAGGCAAAATTTATCTGGATGGATGGAAAATTGGTATCTTGGGATGAAGCGAAGATACATATTCTTTCCCATGTGGTTCATTACGGTACCGGGGTTTTTGAAGGCTTGCGCTGTTATAAGACAAAGAAAGGTTCGGCAATCTTTCGACTTAAGGAGCATACCGAGAGGTTATTCAATTCGGCAAAGATTTACCGGATGGAGATACCATTTTCTCAAGAAGAGATTAATCGGGCTTGTATAGAAACAATAAAAGCTAACGAGCAAGAAGAGTGTTATATCCGACCGATTGTCTACCGGGGGTATAATGAATTAGGGGTAAATCCTTTTTCTTGTCCGGTCTGTGTGGCAATTGCTACTTTCTATTGGGGTAAATATCTGGGCAAAGGGGCAACTGATGAAGGGGTGGATGTAATGGTTTCATCCTGGAACCGGATGGCACCCAATACCTTTCCGGCAATGGCCAAAGTCTGCGCCAATTATATGAATTCTCAGTTGATTAAGATGGAGGCTTTAACTTATGGTTATGCCGAGGGAATTGCCTTGGATATTTTCGGTTTTGTTAGCGAAGGTTCCGGAGAGAATATATTTTTGGTAAAAAATGGGAAGTTGTATACTCCACCCCTTCATGCTACCATCTTGCCGGGAATTACTCGAGATACGGTAATAAGAATTGCTAAGGATTTGAAGATAGAAGTAATAGAAGAGATGATTTTGCGAGAATTTCTTTATTTGGCGGATGAAGTCTTTTTCACAGGTAGTGCCGCGGAAATCACTCCAATCCGTTCCGTTGATAAAATTAAAATTGGTGATGGGAAAGTAGGGAAGGTGACTAAAAAGTTACAAGAGGAGTTTTTTGCGATTGTAATGGGAGAAAAGGAAGATAAATACCATTGGCTCACTTATCTCTAAATGAAAATTGGGATTGCGAGTGACCATCGGGGTTTTCCCTTAAAAGAAAAATTAAAGGCGAGTTTTCCTAAAATAAGATTTCTTGACTTTGGGACTTTTAGCGAAGAGCCAACCGATTATCCCGATTATGCTTTTCGGGTAGCCGAGGCAATCCGAAAGAGAAAGTTGACCCGGGGGATTCTAATTTGTGGTTCTGGATTGGGAATGTCAATTGCCGCCAATAAGGAGAAAGGAATAAGGGCAGCGCTCTGTCTTAATAAGGAGATGGCAAAAATGGCTCGGAATCATAATAACGCCAATATCTTAGTTTTGGCGGCAAACTTTACCCAAGAAGAAGAGGCAAAAGAGATTCTTACCACTTTCTTAAAAGAGAAATTTGAGGGGGGAAGGCATAAAAGGAGGATTGATAAGATTACGAAATACGAATCCCGGAGAAAAAACTGTTAGTTTTTAAAGAGTGAAAATCATTCCGGTCGCCAGTGAAAGTTTAGGGGTGAGGAGTATGGCGACCGTCGTGATCACAAAAGATTTATCAATCTTTATTGACCCCGGTGTTGCCCTTTCCCCTTCTCGTTTTAATTTACCGCCCCATCCTTTGGAATTAAAACGAAAGGAAGAGAAATGGCAAGAGATTATTAACTGGGTAAAGATTTGCGAGATGATAATCGTTACCCACTATCACTATGACCACCACAACCCAGAATCTCCTGAGATTTATCAAAATAAGGTCTGTT
>JBDRVU010000010.1:17504-17904 GCA_039802085.1 Caldifarciminota bacterium
CGACGATGGCGAGAAGTTTCTCTTCACTTCCGATGTCCAGGGTCCGCTGCGGGAAGAGGCGGTGAGTTTTATTTTAGAGAATAAGCCGGATATTATCCTGGCGGATGGGCCAATGACCTATCTCTTAAATTATCGGTATTCCTTAGGAGACTTAAATCAGGCGATAGAAAATATTAAAAGAATCTTAAAGGAGAATACAAAGGTAATCTTTATTTTAGACCATCATTTGACGCGGGATGAAAATTATAGGTCTTATTTACCAGAGGAGTTTCTTGGAAAGAGAATTTTAAGTGTGGCAGAATATTTGGGTGAAAAGGAAGAGTTGTTAGAAGCCAAGAGAAGGGATTTGTATCAACGGGCAAGTAAAAGGTAGGCGATAGAACCCGCAAACGGTGTGAAG
>JBDRVU010000011.1:0-15605 GCA_039802085.1 Caldifarciminota bacterium
CCCATTTACTATTTACCTGATTCTTGGCAAAATGCCACCACCGTTCAATAATTAAGGTTAAGGCAGCGATTGATGCGAAAAGAAGGAGAACCATTACGAAACTGTTTTTAAATATCTCATATAAAGTCTGACCTAAGATCATTATCTCCTCCTACATTTTACTCTTTCCCTAATCTCTTCTTACAAAGGTCAATATTTTTTGTCGCACTTTCCTTTAACTCCCCAGCGGGAAAGGAATCAAGTACAACCTGAAAATTTTCCAATGCCTTCTCGTAATCACCAAGATTAAAAAGGGTTGTGGCAAGGTTAAAGTAAGCCACCTCCCGCGCCTGATGGGTGGGGAAGTATTTAAGAAATTTCTCATAACTCCTCTTTGCCTCTTCCCAATTCTTCATATTGGTATAGGTCTCAGCAATTAAAAGTTGCGCATCCCCCGCCAGTTCGCTTCCCGGAAGACTCACCACGACCTTTGTCAATTCCGCAATCGCCTTCTCTGGTTCATTAGCGGTTAAATATTCCTTTGCCTTCATTACCAATAACTCCCCAGCGTATTCGGACTCCGGAAATTTATCTAAGAACTCCTGTAAAATTAGAGTATCTTCTTCACTCGCCTTATAGTAAGACATCTCCAAAGCCTTCCTTACCCCTGATACCTGAACATCCTCTGGGAAGAGGTCTAAAAATTTCTGATACTCCCTCACCGCTTCTCGGTAGTTTTTCTCATTATAATAACTCTGGGCAATTAAAGCCTGGGCAGGAGGGGCAAATTCATTTTTCGGAAAACGTTCCACAACAAATCGGAAAATCCCTCGCGCCTGTTCGTATTCCCGCGCCTTAAAATAGACATCCCCTGCTCGGAAACCCGCCTCGGCACTCCTTTCCGAAAAAGGAAACTTATCTAAAACCTTCTGCCAATGTTCTACTGCCTGGCCATAATATTTTAAGAAATAATAGGAGAATCCCGCATAGAAATGGGCAATCTCCCCGGCAATTTTATTCTCCGGAAACTCCTCAATTAAACCTTCAAATATATCTAATGCCTTTTCGTATTCCCGAGTATTAAAATAACAGTAAGCCAATCCCAAAAGAGCCGAGATTGTGAAAAGGGTATCCGAAGGGAGAGATTTGTAAAGTTTTTCAAAAATTGGGATTGCCTCTTTCCAACGGTTACTGGCATAAAGACAATATGCCTTACCCAATCGGCTATAAGGAATCCGAACCTGGTCGTAATAAAATTCTGCCTCGTTGTATCGCCCAAGATAATAATAAGCCTCGCCTAAAAGAAAATAAATCTCTCCGGCTCGGGCATCGTCAGTTGGGGGATTTTCTTTTAGATACCTCTGAACAATCGCTACCCCCCTTTCTAAACGACCAAAAGCGCTCGCATCTTTTAATGCCATATTAAGCAGTGAAAGAAAGAAAAGAGAAATCGCCTTTTCTTTAATTGGTGCCTCAGCCTGACCGACAATCACCCGCTCAAAAGAATTCACCGCCTCTTCATAATTAGCCAACTGAAAGGAGAGGATACCAACAAAATAGTCGCCAATCCCACTCAGTTCCTTTTCGGAAAATATCTTTTTCAATTGTCCAGCGGTCAAAACGGTCGCCAAGGTATCGCCCCGAAGGAGGAGGGCATAAGGAACGGAGAGGTTAGCCAAAAGCGCCACTTTTGTCCGGGGATAGGAACTTCTTGTTCGCTCAAAATAAGCCAGGGCTTCCGTATATTTTCCTAAACCTAAATAGGCAACCCCAATGAAATAATTGGCATGGGCAGCAAGAAGATTATTGGCATGCCGGGAAAGGGGGCGTAGAAAGAAAATTGCCTTTTCGTATTCCCGATTCGCTAAAAGTGATGTGCCATAAAAGTAAGATGCAAAATCGGAAAGGTTTGAAGGGGATTCTTTCAAAAATGATTCAAAAATAACTTTTGCCCCTTCGTAGTCGCCATTGATATAAAGGGCAACCCCTTGGTGGAATTTGGCATATAGTGATAATGAAGTGTTGGGCGCCGAGGTCGCCACTTCCTTCAATACCGAAAGCGCCTCCAAGGGTGAACCCAATTTCCCCAATGCCTTCCCGTAGAAATACTTTCCTTCTAAATTTTTTATATCAATTAAACGGGCGGCGGCTAATTTCTCCTCCCCCTGGAAATAGTTGAGCACACCGTGGGCAAATTGAATTCTCTCATCATCTTTATAAATTGGATTGGCAGATATCTTTTTTAGGGCATCGTCCGCCCTATGAAATTCACCCAAAATAATACAGGAGAGGGCATAGCCATATAATGCCTCGGCCAAGAGATAGGAAAAGGACTTCCCTTCAAAGGCGAGAAATTCAAACTCCTTCTTTGCTTTTTCAAAATTGCCCGCATTGAAATAAGTTTCGGCTAAGGCGTACCGAATCTCCGGAGCGTATTCCGAAGAACCATAAGTTTTTAATAAAGATAAAAATGATTTCTCTGCCTTCTTATATTCACCCTGTTTCGTCAAAAGAAGAGCTTCATTATATCTCTTTGCCAAATCTTCTAATTTCTTTGGTGGCAGAAGAGCAAAAGCAAAAGTAAAAGTAAAAATACAAAGGGCAAAACCTATGGAATTAAGTCGTAAGACCTTTATCATTCCTTCACTTTTATTCTCCCGGTTGGCCCTTTGGTCTTCACCTTCGTCAAAAAGCCAAAATTTTGGAAGGACTCGTTTCGGATATCGACTAAGGTAATCTCATAGTAATACTTCCCATCGGCTACTAATCTTGTCGCCTCATCCAAACCATCCCAGGTTAACCGAGTAGGCGGCTCTTCCCAGCCGGAATAACTTCTAATTACCTCTCCTAATTCATTTTTAATTAAAAGTTGCCACCTTTTCACCTTTCGTTTAGTGGTATACTTCAAATTCATCGCTAAGATATTTTCCGCGACTCCTGGTTGCGGAGAAAAGATTTTCGGATAGCTCTCTATCCATATCCGAAAGCCACCAAATTTCAGGGCGAGGCCCAATTTATGAGTTGGACTTAAAACAAAGTTTGACTGATGATGTAAAAGTAAGGCATAGTCAATAAAAAGGGATGACTTGCTCCCGGTTCGGCCAATTCCCAAACCCAAGGAAATTTCCCTCTTATCCAATCCGGTCCTCTGGACAACCATCCCTTTCACCAACTCAAACTCCACCCCGAAGTGGGGGTCTAAATAATCAGAAGTGAATCCTTGGGAGAAAAGGGCAAAAGGCGATACGATATCAAAAAGTACCTTCACCCGGTCTTGATAAGTTCGCCAGCAGAGACCGAGCCGGAAGGAACGAGGATAAATCTCTTCCTCCCCGAAATCCAATAACCTCATCTTTGGCTCCAAGAGATTCTGAATAAATAGACCCGAAGAGAGAAAGTGAGTCGGCTTATAAAAAATACCAAAATCTGCGCCGAAGCCCGCCCCGGAAAAGAGATACAATGCCTTGGCGACAATTTTCAAATTCATCCCCAAAGAAAGGGTTGGGATTGGGGAATAGGCATAAGAAAAAATATAGGCGTTCTCATAGAAAAATGTGGGATTGCCTTGATAATTATCCGGGGAACGCGAATCTAACCCTTCACTGCCAAAGTTAATAAGAGATAGACCAAAACTGCCAAAATATTTTGTTGGTAGGGCATAGCCAATGTATTCCAACCTTGCCCCGTAAAGAGTAAAGTGGGAAAGCCTCACCTCCTGATTGAGAACCTGCCAAAGACCAGCGGGATTAAAATAAGTTGCCTCCTGGTCATCCGCTAAGCCACAGAAAGCCTTGCCTAAGGCTAAACTTCTTGGCGTCACCCCATAATTCAAAAAGGCACCGGGTTCCCCTCCGGGAAAGGCATAAGACAAATAGGCGAAAAATAAGAGGGCAAAACCTACGGAATTAACTCGTAAGACTTTTACCATACCACTCCGATGCGATAACCTTTATCAAATATCCTTCCGGTATGGGCAATCCCGATAACCCGGACATAATAAATCCCGGATGCTACCTTATTCCCCTTATCATCCCGACCATCCCAAGTAGTAACATTCACCCCCCGGCGTGCTCCCATCTCACCCTTTTTGATAAGTCTTTTATAGATGGGATTACCGAATGGGTCATAGATTAAAACCTTAATATCAACATTATCCCTTAGATGATAAATAATCTTGGTGAAATCTTGATTCAGAGAACCAAAAGGGTTCGGTATAGCAATAATTTCTCCCCGCATCACCTCGTTATCAAAAACTTCTGCCCAGATGCCAATCACTGTGTCAACCGTATCCGCCCGGATTAAGATGGAATCCCTTTCCGAAATGGAATCTCTTAGGTTGGGAATGGGCATAATGAATCTTGCCTTTCCCCGGCCTAAGGAATCGGTAACGATTACCGAATCAAGCATCTCTCCGTTGCCTTTTAACACCTTAAACTCCACCCGTTTATAAGGAATTGGCTCACTCCCCCCATCAAGAACCAATACCGAAATTTCGGTTGGCCAGCCCGCCAAAATTGTATCTGCATGGTTGACAAAGAGGTAAACCGCCTTCGGGATGATATTCAAAAATGAACGATAAGTTTCAAAACCTCTCTTAGAAACCGCCCAGAGATTTTGGTTCTCACCCGCAGAATGGAAGACCACTTCTGCCGATCCACTATTTTGTATGGGAATTGGTGCCGGATTATAAGAGAAAGAGAAGTCGGAACAAAGATACACGGTATCTTCTCCGGTCGTTAGATTATAAAAGGAATCGCAACAAAAGACCCGAACCAAAAAGGAATCGGAAACAAATTGGGGAAATGGTTTTCCCCTCTTCCCGGGTGTTAACCAAGCAGAAGTATTAGTATCACCAAATTGGAAATCTTCCCCGGGCAAAAGTAAAAGAAGTCGGGAATAGAAATTTGCCCGCACTAAGAAACTGGAAGAGGTATCACTTAGGATTGAGTCATCAGATAAATCAGAAACGGTAATAAACCTTGAACCCATTGCCCGAGGGAGAAAGGAAAAAGTTGCCTTGCCATTAATTAAAGGAAGAAAAGAAGGATAAGAAGCAAAAGAATCAGAAGAAGAGAGGGAAATTGTATCAAAACGAGTCTTCAAGATGTTGAAATGTTTATCAACCAAATAAACCTTCACGAAAAAAGGAATACCGGCGGTCTGGGGTTGTGGTGTATAGTGTTTACCCAATGGGGAACCAGAAAGTAAGGTTTCGCCCGGACAAATTAAAAGAAGTTTCTGGGGGTTATTGGGTGAAAAAATAATTCGGGGAGTTTGTCCCCGGATTAAACCATCCTCCACTAAGATTGATAAGGACTCATCGGCAATTGTTACAACCGCCTTAGTTCTAATTTCCCCCCGATAAAAATTTAAGAGCGGTGGATAAATATAAGACCAGGGCCAAAGACCATCCAAAGAGGTCTTCAAAAGCGCCCGACCGTTATAGGAAGTATCAATCTCGCCGTTTGCTTTTCGGGCTACAACATAAATATAAAAGGAATCACCCACTCGGCTACCCATTTGGGGATACTCTAAAAAATCAAAATATGCTGGCTGAGAAAAAAGCAGAATCGGAATGATTAAAATTGAAATCATAACTTATATCATACAAAAATCAAATAATAAGTCAACTATTCTAATGCAAAATTAAAATATACCCCGAATAATAAAAAAGTCAACATTAAATAATGAAGTAGCAATGATTGTGCCAATATAATCTTTTCTGGAGTTAATCCATAAGGATTTTATTTTGAGTTAATTCCACCTCAGATAAAGCGGTCTTTTAATTCCAAGAAGTTCTTAGAATTAATTTGGTAAAGAGGAGGCGACCCTATGAGGGACACTCTCTTGTGCGAATTTTTACTCACCTTTTCCAAACTTTGCACAAACCACTTTTTTCCAAACCGCCCATAATATTTACTTGACAATAAGAAAAAAGTTAGTATAATTAAAGTTATGAGTATTAGAAAAAGATTGGAGGAAATTATGAAAGAGAAATTCTCCCTTATTTTTTTAATTGGTTTAATATTATTCGCCCCGGTGAAAGGAGCGAATTGCCATTTTGGTCAACCTCTTTTCTGGTCGCTCGCCTATCCCTTTCCCATCCCTACCCAATTTGGCGCCTATTATACTATCTTAGAAGAAGAAAAGACCGTTGTCCCCTTTGCCAATATAGAATTTGGTGGTTTTTATAATATGAGAAATTCCCTCTCTTTTCTCCTCCGACCTGGTTATGCGCTAGACAAAGGAGACGATTGGTTGCGTCTCCAAGGTTTTCTCCTCCATCGCTGGCATCTTATAAATGACGAACCACTCCCTTATGACCACGATGCCTTAATTTTAGGACTAGGCCTTGGTGGATTTGCCGTTGACAAGACTGGAGAAGATGGTTTTCAGTTTGGACCAGCGGTTATCTTGAAATTTGCTGGTTGGACAAATAAAATCTCCTTTTTTAATGACCTCCGCGGAGTTATTGAACTGGAAGGAACGCTCGGCTTTTTTGATGAAGAAAAGGAAGGTTTTAGCATCAATAAGAAGACGACCGGTATCGGAGCAACGATTGGCTTCTGGATGCCGACAAATTGGAACTGGCTCTTTTTCTATTAAAATAATAAATTTGTAAGAAATTTTTCTAATAAATTTTCCCAAAAGATTTAATATTTTCTTCTTTCTTCTTTTTTCTTTTGCCCAAAATTTAAGAGAAAAGATAGCAACAAATTTTGATAATCTAATTAAGGTCTCCAATTTAGACCCAAAAAAAATTGGCATTTGTGTCTATTCTCTTGATGAAAATAAAATTATTTTCTCGCACAATGGACAAAAGAGTTTTATCCCGGCTTCCAATCAGAAACTTTTTGTTTCCGCTTGTGCCTTAGAACTCTGGGGGGAGCAATTCAAGAAAGTTCTGGGGAAAAGGGTCAAAAAAAGATTTCTCAAAAAGCACCGGCTTTTCTTGAAAATTAATAGTGAGAGTAATAATTACCTCGCCAATCAAACATTTTGGGCGATTGGGAAATATAAAAAGACCACACCCCAATCAGCAATCAAAGGTTATCTCAAAAGACACAATGTGCCAACGATCGGACTTCTTTTGGTTGATGGTTCCGGGCGCTCAAGAAAAAATCGGCTAACCCCCTTAGCCTTAATTACCCTCTTAAACTATATCTATTCTTCACCCTTTAAAAATGATTTCCTGGGAAGTTTGGCGGTAGCAAGAAAAAGGGGGACATTAAAAAGACGCTTATCCTCTTTAAGAGGAATGGTTTACGCCAAAACCGGTTATCTCTATTCGGTTAATGCCCTCTCCGGCTATCTATTTTCCTCGACGGGTAATTTTTCTTTCTCCATAATCATTAACGATCGGAATAAAAACTTTTCTAACTGGGAATTTATTGAGGTTTTCCTTTCTTCTTTATTAAAAGATTAATCTTGTAAGATAGTGAGCGGTAATTTCGCCCTCCGGTGATATTTTAATTAAAATATGGTCATCCCCGGGTGCGGTCTTGTAACTAGTGTCTTCAAAATCGGTGCGGTAAACTTTTGCCCCAAATTTCAAAAGACGTAAGATTACTGAACTATCCGGCAAGATACTATTGCCAAATCTCTTACGCCCCGCGGTAATAATCGCCATCTTCGGAGACACCAAAGAAAGAAATTCATCAGTGGACGAGGTCTCACTGCCGTGGTGAGAAACTTTCAAGACATGGGAGTGAAGAATTTCCTTGTACTCGATAATCAAACGCCTCTCTGTAAACTTACAATTTTTTGGCTCTTCTCCCTTCTTCTTTCCTTCAATATCTCCAGTGAGAAGCAAACCTTTACCTTGATATTCAATCTTCAAGACGATACTATTATTATTTTCTTCTTTATCCAATTCCTTTGGGTTTAAGATAAAAACCTCCATCTCCTTTCCCCAGAATATGGTATCATTCGCCCGCGCAATGCGCCAAAGACAATTTTCCTTTGCTACCGTTTCCAAAAACCGCCTATTTAACTCCCCTTCCTTCTTTTGGGCATTGGTCAGAACCATCTTCACCGGAAAATTCTCTAAGACCGAAATTAGACCACCAATATGGTCCGAATGGAAATGGGTAGCAATAAGGCAATCAATCGTATCAATCTTATGCCTCCATAAAAAGGGGAGAAGAATTTCTCTCCCCATCACCTCTTCTCCCCCATCAATCAAGATATTAAGGCCCTCATTTGTTAGATTATTTTTAATGCCATCGTCCGGAGTTTGAATTAAGATACAATCGCCATGCCCCACATCAATAAAGTAAATCATTAAGGCTAAATCTCTTCTTTGAGAACAGGCAAAGGAAAGAAGGAGGCAGAAAAAATAACTAGCTAAATCTAATGGCCAGAAAAATTTCCGCTTTCGGTTATTGTCTCCTGGGCACTGATTTCGCGGCAAAAACTTCCTGGTTCTTACCTTCTTATTCGTAATCCCTAATAATTGCTAACAGCTCCTCTTGGTTTTTTGCCTTATTCAATTTAATTCGCACCTCATCCTTTCTCACTAATCTTGAAATCTTTGCCAGGGTGTAAATGTATTCCTCCTTCTTATCCTCCGGGGCGCTAATAAGAAATAGGAGATGGGATGGTTTTTTATCCAAACTGGAAAAGTCAACGCCTTCTTCTGAGCGACCAAAGACCAAAACCAAATCCTTCACCGCTTTAGTTCGAGCATGAGGAATCGCTACCCCCATACCAATACCGGTGCTTTCCAAGTTTTCCCGGCGGAGAATTTCGGTAAAAAACTCTTCCGTATTAAGGATTACCCCCTTATCAATTAAAACCTGCGCCATCTCCTTTATCGCCCCAATCTTCTCCTTTGCCTTAATACTTAAAATAATACCTCCTTTCTCTAATAATTCCACAAGTCTTATCATTTTACCTCCTCACCTTTGACGTTTGCCATCCACAAAGCCTCACCTCAAAAAAGGGGAAAATTTGACTGGGGAAAAAATTCATAAAACTATCACCCCTTTTTCTTTATTAATCTCTAAAAAACGCCCAATATTTAACTGACAATTTCGGCTAACAACCAAAAGGTCAATCTCATAACTCTCCATAACCTCTCTTAAAATCTTATTTACCTTCCCTTCGAATAAGAGAAGAGAAATTTTTATCCCCTTAATTGAAAATAAATCCTCCACTTGGTATAATTCCTGCCAAGCGATTTCTTCCATCTCCTCTTTCACCTTCTCCCGCTCCTTATTTTCGCTTTTCACTTTTTTTCTTACCAGATTTTCATCAACCACATAAAGGGCAAAAATTTTTGCCGAGAGCCTTCCCGCCAAATCCAAGGTAAAATCTAAAACCTCGGGTCTTAGGTTATCCAAATAAAGGAGTAGTTTATTTAAGTTGAACATCACTTGCCGATACAGAAACGAGAAAATATCCGCTCTAAGACCTCTTCGCTTGTTACTTCACCGGTAATCTCAGATAAGAAATTGATTGCCGATTTTAGTTCGTAAGCCATAACCTCTAAATAGGATTCACCCGCCACTCTTTCTAAGGTGTCTCCTGCCTTTTTTAAAAGTTCCCAATGGCGCAACTCCGAGAGGTAAAAATCTTCCTCACCATTAAGAAATACCTTTGCTAAAAATTCCTTCAAATCTTCAATTCCGCTTCCCTCTTTACAAGAAATGGGAATTGGTGGTGGAGAAATCTCTTCCTGCCATTGTGACTTTAAGTCCGATTTATTCCGCACGATGACCCTCTTTTGGTTAGTGGTCAACCGAATGATCTCAAAGTCTTCTTTAGTCAAAGGCCGGGAATGGTCAAGAACCACAATCACCAGGTCCGCGGTGGCCAAATACTCCTTTGTCTTTTCCCAACCCAGTGTCTCCAATTTACCTTTTTTCTGACGAAAGCCACAGGTATCAATAAAATGGAAAGGTATTCCCTTTAAAGATATTGTCTCTTCAATCGCATCCCGGGTGGTGCCAGGTATTTCCGTAACTAAAGCCCTCTCCTTTTCTAAAAGCCGGTTAAAGAGACTTGACTTACCAACATTGGTCTTACCCACAATTGGGCATCTTATCCCCTTTTGAATAAAAACCTCTTTTTCTCCCTTTTTGACCAGTGCTTTAATCTTCGCCGATAAACTTGCTAATTGGGATTGAATTTGAGCGAAGGAGACGGTCTCCCTTTCTTCAAATTCAATCTCATTTTCAATCCTGGCTAATAAATCCTTCATCTCTTCAACAATTGCTTTAATCCTCTGGGAAAGACAACCTTTCAATTGTTTAAGAGCGGCGCGCGCCTGAAGTTCGGTCCGGGCAGAGGTTAAAGCCTGTATCCCTTCTGCCTGGGTTAAATCAATCTTTCCTGCTAAAAACCGTCGTTTGGTGAACTCCCCGGGTAAGGCTTGCCGACAGCCGTAACGAATTAAAAGGGCACTAATTTTTTCTGGGCAATAAAAGCCACCGTGACAAAATATCTCCACCATATCTTCTCCGGTATAACTATTCGGCGAAGGGTAAATTGCTAATAAAACCTCGTCCAACACATCCTTTGTCTCCGGGTCAAATATTTCACCACGAATTAAAGTATGAGTAGGAAAGGAAGAAATCTTTTTCCTTTCGGTTTGAGAAAGAAAAATTTTATCCATAATGGAAAATGTCTCTTTACCCGAAACCCGGATAACGGCAATCGCCCCCAATCCCGGAGGGGTAGCTAATCCACAAATTGTAGAGAAGATTTCCACCACTCCGCTATCTTAAAAAAGTTATTCTCAAAGATTCGGAGCAATAATTACATTCCTCTTTACGCCGGTGCCGATTGTCCAAATCTTCACTTCTTTGATATCAGCCAGGGCATCCGCCACAATCTTCAACTCCCGAGGAGTGAGAAAATCAAAAGCCATTTCCCGCTTCGTCTCTATTACTACCCGGGCGATCGCTAATGCCTTCTTCTTTAAGAAGTTCACTCGCCGCATCCGATAACCCGATACATCAAGCAAAATTGGTGGCAGGTGGGGGTATTTCTTCCGCAGAATTTCCATTACGAGATATTGCATCGCCCGCAGGGTATTGCCACCTTTACCAATCAGAAAACCAGCCATCGCCCGGAGTCGGATATTCACATAAAAACCTTCCTCTTGCTCCTTTACCTCAATCTTCCCCTTAATTCCGAAATAGGAGAGAAAATCTTTTACTACCTTTATTATCTCTCCTTTTACTTCTTCTTTATCATACGCTGGCGCTGATTCTGGTAATTTCTCTTCTGCGCCATTAGCGAAGTCTTCTTCTCTTATCTCTTCTTCTCTTATTTCTTCCATTTTTTTCCTCCTCTCTGGACAATAAAACTCTCCACTAACGAGAGTAAATTAAAAGTGAGCCAATATAACTGTAATCCGGAAGGAAACTTCAAGAAGATTACAGTTAAAAAAACTGGAAAAAATATCGTCATAAATATATTCTTTTTATCCTGGGTTGTCAAAAGATTCTGAAAAAGAAAAGAGCCCCCCATCAAAATTGGTAAAAGGTAAAAAGGGTCCTTTTGACTTAAATCTTTCAGCCAAAAGATAAAACCTGCCCGACGCAGCTCAAAAGTGGAACGGAGAACCGAATAGAGCGCCCAAAAGATAGGAATCTGCGCCAAAAGTGGTAGACAGCCACTCAACGGATTCATCCTATGGATACTATAAAGACGCATCGCCTCCTGGTTTAAGGTCTTCGGGTCATCCTTATATTTCCTTTTCAATTCTTCTAATTTGGGTTGGAGTTGCTGTAATTTTTTCATCTCCCGAAGTTGAAAGCGGGTAAGGGGAAAGAGGATACCTTTCATTAGAAAAGAAAAGACAATTATCACCACGCCGTAATTCTTCAAAATAGAATAAAGGAAAAGAAGAAGCTGCAGAATACCTAAACTCAAAAACTTGGGCCAACCCAAAGGGATAGCCTTCTCCAATCCTTCTCCTCTCTGAGCAAGGAGTTTATATTTTAAGGGATAAAATCCCAAAGAAAATTGGACCTTCTCTCCGACCGAAGGGAAAAAATTATTTTTCAATTTCCGATTCGCCGAAGAAGAAAAATAGAGAGAATCAAAACTCCCTTTGACCACCATCAAGAAATATTTGGTAGTAAAACCAAACCAATCCCAATCACCTCTCTCTTTTACTAATCCCTTCAATCTCCTCATCGGTATCTCCCGCAATGCTTTATCCTTCTTCAATAAGATACGGAAATGGTTATACTCCTCATTCGTATCTTCTTCGGTAAAGGCTAAACCCCGGTCAAAACTTAAAACGAAACAGGTCCTCATACTCTCCGGATAAACCTGGGCAAAAGCCTGAGAGATATCCTTGTATTCTATTTCGGAAAATAATTTGTAATCATCTTCTAACCAGTAGTGCCGATAAAAAACAGATTTTCCCTCTTTCTCGCCTCGGGGCGAAGCCACGGGTATCCAGAAGGTAAGTCTTTTAGATTGGGTATCAACATTCCAGATTAAAGTATCAAGACGAAAATCCCTTTCGTTTTCTAAAACCCTTAAAGGGAGATAGGAAAAATTCTTTAATAACTCACACTTATACTCTTTGAGATAAACCGAGCGAATCGTCCCGCCGTAGTTAGATAATTTAACCAAAATCTTACTATTTTCTATTGTCCACTCATCCCCCCGGAGACTAACCTCTTCTTTCTCTTCTAAAGCCGGTTCTTGTTTTTTTGCTCCCGTAGCCGATTCTATTTTCTTCTTGGCCGGTTCCCGGGGAAGAAAAAGAATTTGCCAAAGAAAGAGAATTGCCATCACTAAGACAAACGCTAAAATTAACCTTTTGGGGTCTTCCATATCTTTTTCGCCATCCTTTCCGGAAAATCTATTCCTCCGCTACTGAATGGCTGGCACCGGATGATTCGGAGGATAGTTAAAACAATCCCCTTACTCGGACCATATTCTTTCAAAGCCCGAAGGGCATACTCGGAGCAGGAAGGATAGAACCGACAAGCCGGGGGAAGAAATGGGGAAATTATCTTCCGATACAGGTAGATTGCGCAATTAAGTAATTTTATTGGCATCTTTGGACTAAATCTAATAACCTTTCCCTAAAAATAGAAAAAGGTAAAATTAGGGCTTTTCTCTTAGCCCCAAGGAAATAAGAGAGGTGTGCGGGAAAAAGTTCCTTATTCCGCCGATAAACCTCCCGGAGTCGTCTTTTGAGAAAATTCCTTTCCGTTGCTTCCGGAATCTTACCTCTGACCCCAAAACAAACCTCCCTTTTTCCTGGGAAATAATGGACAATAAAAAGTTCGTCTTCCATTCTCTTGCCCTTTCTCTTCACCCGTTCAATCTCCTTTCTCTTCCGCAGGATTTCTTTTTTTTGTAAAGTCTCTCTCTTCACCCTATTAGACCGTTAACCTTTTTCTCCCCTTTTGGCGGCGCCGGCGGAGAACATTTCGGCCACCGGGAGAAGAGATTCGGGCGCGAAAACCGTGCGTTCTCTTTCGTTTCACTCTTGATGGTTGATAAGTTCTTTTTGGCATAAAATAATATATTGACAAATTGCCATTTTGTCAATATAATAAAACTTATGACCAAAAAAATTTCTATGGTTTTAGGAGGGAAAAATGGCTCTTTTTGATGAAGTTAAAAATATCATTGTGGAAAAACTGAATGTCACACCCGAAAAAGTCACAGAAGAGGCAAATTTTCTTGAGGACCTGAATGCCGATTCTTTAGATATTGTGGAATTGATAATGGCATTTGAAGAGAAGTTTGGGATTGAGATACCGGATGAGGATTCCCAGAAATTAGATACGGTCGGAAAGGCGGTTAAATACTTGGAAGAGAAATTGAAAAGTAAATGAAACGCCGCTGTGTCGTTACTGGTTTAGGAGTTGCTACCTCTCTGGGGCTTGACTCTCAAACCTTTTTTTCTCATCTCCTTGCCGGGAAAAGCGGTATCAAGCGAATAACCCGTTTTGATACCTCCGCTCTTCCGGTGCAAATCGCCGGGGAAATAACCGATTGCCATCCCGGCGGGACTGATCAAGCGCACCGACCTTTTCACTCAATATGCCCTCTGGGCAACCGCTGAGGCAATCGCCGATTCCGAAATTGACTTAAAAGTAATTGACCCCTATCGGATTGGAACTCTCATTGGTAGTGGTATGGGTGGGATTGAAACCTGGGAGAAAGAACACGAAAAGTTTTTAAGCCAAGGTCCAAAGCGGGTTTCCCCTCTTCTCATCCCGATGATGATTCCGGATATGGCTTCGGGTCAGATTGCTATTCTCTATAACCTAAAAGGGCCAAATTTTTGCACGGTTTCCGCCTGTGCCTCCGGTGCTCACGCCATTGGCGAAAGTTTTCGCTTAATCTCTTATGGCGATGCAGACCTGATGGTCACCGGCGGTAGTGAAGCACCCCTCACCGCCTACACCATCGCCGCCTTTTCTAATATGGGCGCCCTCTCCAAAAGGAACGACCAACCAGAAAAGGCTTCCCGTCCCTTTGACCGGGACCGTGATGGTTTTGTCATTGGTGAAGGGGCCGGAGTAGTAATTTTAGAGGAATTGGAACATGCCCAAAGACGGGGGGCAAAGATTTATTGCGAACTGATTGGCTACGGCGCCACCGCTGATGCCTATCACATCACCGCCCCGGATCCGGAAGGAGAAGGTACCTATGAAGTGATGAAAAGAGCCCTTCTGGATGCCGGAATCGAAAAGGAAGAAGTGGACTATATTAACGCCCACGGCACCTCAACCAAACTTAACGACCTAACCGAAACAAAGGCGATTAAAAAACTCTTTGGGGAATATGCCAAAAGAATTGCGGTTAATTCTACTAAATCAATGATTGGCCATTCCTTAGGTGCGGCGGGCGCGATTGAGTTTATTGTCACCTGTCTTTCTGTCTATCATCAAAAAGTCCATCCCACTATTAATCGGGAAAACCCGGATCCGGAACTGGATTTAGACTATGTCCCAGAAGGAAATCGGGCACTTCCAATTCGGGTTGCCCTCTCTAACTCCTTAGGCTTTGGGGGTCATAATACCTGTCTGGCAGTCCGCAGGTGGAAAAAGTGAATATCTTCGTCTTTGTCAAACAGGTTCCCCATACCGAAAGTCAAATTGGGGTTTTACCCGATGGTAAAGATGTTGACTTAAAAAATGTTAGCGAATGGGTAATAAATCCCTATGATGAATATGCCTTAGAAGAGGCTTTAAGGATAAGAGAAAAATTTGGTGGCAATGTCTGCGCCGTCTCCTTAGGGGGAGAGAGGGTAAAGAATACCTTAAAGACCGCTCTGGGGATGGGTGTTGATAATGCCTTTCATATCTTAATGGAAGATGAGGGTTATGATGTTTTAAGAAAAGGTTACATCGCTTCTCAATTCTTAAAGGAGAAGGAGTTTGATTTAATCTTAACCGGGAAATTGGGAATTGACTACTACCTTGCCAGTTTTCCTTTAATCCTTGCCCAATTCTTAAATCTCCCCTGCCTTTCCGCCATTGTCAAACTGGAGATAGAAGGTAAGAAGGCGGTTGCCTTCCGGGAGACCGAGATGGGAAAAGAGGTCTGTGAAACTTCTTTACCGGCAATCTTCACCGCGGAAAAAGGGTTAAATGAACCCCGTTACCCAACACTCCGTCTTTTAATGGCGGCACAAA
>JBDRVU010000012.1:0-15522 GCA_039802085.1 Caldifarciminota bacterium
AATTCTCTTTCTAATAGGAGTTTTAAGAGAAAGGCTAAGAAGGATAATAAGGGAAAGTCTAAATCCTATAATAATTCTCAGTCTAACCGAAGGTCTAACTAGGGGTCTAATTGGCAGGGTAAAGGAAAGCCCCTTCCCGGAATTTATTTCCGAGGAATTAGGAAAGCGTTTTGTTGATAGGAAGATTATTTTTTAGGAAAACCGTAGGCTTGACGAAAGGGGGAAAATTACTATAATATGGAGAAGTGAAAAAAGATAAGTTTGGAGGAGTTTATGAATAAAAAGAGGATTTCCTTGATTGTTTTCCCAATAGGTATTGTCTTCGCTTTTTTTGTCGGTTTTTTCTTGGCAACGAACTTAAACTATGCCCAGAAGACTTCCCAATTAGAAGAGGCGGGAAGTGTTATCTCCAATCCGGTTGTGCCAAGAGTGAGTGTTCCTCTTACCGCAACTGGTGAGAGTCCCTTTGTGAAGGTAGCGGAAATGGTAGCCCCAGCGGTGGTCAATATCTCCGCTAAAAGAGAGATAAAGATTAGAGGACCGGAATTTGATTTCTTCTGGCCCTTTGAAGATTTCTTCAAAGATTTTTTCCGGGAATTTCCCCGAATGCCTCAAAAACAGACAATTCAATCCTTAGGTTCTGGGGTGATCATCTCTCCGGACGGTTATGTGGTGACGAATAATCATGTGATTAGTGGTTATAGTGATGTTATTATTAAATTATCTGATGGTACCGAATATAAAGGTAAAGATATTAAAATAATTGGCCGAGATTCTAAAACTGATGTTGCCATCTTAAAGATTGAAAAGAAGGGCAATTTCCCTTATGCAGTTTTGGGCAATTCTGATTCCATCCGGATTGGCGATTGGGTTATGGCAATTGGCAATCCGTTTGGTTTAGAAGGGACGGTGACGGTTGGTGTCATCTCGGCAAAAGGTCGGCATGGGGTTGACTTGCCTGGTGGTCCAATTTATCAGAACTTTCTTCAAACCGATGCGGCAATCAATCCGGGAAATTCTGGCGGTCCTTTGGTTAATATAAAAGGAGAGGTTATTGGGATAAATACCGCGATCAAAACGACCATTGGTGGTAATATCGGTATTGGTTTTGCAATTCCTTCTAATATGGTAAAGGATGTGAAAGACCAGTTAATTACTAAAGGAAAGGTAGTGAGAGGGTATTTAGGAATTAGACCCCAGGAGATTACCGAGGAGTTAAGAGAGGCATTAGAATTAAAGACCAAAGAAGGGATTCTCTGCGCTGAGGTTTTGGAAAATACGCCTGCCGAAAAGGCGGGATTAAAAGAAGGGGATGTGATTATTGAGTTTGATGGGAAGAAGTTTCGGGATGTTGAAGAGTTCCGAGAGATTGTAGCACAAACTTCACCGGGGAAAAAGGTTTTGATAAAATATATTCGGAAGAAAAAAGTAGAGACAACCTATGCGGTCTTGGAAGAATTTCCCGAAGAGGTTTCCGAAGCGCCAAAAGAGGAAGATAAGATTGGTATTCAGATAAGGAACTTAACAGGAGATGAGAAAAGGGAATTAAAATTGAAAAATGGGGTTTATGTAATGGAAGTAGCGGAGGAGGGACCAGCGGAAAGAAGTGGCATAAGAAAAGGAGATGTTATCGTTGGGATAGGAGATAGCGAAGTAGAAGATGTTGATAGTTTTAATGCCCTTCTGAAAGAGGAGATGAAGAAAGGGAAGAAAAGAATCCTCTTCCGCTTAAAGAGAGAGGGGCGCACCATCTTTATCACGGTTGAGATATGATATGGAACCATTAGTTGAAAGGTCCCTTCTGCCTTATTTGAAGGAATTGGCGAAGTGTGAAGTTCTCAATCCGGAGGAGGAAAAGGCTCTTTTAAGAAAAGTTAAAGAGGGAGATATGGATAGTCGGGAAAAATTAATCCTTTCTTATCAGAGAATGGTTGTTAGCATCTGTAAAAAATATGTGAGATCGGGGATTCCCCTATCGGATTTGGTGAATGAAGGAAACATTGCTTTGATGGAGGCGATAAGGGATTTTAATCCGAAAAAGAAAATGAATTTTTCCCTCTTCGCTCGTTTTCGGATAAACTATCGACTTTTGCGAGTTTTAGAAGACAGAGGAATTGTGCGAATTCCACCGATGAAAAAATTCCAAATCAAAAGGATGTTTAATATCTTACCTAAACTCACTACGGCCTTGAAACGGACCCCAACCAAGGAGGAATTGGCAGAGGCATTAGGGATTTCTTTTTTAGAGTTAGAAGAAATTTTAGTTCTTTCGGAAAATCCTTTTATTTCTCTTGACCAAAAGGAAGATTGGTCTTCCCAAACCGGTCGGGAGTTATCAGAAATTTTAATGAACCCTTCTTTCCCTTCTCCAGAAGAAATTTTTCGGAAGAAGGAAATACGGGAAGAAATTCAATCCGCACTCAATACCCTCCAACCACGGGAAAAAGAGGTGATTGAAAGATATTTTGGACTTTTAGATGGCAAACCCCAAACAGGACAAAAAATTGGTAAAGACTTAGGACTTTCCCGTGAATTCATCCGCCAGATTAAAAAACGGGCATTAAAAAAATTGCGCCAGAAGATAAAAAATCAAGATTTACGAATTATCTTCGGGTTCGAATAGAAGAAGCGAATTATGAAATTTCGGGAACGAATTTTATTATTTTTCCTTCTGCCATTTTTTCTTTTTGCTAAAGGAGAATTTTATATTCTAACCCTCAAAGGAGCAATCGGACCAGCGTCTCGGGATTATATCTTGCGGGCGATAAGGGAGGCGAAAGAAAATGGTGCTTCTCTTCTTCTTCTCAAATTAGATACCCCGGGTGGGTTGGATTTAGCGATGCGCGAGATTTGCCAAGGGATTTTGCAGTCAAAAGTTCCCTTTTTAACTTTTGTTTATCCGCCGGGGGCAAGGGCAGCATCCGCGGGCACATTTATTGTGATGGCTAGTCATTTTGCAGCAATGGCTCAAGGGACTTCTATTGGTGCGGCTCATCCCGTAACGATTGGGGGGAAAGATGTTTCCGGAGAGATGAAAGAAAAGGTAGAAAACGATGCGGTCGCTTACCTTGTCTCTCTGGCTAAGACGAGAGGGCGCGACACAATCTTCGCCGAGGAAGCGGTGCGAAAAAGTGCCACCTTAACCGCGGAGCAAGCCTTAAAAAAGGGGGTGATTGACTTTTTAGCAAATTCCGAAGAAGAACTTTTAGAAAAGGTAAAAATTAAAGGAGTAGCGATTGAAAGGGAAAAGAATTTTCCGATGAATCCCCGCGAAACCTTCCTTCATTACTTGACAGACCCCAATTTAGCCTATATTCTATTAGTGTTAGGTATGTACGGTATAATTTTTGAATTACAGGCACCCGGAGCAATTTTCCCAGGGGTTTTTGGAGGACTTTCTTTAATCCTTGCCCTTTACTCTTTCCAGATTGTTCCGGTAAATTATGCTGGGTTGGCTCTAATTGCCTTATCCTTTATTTTACTTTTTTTGGAATTGAAGATTACTTCCTATGGGCTATTGACCATTGGTGCCATAATCTCTTTTTTCTTGGGTTCTTTTCTTCTCCTGCCCAAGGCAGATTTTCCTCTTTCCACTAATATCATAATAATTGCTGGTATTGTTACTATCCTTTTCTTCCTTTTAATTCTTTCTCTGGCAATTAAAGCCCACCGAAAGGAAGTGCTTACGGGCAAAGAAGGGATGGTTAATCTAATTGGTGAGGTAGCAGAAGATTTTTCCGAACGGGGTCGGGTCTTTGTGCGGGGAGAATATTGGGAAAGTATCTCTTTATCCGGTCTTTTAAAGAAGGGGGAGAAAGTAAGAGTAGTAGATGTTTCCGGGATGGTCTTAAAAGTGGAGAGATTAAAAGAAACAAGCACCAGTTGAATTGGGAGGACTATGGCAACTTAATGTTTGATGCCAGCGCAATTACTTGATGGGCGTATTATTTCGGAAAAGATTAGGGAAGATTTAGTAAAAGAGATTATCTCTTTAAAAGAAAAAGGGATTTCCCCATTTCTCAAAGTCCTTTTGGTTGGTTCTTTCCCCCCTTCTCTTATCTATGTTAAGAATAAAGAAAATGCCTGCGCTCGGGTGGGAATTAAGACTCATACCGAAAGACTAATGGCGGATACGTCGGAGGAGGAGATTTTGGCGCTAATTAGGGAGTGGAACCAGGAAGAAAAAACTTCCGGAATTTTAATCCAACTTCCTTTACCCGAAGGGATAAGAAAACGAGAGGTTTTTGCCATTCTTGATCCCAAAAAGGATGTTGACGGTCTTACTCCCACCAATTTGGGTCTTTTGCTTTCTGGTGAGCCTTACTTCTTTCCTTGTACGCCCTTAGGTGTTTTAGAACTTCTCCAACACTATGGAATAGAAATAAAGGGGAAGAATGTGGTGATTGTGGGGAGAGGAGAATTGGTTGGGAAGCCCTTAGCCAATCTCCTTCTGCGAAAAGGAAATGATGCTACAGTAACGATTTGCCATACCTTAACTCCGGATATAACCTCTTTTACTTCCCGAGCGGATATTGTCATTTTGGGTATGGGCAAAGCAAAATTTTTGAAAGGGGAAATGATTAAAGAAGGGGCGGTAGTTGTTGATTGCGGTATTTCTAAGGTGAAAGAAAAAGGCAAGGAAAAGATAGTGGGGGATTGTGATTTTGAAAGTTGCGTGGAAAAGGCAAGTTTCATTTCCCCGGTTCCCGGTGGGGTTGGTCCGATGACGGTGACGATGCTTTTGAAAAATACAGTACTTGCGGCAAAAAGGCAGGGGGGATTATTAGATGAAGATTGAGCGCTGCCAGTCAATGTTCGAATCTTATTTAAGGCGGGTAATTAAAAATTTGAAAGATTGCCCAAAGGAATTGCAACGAGGTGTAGAATATGCCCTCTTTCCGGGTGGTAAACGACTCCGGCCGATTCTCTGTCTTCTTTCCTATTTTGCTGCTGGTGGTAAATCAAAGAGGGAAATTTTGCCTTTCGCTGCCGCCTTGGAGATGATACACTCCTTCTCGCTTGTTCATGATGACCTACCGGCAATTGATAACGATGAAATGCGCAGAGGCAAACCAACTCTCCATCGGGTTTTCGGAGAGGGGATAGCGATTTTAATAGGCGATTACTTATTAACTTTAGCTTTTGAACTTCTTTTTCGCTCCCTAAAGACTCGCGAGGGGAAGAATCAATACCGAGCAATTGGCGAAATCTTAAAAGCCTGTGGCACTGAAGGGATGGTTGCCGGACAGATTATGGAGTTAGTACCTCCCCCAACTCCGAATATAGAAGCCGCCTTCCGTTATTATCAGAGGGTATGTCAGAAGAAGACCGTCGCTCTGATTACTGCTTCGCTTATGGTGGGAGCAATCCTGGGCGGGATGAAAAAAGAAAAACTTCGTTTTTTAAGAAAAGGAGGTAATGCCTTTGGACTTGCTTTTCAATTGGCAGACGACCTAAAAGATAATGACGGGTTGGTAGGAGTTTGCGGAAGAGAAAAGACGATGCGGTTAAAAAGAGTTTATTACCGGAAGGCGATTTCCTCTTGGAAAAAGTTGGGCAAGGAATTTTCACCAATTTTAACCCTAATCAATCAGATATTGGGAGATAAATGAATAAAATTCTTCCTAACATCAATTCGGTCTCGGATTTAAGAAAACTCTCACTAAAAGAACTTATTAATCTGGCGGAAGAGATAAGAGAAGAGATTATTCGGGTTGTCTCGAAAAATGGGGGACATCTGGCGCCCAATTTGGGGGTGGTGGAATTGACTTTGGCTTTACATTATGTTTTTAACACACCGGAGGATAAGATAATTTGGGATGTTGGACATCAGTGTTATACCCATAAGATAATCACTGGCCGGCGCCATCTTTTTCCTACGCTTCGTCAATACCAAGGAATATCTGGTTTTCCTAAGCGGGAAGAGAGTTTATTTGATACATTTGATAGCGGTCATTCGGGGGATGCGATTGCAGTTGGTTTGGGAATTGCTACGGCACTGGAGATGAAAGGTTTAGAGAATAAACCCCGAGTGGTGGTTGTTATTGGAGATGGCTCTTTATCTTCGGGGGTAGGTTTTGAAGGTTTGAATCTCTCCGGCGCGCTAAAAAAAGATATTATTATCGTTTTGAATGATAATGAGATGTCAATCGCCAAGAGTGATGGGGCACTGGCTACTTATCTCAATCGGGTAATAACCGGACAGGTTTATAACCGGTTAAAAGCCGATGTCTGGAATCTTTTGGGACATTTGCCCAAGAATCTCACCAGCCGAGCAAGAAAAATGGCAAAGAAATTGGAAGAGGGTTTGAAAAGTTTATTTATCCCGTCTTTAATTTTTGAGGAGTTGGGTTTTCGGTATTTTGGTCCTTTGGCTGGTCATAATCTTAAAGTTTTGATTGAGTGTTTTAATCGGATAAAAAATTTCTCCGGTCCAATTTTAGTTCATATCGTTACGAAAAAAGGAAAAGGCTATCAACCAGCGGAAAAGAATCCGGAGTTTTTTCACGGGGTTGGTCCTGGGAAGATTTCAAACTGGGAGTTAAGAGAAGGTTCGGCTTCCGCATCGAGAGAAAGTGGTTTTTCTGAAACCTTCGGGAAGACCATTTTAGCGATTGCGAGAAAAGACCCAAAGGTAGTGGTGATTACTCCGGGGATGTGTCTTGGGAGTGGCCTTAGGGAATTCCGGGAGGAATTCCCAGAAAGGTTTTTTGATTGTGGAATTTGTGAGCAATTTTCTTTAAATTTTGCCAGTGGGTTTGCTCTTCAAGGTTTGAAACCAGTTGTTGCTATTTATTCACCATTTTTGCCTCGTGCCTATGACCAGTTGATTTATAATATCTGTCTCCAGAATGAACCAATTCTCTTTGCGATTGACCGAGGTGGGGTCGTCGGTGAGGATGGTGAAACTCATCAGGGGATATTTGACTTTTCTTATCTCCGGTTTCTTCCCAATATGATAGTTATGGCACCGAGAGATGAAGAGGAATTAAGGTTAATGTGTATCTGGGCAATAGAAAATCTATCGTCGCCGATGGCGATAAGATATCCGAAAGGAGGGAGTAACAAAACAGGGAACGGGAAGGAAAAAAAGGAGATTGAGTTTGGGAAAGGGGTAATGGAAAGGGATGGTTTAGATTCCGCAATCCTCGGTATTGGTTTTGGTGTGAATATCGCCGAAGAGGTTGCGGAGGAATTAGAGAAAGAAGGACTTTCTATCGGTATCTTTAATGCCCGTTTTCTTAAACCTCTGGATGAAAAACTTCTTCTAAATCTGGCAAAAAGGTATAAGGTATTATTCACGGTGGAAGAGAATGTTCTTGCGGGTGGTTTTGGGTCTGCGGTTCTGGAATTTTATCAAGAGAAAGACATTCCCATAAGGGTTTATCGTTTTGGTTTGCCAGCGAGATTTATAGAGCAGGGTGAGCGTCAAACCATTCTTGAAAAATTCGGACTGGGAAGAGAGGAAATAGTCAAAAAGATAAGAGAAGTATTAAAGAAAGAAAACTATAGGTGATCGCACCGCTTCGCTATTGTGGTTAAATATCTTTAAAAGAATGAAGGGTCGTGTTTTTATTCTTGTGTTTATAATTTTTCTTGTATCAATTTTTTTCTATCTTATCCTTAAAACTATTCCGCCTAAACTACGGCAAGTTAAGGAGATAGAGAAAACAGAAAGAATTCCGGAAATAGAAAGGCAGAGAGAGGAAACTCTTATTTCTCCATTTTTAGGTAAAGAATCGATTGCCGGAAAAGAATCTATCCCAAGGCCGAAACAAAAATTAGAAGCTCTTCCCATGGTTGAGATGCCATTAGCCGAGAGTCTACCAATCTCTGAGGAAAAGCGCGAAGAGGAAGTTCTTCCAGAAGAAAAGCCGACTAGGGAGTCTCTTCTTTTTGAGAGAGGCGAGACATCTCTTCTTCCGGAGACAGTTTCAATATATCCCTGGGAGCTCCGAAAACGAGAATTGGTGAGAGAAAGGGTTGATTATCGGTTGGGTTGGGTATTTTTTGAGCGATACCAAGATGGGGTTTATTTAGGAACATTAAAGGTGATGTCTCTTTCGGATTATCTGGTTTTTAAATTAGGGGAAGATTTGCGGAGTGGTTTGAGGCAGGAGGGTGAAAGGACAAGGTTTGAAGAGAGGGGGCGAAGAGATGTTTCCGGGTTAATCCCGGAGATTGAGATTCCACGAGTTCCTTTAATTGGTGAATCCCGAATTAATATCTCGGGTGATAACCGGATTACCATTGGTGGGCGTTCCACTGTTTTAAGTGGGGCAACGGAAACCGGTCGAAGAACTCCCCTCTTTCCGGAGTTGAAGATGGAACAGGTATTGAACTTAAATCTTCAAGGGACAATCGGGGAACGGACCAAGATTTTTATTGACCACAATTCGCAGCGGGAATTGGAAGCGAAGAATAAGGTAAAGTTAGAATATACCGGGGGTGAGGATGATATTATTCAGAAGATAGAATTGGGCGAGACCCAACTTTCTATGCCCCGAACCGTCTTTACCGGTGATATTCCCACCCGAAAAGGTCTTTTTGGTATTTCCAGCCAGGCAAAATTGGGGGGAATTGATTTGTGGACAATCGCTTCCCGAGAACAGTCTCAACCCCAAACCAGAGAATTTAAGGGAAAGGCATCTTTTTATCTTGATACTATTTATGATTATGACTTTGTTAAAGGGCGGTTCTTTCTCTTAGGTGATAGTGTTGGCATTAAGGAATTATATCTCTATTACGACGATAATCAGCCCTACGGAACTGGAAAAATTCGGGCAATTGCCACAATCCACCCGGAAAATCCAGAAGATACTCTACCTAATCCCGATTTCCGAAACGATTATCGGAAGGGAAGTTTTATCCTTTTGGAAGGTAATAAGGATTATCGTTTGCATACTTTTCGGGAAGGGGAGGTTATTTTAGAAATGCTCCGAGATGTGAGCGGGGGTTGGTTAGCCTGTGCTTATATCACTGTAAATGATGATACGGTTGGCGGTTATAAATTTCAGGACTCGCTAATCGTCTTAAAACTCTTGAAGGCGTTTCGCTATAGCCTGGAGAGCAAAACCTGGAATTTGACTTTAAGAAATATTTATCAATTAAGGGAGAGTAAGGTAAAATTGGAAGAGGTGAAGATATTCCGCGATGAGCCGGATATTGATATTGAAGGGGAGCCGGGAACAGGAAAGACTTTTCTCCAAATTACCGGTTTAGACCCGGATGGTGATGGTCAAGTTGGTTATCCTCAATTCTTACCAACCCTTGGACTTTTGGTCTTTCCATATCCAAAGCCTTTTGCTCTTTCCGAACTTTCAGTTCGCGATACCGTGATTTATACAACTGATGTTTTACAACCGGGTCAGGGTGGAAAGTATTACATTTTGGTAAAATATACGACCTTAACAAAAACAATTTCTATCGGTCTTGATGTGGAAGAGGGAACAGAAAAGGTTTATGTCAATGGGCAAGAACAGGTGCGGGGTGAAGATTATCGGATTGATTATGATAAAGGGGAGATTACTTTTTTGAAACCTTTGCCTCCGGATGTGGATATTAAAGTAACTTATGAGTATTTACCATTGTTTATGGCGGTTTCCCGCTCGGTGCTTGGTTTAAGGGCAGAAGGAAAGTTTTTGGAGAGCGGCAAGATTGGTACGAGCCTTTTTTATCGTTCGGAGGTGAGTCCCCAGGAGAGACCGACATTAGGTTCGGAACCTTTCCAAAGGATGATTTGGGAAGGGGATTTGAGTTACAGTTATAAAAATGAAGGTTTTACCGATTTCCTTGACCGGCTCCCCTTAGTGCGGGCACAATCGCCAACCGAGATTTCCTTTTCTGGGGAAATTGCTACATCTCTCCCTAACCCTAATACCTTTGGTGTTGCTTATGTGGATGATTTTGAAGGGGTGGTGATTTCCGAAAAGGTTGACTTAAATGCGGTAAATTGGTATTTTGCTTCGGTTCCGGTTGATGAAGACACCCAGAGATTTGCCCAAAATCCTCTGTTTTGGTATAACCCGCCCCAAAGGATACGCAAAGATTCAATCTTTGGACCAAGGGTAAGCGAAGACCGAGAGGAAAGAGTTGATTTTTTAAGGGTTATCTTCCAACCGGATAACTTCTCTTCTTGGGCGGGATTTATGACCGCAATTCGAGGAGGAGTTGATATCCGAAATTTAGAATATCTGGAAGGAATTTGCCGATCTTCATCCGGTTTAGGAAAATTAAAAATCACAATCGCTACCACTGTGGAAGAAGATATCCCAAGAAGGACAAAGGACGGGAGGATTGTTGGCTATAATAATTACTTTGATACCGAAGACCGAAACCGGAATGGCATTTTAGATGTTCTCCTGGGTGAAGATTCCGGACTTGACACTGTTGCCGGAGTTGATGGTCAAGGGATTCCGGGGGATGACGGTAATGATGACTACGACCCAAACTATAACCCTCAAGGAACAGAAGGGAACCGTAGACTTGATGCTGAAGACATTGATGGCAACGGGTATTCCCCGCGTGGGGATAATCACTACTATGAGTACGAGATTTCTCTTTCCGATACTACCTACTTTACTAACCTCGTAAATAACTGGCGCATTTTCCGAATTCCCCTCCGGCAGTGGGCAAATAAGGTTGGTAGTCCCCAAGACCAAGATATTAGGGTTGTCCGTTTAGTCTTTACCGAGTTTGCCCGCGGAGAGACGATTGACTTTTATCAATTAGAATTAACCGGGAATAAGTGGCGGGGGTTTAAGGTTGAAGGTCCGAGTCGGGGTCGCCAACCGGAGAACGAAGGCCCGGGTTGGGATACCTTAGGACCGGGAATTTCTCCGGATACCCAAGAGATAATTAAGGTTTATCAAATTAGTGTGGAGAATGACACATCTTATAATTCGCCATTTGAGTTAAAAAGAGATGCTTTCGGTAAAAAAGAGAAAGAGGCTTCCTTAGCTCTATTTTTTCAAAATCTTCGGGTCCAGGGAAAGGTTGTTGTCCCACAAGTTTTCTATGCCAAAGAGGATTGGCGGGATTATAAAAAGTTAAAGATTTATTTACACAAAGACCCCAATATTAATCCGGTATTTTCCATTCGGATTGGGCAAGATTCCAATAATTATTATGAGTTTCGTTCCTTTATTGACCGGGGCCGATTGGTGTCCGGAACGGATGGTCTCTGGTATGAGTTTGAGATTTTCTTTGATACCTTTCAGAAGATACGGAGTGGTGAGAAAAGAGAGGATTACACCTTCTTTGGAAATCCCACGCTGGCAGAGGTGAGATATATCGCCTTGGGTATTGAAAATCCTTCAGCGGAAAGAATTTCCGGTTGTATCTGGTTTGATGATATCCGACTTGTATCCCCTTATGCGGAAAGGGGTTTAGGATATCAGTCCTCTTTACGTTTTTCCCTTTCCGACCTCGCCAACTTTTCTCTTTCCCTATCCTATCTTGACCCGAACTTTGTTCGCCTCTCAGAGGGAGGGGGAGTGAAAACCGGTAATTATACTTTTAATCAGGGATATTCTTTTAATACCAATTTGGACCGGTTCTTACCTTCTTCCTGGCAGATTTCTTTACCTTTAACCTACAGCCGAAATAATTCTTCTTTAATTCCAAAATTTCATCCGGTCTATCCGGATCGGCGGCTAACAAAAGAATCACCCGCCGCGGAAAGTGCCAAAGGAAAAGGATTTTCTGAATCCTGGGGCACAAGTATCCGGAAAGGAAAGTCGGGAAACAAGTTTTTGAATTATACCTTGGAAGCCCTTTCTTTTGTCTGGTCAAAGAGTAAAAGTTTTAGTCAGCAGATGCTTTCGACCGATACTTCTTTCCGTACAAGTTCCGGAATTAGTTATGCGATAAGCCCTAACCTCGCTTTTGAATTAGGCAAGACAGAGATTGCCTACTTTCCCCAAAATATTTCATTTGGAGTTGGTTATGCCTCATCCCGCTCAAGGCGCGAGACAAAAATCCCTCGTTTAGAAGGAAAGGTTGATACTCTCAGGGATTCGAGTCGGACTAAAAATGGTGCCTTTTCTTTCAGTACCAGTTATTCTCCGATTGAGGATTTAAACTTTGAATACAGCGAAAATCAGGGTCGCGATTTTTATGGTATCTCCGAAGAGGGAAAGACAAAGCGGTTTGGTTTAGAGACCGACCGGGAAAGAAATTTTGGCATTTCGTATTCTTTAGAACTCTGGGATATCCTAAACCCCAATTTTGATTATAATGGTGGTTATAATGAATCCCGGATGCGTAAGAGGGATACAATCATGACAAGGCGGACTTTTGATAACGAAGGTGAATTCCGGATTGATACTGACCTAAATCTTTCGGAATTATTTAATAAGTTGCTGGGAGAAGAGGATAAATCTGGCTCGTCTCGGAGCGAAACCACGGGAAAGAAAAAGGAGGGATTTTTCGGAAAGTTTACCTCTTTTTTTAAGCGGCTTGAGCCGTTTGACCTATCCTATTCAATTGGTCGCAGTAGTGAGTTCCCCAGTGCTTATTCTTCACCACCACTTCTTTATCAGTTAGGATTTATTGACCAGTTCAAAGCGGGTGAGACCTTAAAAACACCCCTTAACCGAGAGACGGACAATCGGTTTTCTCTATCATCAAAGTTAAGTTTGGGTGATTTGGGAATTAACTATTCTTATGAGAATAGTAGAGAAAGAAGTTATACCAGTGGCACCGGTCAAGGTAGTTACGGAGTAATTTGGCCCTCATTGAGTATCACTTTAAGTAAGGTGGAAAGGTTCTTAAAGAAATGGGCAACTAGTTCCAATCTCTCAATCGGCTACCAGCGGAGCCAGGATAAAAGTGGACAGTTATTGCCTTCAGGCAAACTTTCGGAAAGGGGATTAAGACTCGGGAAAAGAAATAGTTTTTCCCCTTTAATCGGCTGGCAGACCACTTGGAAAAAAAGGATAAATACCAATTTCAATCTAAATTATTCTATTACTTCGGACGATGTTTATCTCACCGGACCGGAAAATATCAGCCGAACCGAGACCAAAGAAAGCGGTTTTGACTTTTCCATCAGTCATGCCTTTTCTGCTCCCCGCGGGATTAAAATCTTAGTTTTACCTAAGATAAAATTGACGCAGGAGATGACCCTTTCTTGGGATTTTCGTTATTCCCGAAGGGAAAGTGAAAGGATAGAAGTTGGAGTGCGCACCCCGATCGGTTCGGACGAAAATATCTCCACTCGGCTTTCGACTTCCTATCGGGTCTCTTCGGCCCTTGATGCCGGAGCCAATATCGGTTATTCCTCTTTCCATAATCTTGTGACCCGTCTCCGCTCGCAGAGTGTTGAAATAAACCTTTGGATACTTTTCCGCTTCTAAAATCCTTACGGATTAACCCATTGACAAATTACTTTTTTTTATTAAATTAAAAGACAATTTATTTTGGAGGTGGTTATGAAGCGAGTTTTCATTATTCTCTTTTTTCTTGCCTTCTCCCTCTTCGGTGCCCGGCGGGTGATGGTCTGTGAGGATTTCACCGCTACTTGGTGTACCTATTGTCCGGGCGCGGCTCGGGGTTTAGAGGAATTGGAGAAAGTCGCCTTTGATTCGGTGGTCGTGATTGCCTATCACTCTTCTTCTTCCGACCCGTTTTATAATCAATATTCCGCCACCCGCATGGGTTACTACGGCATCAGTGGTTATCCCACCGTCTGTCTTGATGGTAATTATCGGGTTGTTGGTGGTGTCCATACCGGAACGATGTATCCAACTTATCGGGCTTATTTTGATGGTCGGCGTAATACCGAAAGCCCAGCCCGAATTTTTTTAATCCTTGCTTATGATTCCACTACGAGGAACGGTAATTTGACAATCAAAATTAAAAATGAGTTAGGTTCTTCTCTTTCTGCCCAACTTCAGGTTGCCTTAACCGAAAGCCATATCTACTATCCCTGGCAGGGGATGGATTCTTTACACTCGGTCCTCAGAATGATGCTGCCAGACGCTTCGGGTGAGCCAGTGACAATCCCTGGGATGGATTCTATTACCCGCACCCGGAATTTTACCCTGCCCGGAGGGATTGTTGCCCGAAATTGTGAAATTATCGTTTTCCTCCAAGATAATTCCACGCGGGAGATTCTGGCTGCTTCCCAGGTTGCTTTAATCGGGAAAGGGAAAATTGAATTTCTCCGTTTTGTCCCTTCTTCTATACCGAGATTGGGCGATACGGTTAATTTGACGATTTCTCTTGGCAACTACGGGAGCAAAGATTTGGTAAATGTGGGCGGTCGGTTATCTTCTTCTAATCCTTACATTCAGATTTTAACTGATGAGGCAAATTTTGGGGATATTCCAATCGGCGGGATTGTCCAATCAGGAACCCCTTACACTATTCTAATCTCACCAACGGCGCCGGAGACTTTGGTCAACTTAAAACTATCAATTTCGGCATCGGATTCTTATACCGACTCTCTCTTCTTTCCTTTTCTCATCTCCCGAAATTTAGGTTTTTCTGATGAGATTGAATCCGGGCAGGGAAGGTGGACTCATTATGGAATAAATGACTATTGGCAGATTACCACCCAGAGGAGTCATTCGCCAACCCACTCCTGGTTTTCTAATTATGTGAACGAATCGGATGGGTATTTAGTTTCTCCCTATTTCATCTTGGGAAGT
Organism: Caldifarciminota bacterium; assembly: GCA_039802085.1. GTDB lineage: Bacteria > Hydrothermota > Tepidihabitantia > Tepidihabitantales > JBDRVQ01 > JBDRVQ01. The sequence continues at coordinate 14,655 of JBDRVU010000012.1, forward strand.
CCGGAAATAAGTTTCTGGCATTACTACGCAACCGAACCGGATTACGATTATGTCTTTTTTGATGTGAGTGCGGGCAATCGCTGGCAGAATTTGGAATATTGGACCGGAGGTAGCGGTGGTTGGATCAATCAAATCTATTCCCTTCCCACATTAGTCGGGACAACAATGCGCATCCGCTTCCGATTTGTTTCGGATTATAACGTAACTGATGAAGGATGGTTTATTGACGATGTCAATTGTGGTTTAGGGGGATTAAAAGAAGCAAAGAAAGGAGAGAAGTTCTATTCGGCAGCCGGAATCGTTAATCTAAAAGAAGGGGTAGAAATTTTTACCGCGGATGGCAGAAGGATAAACTCCCTAAAAAGAGTTTCCCCCGGAATTTATTTCCTCCGTTTCCCAAAAGAGAAGAAGATGAGGAAGGTCTCTTTTTTTCTTGCTCGGAAGCGCCGAAAGTTGAGATTACCCCCTACGAACGAGTTGTTCTTTGTGAGTTTTTCACCCATATCCGCTGTACCTATTGTCCCTACGCGGCAAAGACCCTTGATAGTTTAGAAAAGGAGTTTCACGATTCTATCGCCATAATCGCCTATCATCGGCGACGGTTGGGTGATACTTTAAGTCCAACTTATGTGGAAAACCGAGCCAACTTCTATTATCAGGATAATATTGAACCGACTACCTTCTTTGATGGTGAAGGACCAGTGCGCACCGAAGATCCGGCTCTAAACTATCAGGTCTTTAAGGGGATGATTGAAAGGAAAAGAGGGATTAAACCAAAGGTGCAACTTTATCTTACCGAATCGCTTTTTACCAATACCCTAAAATTGAAGGCAACATTAATTAGAGTAGATACATTAAGATTGGAGTC